>JAFYUZ010000092.1 GCA_017549365.1 Clostridia bacterium
CTGTAGTGAGCAAACGCCTTGTTTGCTTCAGCCATCTTGTGAGTATCTTCACGCTTCTTTACGGAAGAACCGAGTCCGTTAACTGCGTCCATGATTTCGTTAGCAAGCTTTTCGGACATCTTTCTTTCGCCTCTTGCGCGAGAATAGGTTGTAAGCCATCTGAGACCGAGTGTCTGTCTTCTTTCAGGTCTTACTTCGATCGGCACCTGATATGTCGAACCGCCTACACGGCGAGCCTTAACTTCAAGAACGGGCATGATGTTTTCCATAGCCTTCTGGAAAGCTTCAAGGGGATCATTGCCCTTTTCCTTGATGATATCAAAAGCGTCGTAAACTATTTTCTGAGCTACACCCTTTTTACCGTCGTACATGATGTTGTTGATAAGCTTTGTTACAAGCTTGGAATTGTAGAGCGGATCCGGGAGTACGTCTCTCTTCGGTACAGAACCTCTTCTTGGCACTATACTTCCCTCCTTCATATAATAGATGAATTCATAGGTACTCGAAATTTTTCATTACTGAATGAATACCTTCCGTCAGCACTTTGGAAGTTCCGCGAGTTTATATAAAACAATGTGCGGCTTATCCAAAATACAAACCTTGTCCGCAAAAATGCGGAGCGAATCAGCCAACAGGCTATTGGGAAACGCAAAAAGAATTACTTCTTAGCAGCCTTTTCCTTCTTAGCACCGTACTTCGAACGCGACTGATTTCTCTTTGCGACGCCCTGTGTATCGAGTGTACCACGGATAATGTGATAACGTACACCAGGGAGGTCCTTTACTCTTCCGCCGCGGATAAGAACAACAGAGTGTTCCTGGAGATTGTGTCCGATACCGGGAATGTAAGATGTAACTTCGATTCCGTTGGTAAGACGAACTCTCGCGATTTTACGAAGAGCAGAGTTAGGCTTCTTAGGAGTCTTTGTCGAAACCTTTGTGCAAACGCCTCTCTTTTGGGGAGAACTTGCATCTGTTGCAACCTTCTTAAGGGTGTTGATACCCTTCTGAAGAGCAGGAGACTTAGACTTGTAAGTAGACTGTTCACGTCCTTTTCTGACTAACTGGTTAAATGTTGGCATACCGCACCTCCTCTTTTTAATATAAAAAATTGTATGAAAAGTGAAATTTGTGCCGAAATGTGTTACACTCACACACAAAAAGGCATTTTATTCACACTAATCAACTCATACATTATACCGCAAACTTTTCCAAATGTCAACACTTTTTTTGACTTTTTGAAAAATTGTCGCGTTGTACTCAAAACACAAATTATCATTGTGTATTTTGGTCAATCTGCCGAAAAAATATTCCTTTTCAGAGCACCTTTTCCATCAGCAAAAACATCAGCGGAATTGTGATGCACGAAAGAGTGTGTGACACCAGCGCCATACCCGTGGAAACCGACGTGTCCTTGCCGTAGGCGGAGGGAACGACGATGGTGTTAAGTCCCAAAGGCATGCTTGACGCACAGACCGCGCAGATGACGGCACTTTCGGGAATAAAATCGAGCAGTGAAAACACAAATATGGTAACGATCGGGAAAATCACCAGGCGAAGCACCGACGAAAGATAGATTCCGACGTCCGAAAAAGTTTTTTTGAAATCCATCTTTGCCACAGTGATACCCGTAAGCAGCATGGCAACCGGCGACATACAGCTTCCGCAGACGTCAATGACGTCGGCGGCAAAAGTCGGAAGAGCTATCGAAAAGTGATCGAACAGGATTCCAAGCGCCATGCCAACGAAGATCGAAACAAACATGGGATTTACAAAAGCTTTAAGCCTTTCGGCAACCCCCTTCTTCTCCCCTTCCGACGGAATAAGAAGGGTGGGCACGCCCCACATATAGATAAACGCCCACATCGGCAGACAATACACGAGATATTCGGGGAAAATGGCAGGAAACACCGCCATGACCACGGCATTGCCCATAAAGCCGAAATTGGGGAATGTAAAGCCGTAAATATAAAAATTCCTTACATAGTTATCCTTTGAGCAGAGCTTTGAAAAAAGTCTTGCCAACGGGATCATCACGATCGTTATAACAAGGCACACAGCAAGCGACGGGAGATAGCTTGTTATCTTATCCAGAGTGAAATTGCCAATAAATGTGCCGAGCACAAGCGCGGGGATAAAAAGATTGTTTTCAAGCTTGGCAAGCACTGTCGATGAATTTTCGGGGATAGCTTTAAGCTTTGCAAGCAAAAAGCCCAATGCTATGAGTGAGAAAAGATATCCCATCTGGGAAAGTGTAGTAAAGAAAATTTCCATTTTTATGCCTTTCGTTCACAAACAAGAGATCTGCCTTCCCATTCGCGGCATTTTTCAACACCGAGAATGTCGGCAACAGTGGGTGCAATATCGAGAATACTTACGTTTTCAAGCTTTTTGCCGCACTCAAATTCTTTTCCGATAAAAAACATGGGGATCATCATATCACAATCCGCATCACTTCCGTGGGCGCGGTCATGACCGCCGTGGTCGGCGGTGACGATGATGGTGTAATCCTTTCCCGCCTCATCAATCACTCTTTTGACGTTGCTGATAGCACAGCTTATATACGAAAGATAGGTTTCACTCATCCATCCGCAGTCGTGACCGCCCTTTTCATCAGTCTCGACCATGTAAAGAAATACAAAATCGGGAGTGTACTTTTTTATGTGGCAAAGAGCCTTGTCCGTAAGTATTCCGTCGGTATGCTCGTCGCCGTAAGAATTGATATATTCCGCGGCAAAAAGCGAACCCGATCTTGAAATATCCCGCAGGGGATGCCAGCCATAGAACATGGAAGACTTTCCGCCTGCCGCTTTTATCTGTTCAAAAATTCCGTTCACCGGTCGCACGGGCGGAGTATACGTATTGGTTGTGATACCGTGTCTTTCGGGAGGCACACTGTGGAACATGGACATATGGCACGGCAAAGTCACGGATGGATAGACAGTTTTGGCATCAAGAACGTACGAACCGATCTTCATCATCTCATCGCAAAAAGTGTTTTTGCACGACAAAAATCCGTCAGGGCGCATACCATCGATCGACACAAGAATTACTTTGTTATTCACACCAACAACTCCTTTATAAAGCATTTGTGTTCGCAAAAATATTCATTATAAATATATCACCAACGGCACATTTTGTCAAGAAGAGTTTTTATTTCTAAAACGATGCGCCCGCCAAACTCCATTGGTTTGTGTATTTTTTCGATACTATCGTACAACTGAAAAAACTATTATCTATTGCAAAAAAGCATACTTCGTGATATAATATCAAAAAAACACGGAGGCTTTGAATATGGCTTTTTATATAAGACCGGCAGGCTTGCACTATGACCGCGGAAGATGTGACGGCGGCGTTTATGAATATACAAAAACCGTAACGCTTGAAAAAGACGATTCTTTTACCATATGCGCCTTTGCCGCAGGACGATACAAGCTTTTTATCAACGAAAAATACATCTGCGAGGGTCCGTGCAGATCTGCGCAGGACGTCAGATTTTTTGACAAGGTAACCGCAAATCTTCACAAGGGCGAAAACAAGATCCGCGCCGTTGTATTTCACGTTGTTGAAACCACGGCTTTCACGACAGGTTTTATTTTTTCAAAGCCCGAATTTCTTTTTGAAGCGCGCTCGGAAAGCGCAGTTTTCGGAACAGACGAAAGCTGGAAATGCGAATTTATAAAAAATCACCTGCTTATCGACCTTGACAGTTTTATTTTCCCGAGAGAGGACGTCTGCGGCGACAGAATATGTGTACCGATGCCGATAGAAAAAGGAGATGCCTTTGACTTTACAACTCCGCGCACTCTCCCCTACGGCTGGGCGCCCTTCAGACTGCGCGAGCGCGAGATAGCAATGATTGCACCGGCAGAAGAAATAACCTTTACAGAAGTGCGACGCGGAAAAAACTTTATTGAATACGATGCGGGCAAATATGTGACCGCAAACGTGTCTTTTTCGTTCAAGGCAGGGTGCGATGCGAAAATAACCTACGCCGAATGCTACGTTTTTGACGATGGAAAGCGCAACCGCGGCGACACAAGCGGAAGGATCGAGGGTATTTACGACAAGGTTTCGTCGGGATCTCGCGATTTCACCTTTGACAGCTTTTGGTACCGCGCATTCAGATATATAAGAATTGAAACCGAAACCCCCGAAAAAGTGGTTTCAGCCAAGGGATATATTTATCATTATCCGATAACTTACGACGGGTCTTTCACATGCTCTGACGAAAATTTCAACAAAATGCAGGAAATCAGCATAAACACCCTACTTTGTTGCACCACAGAGCTTTTTGTAGACTGTCCCTACTACGAGCAGCAGCAATATGATATGGACAGTGCCATTGAAGCTGCCGTTTATATGAGATTAACTGCTGACCGCAAGCTTGTTAAAAAATGTATCTATGATTTTGCGGCATCCCAGCAGCCCTGCGGCCTTTTGTGCGCAAACTATCCCTGCACAATGACTCAGATAATTCCCGGCTTTTCGCTTTTCTGGATCTGGCTTTTGCACGATTATCTGGAAGCAACGGCGGATGCGCAATATGTGCGCACGCACATAGGTACCGTTGACAAAATACTTAATTATTTTGACAACAATCTTACACAAGACGGACTTGTAACCACATCGAGAGAATGGGATTTTGTCGACTGGGTACCCGGATGGGAGCGTGGCAACGCGCCGGTTTCTGACGGAAAACCCCACACGATATACAGTCTTTATCTCGCGTGTGCTCTGAAAAACGCCGCACATATAGCTTCGGTCTGCTCTCGTCCTCACCTTGCTTCGGAATATACCGAAAGATACAACTCCCTTTGCTCTGCCATAAACGAAAAGCTTTATGACAAAAACAAGCAGATGTACCACGACGGCGAGGGAACTTTCAGCATGCATACCATCATGTGGGCGGTCCTTTCCGGTATCGTCAGCGGCGAAGAAGCAAAAAAGATGGCACAAAAGCTTGATCTTGACGATATTTATAAGAGTTCTTATTCGATGAACTTTTTCCTGTTCCGCGCCCTTGAAAAAGCAGGGTGCTATGACATGGCGGCAAACTATTTTGGCGGATGGCAAAAGATGATCGAACTTGGATGTACAACATGGTGCGAAAACCCCGACGATCCGAGAAGCGAATGTCATGCTTGGAGTTGCGCTCCGCTTTATGAATTTTCGGCAAACGTTCTCGGCGTGAAATACAGTCTGGATAACGAAATTGTTATTGCACCCAACACCATGGGTCTTGAATATGCAAGCGGAAACGTCCCAACACGCTTTGGAATTGTAAAGGTTGATTGGAAGACAGACGGCGAAAAGTTTAACATCTGCATCACTTCCCCCGACGGTGTCGCAAAAAAGCTGATATTGCCGAACGGACAAATGCAGATGTTTACAGATGGCAAAAAGAGTTTTGAAACCGATATTTGACCGGCTTTCTACACAATATTTTCTCATTTATAAATAATATTTTCTGATTTTAAATGATGCTTCTGATTTTAAATGATGCTTCTGATTTTAAATGATGCTTCTGATTTTAAATTAGTTTTTCTGTTTTATAAATAACTTAAAACGGCAGAGATTTTCTCTGCCGTTTTCTTATGGACAAAAAATGGCACCCTCATATTTGAGGGTGCCATATAGTTGTGCTTTAGTTAAATCGATTAACCTCTTGCGACGATCATAAGAGTTACGAATTCAAATTCTTCGTCATCTCTTTCTTCGGAAACAACGTATACTGTGAGAGCGTCTTCGCCTTCGTTGTAATACTTGTTTTCTGTATCGTCTTCAGCTGTTACGGAGAGCATTTCAACATCTTCGATTGTAACAGTACCTGTGCTTCTGTCATAGAGAGCATAGATTGTGTTTTCGTCGGTGAGGAGAGCATCGTCGCCGGCACCTTCGAGGATGAGGATGTTTTCTGTTTCTTCATAAGATTCGATCTTGACGAGATCTGCACTGTCCTTAGCAAGGCTTGCAACCTTACCGCCGGTTGTGTTCTTGATGAAGCCTGCTTCTGTTACAAGGTAGAGCGAGTGAGCTGCGAGCTCTGTGGAGGAAGCCTTAGCAGTTTCCTTCTGAGGAGCAACTTCGCCTGTCTTGGGATCAGCTGTCTTGTAAACGATTGTTGTCTTGCCTTCTTCGTCAACTGTTTCGATGGACGAAAGGATGATAGCATAGTTTTCAGTAGCCTTGCTGTCATTAACGATTTCGCCGCCGATTTCAGCGTATACGAATGCGAGATTTTCGTTTGTTACGGAATCAGGATTGTTCGAGAGAACGATGATTGCCTTTGTGAATACGTTTGCCGCATCATCAGCATCAAAGTTGGGAAGGTTAGCCGCGTCGTAGATTACGTAATCGGATTCGCCTTCTTCGTCAATGTAGTTGACAACGATCTTTGTGCTGTCAGTGATTGTAACGTACTTCATGCCGTTGGGCTTGAGGGAAGCAGGAACACTGCTGCCTTCGGGAGCAACGAACTGATAAAGCTTGTTCTGAACCTTCTTAAGAGTTACACCGTCAACTTCAACGCCGTAAGTCTTAGATTCCATTTCCTTGTCTGCAAGGTCAGCTGCCTTTGCGGAAGGAACATAAGGATCGAAGGTGTATTCGCCGGACTTACCTACTGTGTAAGAGCAGATATTGTTAACAAGGCCCTTGTCTACAAAGTAGTTGTCATCCTGGTAACCGGATGCAGAGTTTTCGTTTTCCTTAGTGATGGGAACGAGCTGGAACTCGCCGTTGATAAATGCACGAACGTAGTTCTTTGTTTCGAGACCGCCGTCAAGACCAATACCACCGGCCTTGAATACAACCTGGAGTTCGTCTTCGTTGATGAACTGGATAACTGCGTAATCTTCTGCAAGGTTAACTTCTTCCTGAAGGATCTTTGCAAGATATACACGGCCGCCGTTTACAACGAATTCCCATGTAGTATCGATACCATGGTCCCGAACAGATTTTCTCCAAGCATCAGCGAAGCCGGTAGCGTGCGAGTCAGCCGCGCTCTTATCTGTATCACTGTTGAGAGAGAGAAGACCGGATACCTTATGGTTTGCCCAAGAAATGTGACCAACGATCTGGTTGTCAGAGTTCCAAGCAGCTGTGCCTGTACCGTCGGACCATGTTGTGGAGTTAGCATCGGATGCGTCGTACTTAACAGGGTTTGCAATTACAGTTCTGAAGCCTGCGTTTGCATCATCGGGAGCGATTCTGATGTAGTTACCGGGAGCGCAAACGTACGCGTAAACATACTTGCCGTTTTCGTAAGAACCGCCAACTACCTTAGCGTCGCCAACGTAGATTTCGGGCATGCTCTTATCAGCGTTGTAGTAAGCTCTGTAAGAAGAATCGCCTGTGTGCTTAGCCTTAAGTGTGAAAGCATCGCCCTTCTTGTCAACTATCTTGCCGAAGGTGTAGGGCTGTACCCAGAAGTAATCGACGATACCGTCAGAGTTGGAATCGTAGTACTGAGTGTTGTAGCGTCCGCCGCTGGTGGAGATTACAGAAACAACAGAAACGAGGTTTTCGTGGTTCGCCTTGTTCTGATCCTTCCATGCTACCTTGTTAGCTTCTGTATAAACGCCGGGTTCGGGGAATTCAGGCTGAGCTTTGTTTGCCCATGTACGGCCTGCTGTGAAGATCATTCTGCCTTCGTCGTCAGACCAAGTAGGAACGATGGACCAAGAATAGTTGGGAACATCGTTGGGCTTGTTCCAGAAGTAAGCCTTGTCAGCTAGGAAGTTTACAACGCCGGAACGCATCTTTCTGTTATCTCTGGAAGTGTTATAGTGGTAGTAATCCTTGTAGTGATCTTCGCCGGCCTTTGTACCGATGGAAGCTGTGGATTCTGTTACAACCTTACCGTTTGCAAATGCAGCGAGGATTGTACCATCCTTCTGAACATACATTGTGATGTCGCGGAGGAAGTAATCGTCTGCGTTACCGTCAAGACCGAGGTCAGAGAAGAGAATAACCGACTCTTCGTTGAGAAGCTTTGCGGAGTTTTCTTCGGGAACGATAGCGGCAGTCTGAATAAGAACTTCATCAATTGTTTCGCCGCCGAGAGGCTTGTATGCCTTGTAGTCTGTGCCTCTGCCTACTTCAGAGAGGTCGATAGCGTAGTTAGGAGTTGCAACTACACGACGAACGATCTCTTCGATGCCGTAGATCTTGTGACAAACTGTTTCGGGTGTGGGGATATATACGAACTGGTTAGCCGCGCCAACGTTTTCTCTATCAAAAGCGGGAATGTAGAGCTCTTCGTAGGTCTCGTCCATTTCAGCGTAGAAAGCGTTGTAAAGGATGATAGCAACCTGACCACGGTTGAGGTTGTCTGTGTATTCAACCTTCTTGTAGTCGATGTTCTTATCAAGACCGATTCTTTCAGCTATGTCTATGTACTCATGAGGATAAGCAAGAGGTTCATCCTTTTCATAGCCGAGAGCACGGGTGATCATAACGTAGCAGTCCTGAAGGCTGATCTTGCCGGAGGGGTCGAATTCGGTAGCCGAACGGCCCTTGATAACGCCGGAATCAGAAGCCCAGGAGATCATTCCGAAGAATGTGGGATCGACAAGGTCGGTAAAACCGGAAAGGTTTTCGCCACCCTCAAGCGATCTGCCGCCCTTCATAAGACGGTAGATGAAGGCAGCCATCTGTTCACGTGTAACAGGTTTGTTTGCGCCATAGGTTGTTTCGCTCTGGCCCTTTGCAATTCCGAGGGAATTGAGAAGCTGCACTGCATCATAGAGAGCTTCGTCTTTTGCAGAAACGTCTTTGAAGTTAGCTGCAGAAGAAGCGAAGGTGCAAAGTGTTGCAAGTGTTGCGACAACAAGAACCATAGACAAAATTTTGGCAAATTTTCTCATAAATTTTTGTCCTCCTGTAAAATATATTGCCACGCTTGCGCGGGGCATAAACAGAACGGCGCATATAATGATAATTACGCCTATACTCCATTTATCACATATATTATATCAGCTAACTTTCAAAATATCAACACTAAATTCGGAAATGTAACACTTTTGTAACAAAGCGCAAAAACCGCATGTCGATTTCGTGCAGTTTTACCAATGAAATTTGTGTATTTTTAAATGTTTCGTCGACGATAATCGTTTTTTGATGTTCCGGAGCGTCACATTCAATGCTTCGGTGTGATCTTAGGATTGAATGTATATTAAAACAGAATCGGCACATTCAACAATTTCCCCGATTTCGCATCATGGTACCACCCATTGCAAGAAGTAAAGGAGCCATTATCTGACTGTCCTTGTGTGCAATATCGGTTAATACGTATTAAAGCAAAGACTGCATACGATTTTAAATACAGACAAAAAAGCTCCCGGCATTTCTGCCGGGAGCCAAACTTTATGAAAGTTTAATTACTTTGTAACAATGATGGACTTAACAGTCTTGATGGAGTCATCAGTGTTCTTGTCGTCGATTTCGTCAGCTACGATGTAGAGCTTGAAGCTTGCAGCTTCTTCAAGACCTTCGTAGGAGTTATCTTCAACAGTGAGGATGTCATCATCAGCCATCTGGTAAACAGAAGGAGATGTGTAGTAGAGGAATGTTGTGTCGTCAGTGATAACGTAGGTGTTACCGTCGCCGATTTCGAGGAACTTGTTAGCTTCTTCGTAACCGCCGTTGAAGGTAGCCTCAAACATCTTGTCTTCTACGTATGTGGAGCCGATCGAAGCTACTTCTGCGATCTTGCCTTCTTCGTTCATGAGAACGAACTTGCCGTTTGCAGGAGCCGAGAGACCCTTAACAGTTTCGATGTCACCGGCAGTTGCTGCGTTGGTGATGTTGAGAACTGTGTAGATGTTCTTTTCCTTGCCGTCTTCATCTGCGATTGTCTTAGCGGAAATAACGATTCTGTAGTCGTATGTTACATCAGACTTGAACTCATCGATTTCAGCATAGAGGATGCCGAGGTTTTCGTAAGAGGAAGCTGTGTTGTTAACAAATACGGACATTACGTTTGTGAATGTTGTTTCTGCGAAGTCAGGAAGAGTCTTAGCTGTGTAAACAGTGTAAACATCTTCGCCTTCATCGTCAACAGTCTTGATGATGAGCTTGGAGTAGTCCTTAAGAGTGAACTTGGAGATACCTTCGATACCTGTTACGTTATAGATGGAACCTGTGAAGTTCTTGATGCTTGCGGAAGCTGCTGCGAGGTAAACTGCGCCTTCTTCGTCCTTGTCAGCGAAGATTGTAGCTGCTTCATCAGCGCCTGCAAAGTCGATTGCTGTGAATGTGTAAGCACCGTCAGAATCAACTGTGTATGTGCTGAACTTGTTGAGGAAGTCGTTGTACATAACTGTTTCAGCTACTTCCTTGTCAGTGATCTTCTGGTTGTCGATTTCTTCGAGGAGCTCGTAAGCGCCGTCGTAGGAAACGAATGTGTTAGCGTAGTCAGCGAGCTGAACAGCCTTAACTGCACCGTCGATAACTGCGTTTACATAGAAGTATGTTACGAATTCGCCGTCAACAACGCCTGTAGCGGAGTAAACGATTCTTTCGTCAGTGATCTTTTCAGCGCCTTCGCCGGATACAACGTACTTAGTTACGGGATCTTCGTCGTAAGGAAGAACGATCGCGTAGTTAGCGTCTGCATCGAAATCGCCGGAGGATACGCCATCCTTGTGGAGGAGAACGTCGCCCTTGATGTATGCCTTGTATGTCTTACCAGCCTTGAAGTCTGCGTAAGAAGGAGCGTTGATGTAGTTGATGTACTTGTCTGCTGCGCCTACGAATTCAACAACTTCACCGGACTTGAAGGTAACAGTCTTGGAATCGTCGGAGCTGGATCTTGCGGAAACCATAGCTTCGATAGGAGCGATTGTTTCAGCAACCTTAACGTACTTAGCGCCATCGTTTACGTATGCGAGAACGAAGTCACCGGACTTGTAATCGCCTTCAACTGTAGCGTCTTCAGTGTAGATGGAGTAGTAGTCTGCGCTGTTGAAGTTCTGGAGACCCTTGAAGGGCTTGTTCTTCTTGTCAACGATTTCAACGAATGTGTAATCCTTGATGAAGAGGTAGTCAACGTAACCGTCTCCGTTGGAGTCGTAAACGTCAGCTTCGTAGAGACCTTCGTTATAAATGAGGGGGAATTCTTCTTCGAATTCAACTGTGAGGTTGTCGTAAGAGCCGTTGTTGGACTGTACGTATGCACCCTGGAAGGAGATGCCTGTGTCAACGAATGCGAATGTAGCATTGTCTTCATCGTAAGAACCTGTTTCGAGGTCGATGAACTTGATGCCGTCTTCAGCTGCGTAATCCTTCTTGTAGGAGTAAGGAGCCTGATCGTAGTCGAGGTAAGCAGAGATGCCGCCGAATTCAACGATACCTGTCATAACCTTGTCGCCGTCAGCCTTCTTAACGCCGCCAACATAGTATTCCTTGTCGGTCTTTGTGGAAGTAGCGATCTTAACGTCAGCTGCTGTGATTGTCTTCTTAACGAGGTTGGACTTAGCAGCGATAACTTCGTCGTCAGCAACGTCCTTAGCATCCTTCTTAACGAAGAGTGTGAGTTCTGCGAGGAAGTATTCGTCAGCGTCACCGTCGAGGCCGAGTTCTTCGAGTTCGAAGTCAACGCCTGTAGCGATTACGTTGCCGTCGTTGTCGTATCTTGTACCTGTGATGAGCTCAACGTCGTTGAGTTCGTCGTAAGTAGCAGTTACGTTGTCGATGCCGTAGTGAGTTGTACCAAGAACTACGAATGTTTCTTCTTCAACACCGAAGATCTTGTGAGCGATTGTTTCTGTTGTTTCAACAGGAACGTAAGCATCAGTCTGGCCGTTTGTAACCCACTCGTATTCAACAGTTGTTTCGTTCATGTCAGCGTAGAATGCGTTGGCAAGAAGGATAGCAACCTGGCCACGGTTAAGGGTTGTTGTGTAGTCAACATCAGAAGCGATGTTTTCGTCGAGACCGAGCTCTTCAGCCTTGTCGGTGTAACCGAAAGGATAGGAGAGAGGACCGTCATTCTCGTAACCGAGAGCACGAACGAGCATTACATATGCGTCCTGGAGAGTGATGCCACCCTTAGGATTGAATGTTGTAGCGGATGTGCCCTTGATAACTCCGGCGTTGGAAGCCCAAGAAATCATGTTGAAGAATGTGGAATCTTCGAGGTCGGTGAAGGGAGTTGTGTTAACGCCGCCTTCAGACGATCTACCTGCCTTCATGAGTCTGTAAACGAAAGCAGCCATCTGCTGACGTGTTACATTCTCTTCGGGGCTGAACTTTGTTTCAGATGTACCCTTAGCTACGCCGAGAGTAGAGAGGAGCTCAACTGCTTCGTAGAGAGCCTCGTCATCATAAGAAACATCTTCGAATGCTGCGCTTGCTGCGAAGGGGATCATACCGATGATCATCATAGCCGCAAGAGCGAGTGTGAGAAGTTTTGTGATCTTTCTCATTTGGAAATCCTCCTGTAATAAAATTTTTGGAAGCGGAAAACGACGAGCGATCGCCTTTTTCCTACTTACAGACTTATGATAATACACAATCGATTTTTTTGCAATACCTTTTGATTGTTTGTAACACAACTGTAACACTGACGTGCCGTGTGTAACAACTTAAAAGATGCCGCAATTGATTGTACTTTTATAATACAGCAAGCTTTTTGATTTTGCAATAGGTTTTGCGATATTGTAACATGACTGTAACACTACCCTCCCCCCACGCGCAAAAATGCCGCCGTATACTTATAAGACGCAAAAAAGCCGGATTTGTTCCGGCTTTTTCGTTTTGTCATTTTGTTTTTTAAAATTTTCGTTTATCTTCTGTATCTTCTCTGCCTTCTGCGCGCCTTATAATATATGAAGCAATAGATCACAAACAGCACGAACGCGGAAATTACCGCCGTAATAAACCACCTGCTTGTAAAAAACGCTGTGAGAACGCTTAAAAAGTAAAGCAGGTTGCTGCGCTCGACCGATATGCCCGAAACAAGGCTTGTGGTACCGAGTGTCACGCTGCCCTTGTATTTTACAACAAGCTCGCCGAACGTCTGACCCTTTTCGATGGGAGCCTTGGCATCGCTGAGCACGCGATTGTCAAGCTGGATATCTTTTTCAAAATCAAGATTGTTTGGCAAAAGCGCCGAAATATCCTGCGCCGCATGCAAGGTTACATGGTCGACCTTTGCCGCAAGCTCCACGGGTATCTCGCACTGAATAACGCCTGCACCCGCCACCTTTTGCACAGAAAAATTGTTGAAGCAGGAATTCATGAGAGAAATGGTGTCGTCAAAGGCGTAGTTTTCTTTTTCGGTTCCGCCCGCGTTCATAACCACAGTCAGATACGAAAGCCCGTCGCGCGAAACGGCGGCGACAACACAGTTTCCACCCTCGGGGGTGGAGCCCGAGCTTAAACCGAGGGTTCCTTTGTAAAAATAGTTCTTTTCGTTTTCAACCCGTCTTATCATACGGTTGCGGTTGTAAAGATATCTGCGCTCGGAAGTAAGGTTTGTCGCCTCGATGGTGTAGTTTGTTGAGCTTGCCATTTTTACAAGCTCGTTGATGTAAAAAGCGTGGCACGAAATTATGGCAAGGTCGCGCACCGTCGTTTTCATTTCGGGATCGTGAAGACCCGTGGGATTTTTGAAGGTGGTGTTCTTTGCACCAAGCTTTGCGGCACGCTCGTTCATCATTTTGCAAAAGCCGTCGACAGAACCTCCGACGTGCTCGGCAAGAACATTGGCGCAATCGTTGGCGCCGTTTACAAGAAGTCCGTAAAGAAGCTCGCGCACGGTGAAACCCTCGCCTGCCTTAATGGGACGGGTGGGATTTATCCTTGTGCCGGACGTGATCTTCACGGCGTTTTCGGATGCATACACCATGGTGTCAAGATCGGCGACGTTTTCAAAAACCACCACCGCCGTCATCAGCTTTACCGCCGATGCGGGAAAAAGCAGAACGTCGGGATTTTTTTCATACATTACGTTGCCGGTATCAAGATTTATCGCCATGGCATATACCGAATCAAGCACAGGCTGTTCGACCGAGGCAAAATCAAAAAAGGTTTTGTTGTCAAGATAAGAAAGCGGCTTTGCCGAAAGCTGCACTTCCCCGTCCTCGTCGGCAAATGCCGAAACGGCAAGCGACGGCAGGATCATCTGCAAGCACAAAAGCACGCAAATAACTCTTATAATAATAGGAAGAGTTTTTTTGTTCATAAGAGCGTCTCCCTTTCAAAATATTCCTGCGCCTGGGAAACATTGTGCAGGATCTCTTTTTTCAATTCGTCAAGCGAGGGGAATTTTTTCTCATCGCGCAGATGGCGGCAAAACTCTATCCTCACTTCTTTTCCGTAAAGATCGCCGTCAAAACCGATTATGTGTGTTTCGCAAAGCACGGGGGCGTTTACTCCGTCGTTCACCGTGGGGTTTACGCCAACGTTTGTGACACCGGCATATTTTTTGCCGTCAAAGCTGCAAAGGCTTATGTATACTCCGTTTTTCGGGCGCAGTTTTTTTTCGGGGAAAAACTGATTTATCGTAGGCGAGCCGAGAACACGTCCCAGCTTTTTGCCGTGGACCACCTCTGAACAAAAAGAATACCTTCTGCCAAGAAGTTCTGACGCCTCTTCCATTTTTCCCTCGCATATCAGCTCGCGCACGTGGGTTGAATTGATGCAATCACCGCATTTCGAAACGCAATCGAGAACGACAACTTTTTTACCCAAATCTTCCATCACGCGCTTCAGGGTATCGGAGTTTCCGCTTCGTCCTGCGCCAAAGCTGTAATTGTCTCCGCACACTGCGATCTCGCAGCCCAGACCTTTCACAAGGATTTCTTCGCAAAACTGTCTGCACGAAAGATCTTTTACCATATCGAAATCGTCAAGACAAAGAAGATCGGCGCGAAGCTCCGAAAGGATCTGTGCCTTTTCCGAATTGTCTGTGATTATTCCGTTTATGCCGTTTTTGAAATTGGACGGATGATCCGAAAAGGTATAAACGCAGGACAAAAAGCCGCTTTCGTTCGCAAAAGCAACTGCTTTGTTTATGAGAGCCACATGGCCAAGGTGTATTCCATCGAAATTTCCCAGCGCCACCACGCTCTTTTTTGTGGGTATATATGTTTTGCGGTCGTTTATCTGCATTGTAATTCCTTTTCGTGATAAAATAGATTGTTTTTGCTTATATATATGATACCCTTTTTCGTCGGTTATGTCAAGGCACTTTTCGTAATACAAAAAAACAAAAACATACCTGTTTTGCGCCCAAATACTTCGGATTGTGCCAAGGTAAGGCAAAATTGTGAAAATTATTTTTGATTTTTTTCAAAAATTCCAAAGAATTACTTCGAACGCTTTTTGTTGTGGAAGCCGCAGAAACCGGGTATAATTTTAAATACACGGCAAAAACGTGATGGTTTTTTGCTTATATATAATATAAATGAAAGGAATGATCTTATGACCGATATGCCGGTTTTCGGCATACTTTGCTGCGGAAAAGATATTGCCGAGCTTTCAAAATCGGTGAAAGCCTGCTCGTATATTACATCTGTTATGAAAGACAGCGGTTTTGATTTGGGAGGTTACCACACACAGCTTTTGGCAAAAAGCAACGAGAAGCTGACAAAGATGTGCGAAAACAAGCTTTTGCACATCTGCCGCACATGCGACGTTGTTTTCACGGTGGGATGTGATGGGTTTGCCGCCGATGACGTGATGCCCGAGATAACGTCAAAAGTTTGCGACGGCGAGGCCGCCTTTTTCACTTCGCATCTCTGCGGACTTTCAAATATTTCAAACTACGACGCGGCAGGAACAAAAAAGAAAAAATCGGTATTCCCTCCCTCGCGAAGTATTGCGGGGGTAAAGGATGCGGTTCTTGTTATGAATATCAGAAACGATCTCGCTTTTATACGTTCGCTTTTGCCTGCGCTTTTGCCGTCGGTTGCCTTTGCCGCCGCCTGTCTTTCGGGCAAAGATGCACAGGATTGCAAGAAGATAAACGAAACGCTCGAAAGGCTGTGCAATGCAAAATCAAAGGTCGGCGGAAAAATATTTTTTGAAAACATTCAAAAACTCGACACAAAAAATCGCTGATTTGATAAAATTTATAATTTATATCACATTTGTTAAAAATGTGTTCATCAATGTCGTTGACGAAAAGTATACAATATTAGTGTTGATAAAATTAACAAATTGTGTAATTTATCAACATTCAATAATTGTATGAAAAGATTGTTAAACGTTCGGGAATTTTTTCGCCGACATGGAGGAACACATGGGACTAAAAATACTGATTGCAGATGATGACACAAACACTTGTGACCTGCTGAAGATCTGTCTTGAAAACGAAGATTACGAGATCGTTGTTGCAAACAACGGCGTAAAGGCGGTTTCCGCTTTCAAGATCTACGAACCTGATCTTGTTCTTCTCGACATCATGATGCCCGGCAAGGACGGTTGGCAGGTCTGCCGCGAAATCCGCGAGATCTCCTCGAAGCCCATCATCATGCTCACTGCAAAGAACGAAGTTTTTGACAAAGTTCTGGGCCTCGAGCTCGGAGCAGACGATTTTGTCACAAAGCCCTTTGATACAAAAGAAGTTGTGGCGCGCATAAAGGCAGTTTTCCGCCGTTGCGCAGGTCATGAAAGCGACGATTCCGAAGTTGTAAAGTTTGACAACCTCGAGATCTCTCTTCAGAAATATGAACTCAAACTCTGCGGAAAGTCTGTTGACATTCCTCCCAAAGAACTTGAACTTCTCTATTTCCTCACATCCAACTACAACAGAGTGTTCACCCGCGACCAGCTGCTCGACAAGGTTTGGGGCTTTGACTACCTCGGCGACTCGAGAACTGTTGACGTACATATCAAGAGACTCCGCGAAAAGCTTACAGACATCTCCGAAAAGTGGCAGATCAAAACAGTTTGGGGCGTAGGCTACAAGTTCGAGCTTCTCCAGCAGTAATTTTTCCGAAATATAAAACCGCATCGTACGATGCGGTTTTTGTTTTGCCAAAAAGCATTATTAAGTTACGTTGCCCATCTCCGATGTTAAAAGGCATGAATTTATGAGTTTCTGTCAGTTGTTGCTCTCGTTTTTATATCTGAGCATATTTGCCATGCCGCACAAAAAGCCGAATTCATAGGCTCTTGAGGTATGTCCCCAGCGGGTGTCCCCCGTAAGATACGGAACGTGGTCATCCAGCACAAGTCCGTCATAGCCATAATCGCAAAGAGCGGTCATAACCTTTGAAGGATCATATCGTCCGTCGCCAAGATAGCACTCGTTGAACTTTTCAAGAGTTCCCTGCACGTCGCGGAAATGTACCATGTGGATACGATTTTTGGGTACAAATTCACGGATCATGTCAAGAACGCACTCTTCTCCGCCAAGCTGCGAGAAGGTGCCCATGCAGAAATTGATTCCCCATGCGGGATTGTTGGCAATTTTTTCGGCCTTTAAAAAATCCTCTTTGCAAATGAATATTCGCTCAACGCCCGCAACCTTGCGCAAGGGCGGGTCAGAAGGATGGGTTATCAGCTTGACGCCTGCTTTTTCCGCCTCGGGAATCACGGCTTTTATGAAATAAGTGAAGTTTTCCCACAATTTTTCGGCAGTGGGAGGAACAACGTCCTCGCCCATTGCGATCATATGATATTTGCTGACCGCATAAGCATTCGGAACCTTGTCCTCGAGCTCATGGTCATAAGCCGAAACGGTGGCTCCTCCGCGATAAGGATGGGTAATGCTGGTGCGCCACGCCCAGGTGGGGCAAAAATGATGTCCGAGAATCGGAATACCCACCTCGCCCATATTGCGAAGGGTCTTTATGTAATTTTCGATCTGCTCATCTCTGCCGTCGAGCCCCATAATTACCTTGTCAAGAAAGCGGATGGGCACATTTTCGATCATATCAAGGGTAAGCCCGAACTTTTCGGTGTATTCCTTAAGCCAGGTAAGGGCACGGACGGTGAAAAACTTCTCGTCTGCCGTAGCAATGGGCGGGGTGTTGAAGTGAAACCCCGATGAACCGAGCTGTTTTGCCATCATCAGCGCATCGTCATTGAATTCCTTTATCGCACCTAAAATTATTTTCATTTTTTCTGCTCCTTTTCACTCTCGCGTTTTGCAATCTCCGCACGGCGATAATCATTGAGAATTTCGGGGAAAATCTGAGTAGACATGCCTCCGTCCACCGTAATTTCGGCACCGGTTATATTTTTCGATTCGTCCGAACCCAAAAAATATACGGCACTTGCAATATCCTCAAAATCGGAAATGTCTCCAATGGGAGTCATGGTTCCGTTTGTGATCTGCTTGTCGCCCATCGCCACCCAACGCATTGTTTTGATGGTGCCGGGCATTATTACGTTGCTTCTTATGCCGTATTTTCCGAGATCCACGGCAAGCGATTTTGACATGGCGTTGATTCCGCCCTTTGAGGTCACGTACGGAACTCGGTTGGAATTCGGACGAATGGCAGAATTGGAGCTGATAAAGACGATTGAACCCTTGCCGTGCTCTTTCATACGCAGTGCCGCTTGTTGGATCAGGCGGAAATTTCCCACCACGTTTGCCTGAAGGATATATTCCACATATTCGGGAGTCACCTCGAAAAAGGGCGTTCCTTTTGAAGCATCGGGACCTATGGCAAGATCTGCGGCATTAAGACACAGTGTCTCGGCAAAAATTCCTTGCCGATCAAGCTCTTCAAAAAGCTTTATCGAATGCTCTTTTTCCCTGAGATCAAGAACAAAGCCTTTCACCTTGACGGGACACTCGGATTCAAGGTGTGTCACTGCTTCGTTTACAAGTTCTTCTGTGATGCAGGTGAGCACAACGTCATAGCCTTCCCTTGCAAAGCGTCTTGCTATGGCAAAGCCTGTGTGGTTATAGTCTGCGCCGGTCACGATTACGGTTTTATTCATCGAACATTACCTCCCTGTGTATCTGTTTATATTTACACCGCAAACGTCGGTGCGATAGCGAAAAACCTTGCCGGCATGGGGCTGGTCGGAAAATTCGGTACGCACGGCGGCGGTGGTTATTATCAAATCGCGAAGATCGTGCCCCGCAAAGCAACAAGAGCTGACCTGGGTTGCGGGGATATGAACCGTTTCAAGCACACGGCCGCTTGCGGCTTCGATATGTTGGACGCAAGAAGCTCCCCACACTGCCATCCACAAATCGCCCTTTGCATCAATGCACATTCCGTCTCCGCATCCGAAAGATGGCGGGATTTCCGAAATGGTTTTGCGATCGGAAAGGCTGTGAAGATCGGCGGAAAACGAGAATTTTTCAAGTTTTTGTTCTCTTGAATCTATATAATAAAGGGTTTTTGAGTCTGCACTCCAATCGATCCCGTTGGAGCATCCGCATCGGTCAAAAAGCTCCTCGAGCCTTCCGTCCCAAAGTCGGTAAAAAGCTCCCGAAAAATCCGCCCCCGCCGTTCCGATATAATAATGTCCGTCGGGGCCCACCTTTCCGTCGTTGAATCGCTCGCCCTTGATCTTTATCGGCTGATGGGCAAGGGTCAAAAGACCGTCGCAGGTTCTGCGATATATTCCATCCTCCATCGAAAGAAGCAGATCGCCGTTGTCGCAAAGGGCAAGACATCCTATCCATTGAGGAAGATCTTGCTTTTCGCTTGTGCCGTCAGAATAGTTCATGCGGTAATAGCATTTTCCCCGAATGTCGACAAAATAAAGCTTTTTTTCTTTTTCGTCCCACAAAGGGCTTTCGCCCACAAGCAAACGGTCATCAAAAACAACATCCAGCTTTTCGTACATAAGTTTACCTCTGAACACGGCCCGAGCCGTCCCCCCCCACAAGAGCAAAAATGTCTGCGGGCTTTGACAGATTGACGTCAAGCTCAATAGTCTGTTTAAGACAAGATGCCGCCGCGGCAAATTCAATGGTGTCCTGAGGTGAAAGTCCGTTTGCAATGGCGTATATAAGTCCCGCACCAAACGAGTCTCCGCCACCCACACGGTCAACGATATGAATGTGGTATTCCTTCGAAAAATAAGGAGTTCCGTCCTGATACAAAAGCGCAGACCAATCGTTGTCAGAGGCGCTTATGCTTTTGCGAAGGGTGATAGCGACACGTCCGATGTTATATTTTTTGCTTATTTTTTGCGCAACTTCGATATATCCTTCCCTGCTGAGCTTACCCGAAATGATATCTGTATCGGTGGCATGGATATCAAGAACGTCGGCGGCATCCTCCTCGTTGGCAATAAGAACGTCGACGTATTCAAGAAGCTTTTCCATCGTTTCCTTTGCCTGTTCTCTCGTCCAGAGATTTTTGCGGTAATTGAGATCACAGCTTATAAGGATCCCCTTGCTTTTTGCCTTTTTGCAGGCTTCAAGGCAAATTTCGGGAAGGTTTCCGCCAAGGGCGGGAGTGATTCCCGTGAAATGGAAATATCCTGCACCGTCGAAAATTTTATCCCAATCAAAATCCTCGGCTTCGCAGGTTGAAAATGACGAATACTTGCGGTCATAAACGATTTTTGACGGGCGCTGCGATGCCCCCTTTTCGGCATAAAAAAGACCGATTCTGTCGCCGCCGAATGCAATGTGCTCAACACCGACCCCAAAACGTTTGAGGTTTCCGACGGCACATTCGGCAATGTCGTTTTTCGGAAGCTTTGTGACAAGCTGAGTGGGTACGCCCATATACGAAAGAGATGTAAGAACGTTTCCCTCGGCTCCCGTATAATTTATAACAAAATTATCCGCCTGGAAAAATTTAAGATATCCTTCGGGATTGAGACGAAGCATATAATCCCCAAAACCCACGACTGTTTTCATATATATTCCACCTCCGAATTATTTTGCCTTGCGGGCATTTTTTGCAATTTCAGATGCTTTGATACAAAGCTTTGTGATTCCTTCAAAATCGCCTTGCCTGAACATTTCGGCAGTTGCCATAAAGCTTCCTCCGCAGGCAATGACCTTGTTGTTTTCGAGGTAGGCAGAAAGATTTTCAAAGGTGATTCCGCCGGTGGGCAAAAAGCGCACGTCGGGAAAAGGTCCCGACAAAAGCTTGATTGCGGCCACTCCGCCGCCAAGCTCGGCGGGGAAAAATTTTAATATCCTAAGACCGTTTTTTACAGCTATCTGAATTTCGCTCGGGGTAAAACAACCGGGGACGATCACAACCCCCTTTTGTTTGCAATAATTTACAAGCTCGGGGTCGTATCCGGGAGACACCACATAGTCGGCGCCGACAGAAAGAGCATCGTCAACGCTTTTTTCGCTGACAACCGTGCCCGCCCCCACAAGCATATCGGGAAAAGCCTGCTTGATCCTGCGTATTGCTTCCAGCGAACAATCCGAGCGCAAGGTAACCTCGATCAGCGGAAGTCCTCCGTCTGTCAAAGCTTGTGCAAGCAAGACTGCTTTGTTTGCATCAGTTATGTTAATGACCGGCAAAACGCCGTATGTTTCGACATAAGATTCGATACTGTTCATGCTTTTTCTCCGTTTCATGGTGTTGATTTCATTACAAGTATATCACGGTTTTTTTGTTTTTTCAACAGATACCCTGCCATTATTCATTTTTTTACATAAAATCAAAGTTCAAGTCTCTGCAAAATAAAAAAATTCCGACACCTATCGGTACAGAGATTTTTTGGGTCTGAGTGGCGGTCTGCGTGGTAAAAACAAAACCACCCGAAAATCCTTGATTTCGGGTGAGTTGTTACGGTTGCGGATGTGATATTAACTTAAAAAACGATTTTTCAAGGGAGTTTGTGTGATTTTTTAGTCGCACAAGCCCCCATTTTTTATTATTTTGAAAAATGTTTGCAAACAATTCATGTTTAAAAAGACGGGTTCTTATTTAATCTTTCTTATATTGCATCTTTCTTATATTGCAACGGCGTTTTTCCGAATTTCTTTTTGAAAAGTACGATAAAATGCGAGCAATCCGAGAAGCCGGAGCGCATACACACATCTGTAACCGAATGTCCTTTTAAAAGCAGAACCGCCGCATTCGAAAGTCTTACCGATTCGAGATATTCTCTCGGAGATGTATGGAGGTATTTTCGAAACCAACGTGTCAGGGTGGCAGAGCTTACAAAGTGGGATGTCAGAATATTGTTGACATTGTGTATCTTTACGGAATGCCGATCCTATTCCCTGTCAACCGAATCGAAAACGGCATATTTGATTTTGAGGGCAGACATTACGTGTTTCCAATTGTTGCGAAAAATATCAAACATTCATTTCCATTTACTGAACATAGCGCTTTGAGAAAATTGAGATGGGGGACAGCCGTATTTTTTTGAAAATATACGGCTGAAATATTTCGGGTCGGAAAATCCGCTTTTCTCGCTGACCTCGCACACGGTAAAAAAATCGCTTTGCAAAAGCTGTACCGCATATTCAAGGCGCATATCATTGATGTACCGCAGGGGAGATTTTCCGAAAATTTTGGAAAAGCCTTCGCGGAAATAGGTTTCCGACATTGTGCACATTCTTGCAAGATGCGAGATTCTGACAGAGGATGAGCGATAATTTGCGTGAATATACTCGATGGCTTTTGAATATTTTCGATTGTCATTCTCTGCGATTTTGTTTTCGAAGCTGTCGCTATATATGAGGTATAAAACGTTGTACAGCATTGAAATGCATTTATATCTGTATCCGTGAATTTTCTTGTTCCATTCATCATACATGGAAACGATTGTTTTTTCCACAAGGGAGTATTGAAGGGGAGAAACTTTCTCGGCTTTCTTTCTGCCGTTGAAGCTGTTGTTGATGAAGTGTATTGCGATTACCGATTCGCCGTCTGTATTTTGGCGGTACATTTCATTTCCCGGAAGATACAGTACGTCTCCGCTTTTTACGTCAAACACATCGGTGCTTGTTTCAAAATGTCCACATCCCGAAAGTCTTATGCTTATGCTGTCATAGCTTCTCGCGCCGACTGTCTCGTGAATCAGATTGGTTCTGTTCAGCTTAAAAACCCCAAGAATTTCAAGCGACAAATCTTCAGATGAGAAAAACACGTATTTCATCTCCTTTTTCTTTATGATACACGTTTTTCGCCACATTGTCAAGTTGCGTTTTGTCCACCTATTATGTTGATTTATGGGTTTTAATTTGTCTGCTTTCTGCTACAATAGACTTAAATAACAAAAACGAGGTGAGCATTCTTGAAAGAGTTTAACGCACGTATCCCTGCACGTTTTCGTGAGCATCCTATTTTTTGCGAAAGAATCTGCGGAACAAATTTCGGATTTATGGCAAAGAGAGGATATTATTTCAAAGAAGAAGTCAAAAAACAGCCCGCCCTTATGGCGCAAAGCGGAATAAACTGGACCACTCTCAATATGAATTTCTGTCAGCAAACTTTTTATTCCGACAAGGTGTTTCTTGATTTTGAGTTTTCGAGCAGCGAAAACGAGATCACCGAAACGGTAAAAAGACTCCACGACAACGGAATAAAAGTTCTTTTTAAACCGTGTCTTACCCTTCTTGACGGCGCGTGGATGGGAATGGTACGCTTTCCCAACTCGGATCAGCTCAAGCAAATTCAAGGAGTTGACAACGACTACTGGGGAAAATGGTTCCGTTCGTTCACCGAAGCGCTGAAATATTTTTCGGATCTTGCTCAAAGATGTTCTATTGATTCGATGATAATCGGCGCCGAATATTTCGGCACTGAGGGACAAAACGAAAAGTGGGAAAAGGTCATTGAGCAGGTAAGGGAATTGTACGAAAACCCCATTACCTACGAATTTACCTGCGGATCGAGAAAAGCATACGACCTTGAATGGATAAAAAAGCTCGACTATCTTGCATACAGCTACTATCCGCCGGCGTGCGATCCCAATATCGACCCTCTTCCCGGCGAAGTCAATCCCGGTGCGAGAGAAAATCCTTCAAAAACCGTCGAAGAAATGGAAGAATATCTGTATTCAAGAAAAGCGCGCATACGCTCAATAAGTGAACGCTTTGACAATATGCCAATCACATTTACCGAATACGGAATCCGTTCGGCGCACGGATGTATTATGCAGCCGTACAATTTCCTCTGGGATACATATTACGACGGGGAAGAGCAGGCAAACTACATGGAATCAAGCTTCAGAACATTCTGGGAAATGCCCGAATGGATGGGACTTTTCTGGTGGAAATGGGACGAAACTCAAGACAGACCGCAATACAAGGGCGACCCCAATGGTGACAAGGGATTCACCATACAAGGAAAACCTGCGCAGGAGGTAATGAGAAAATGGATCAAGAAAGCAAGAGAACGCAACACGACAATGTGAATATAGTAGAAGAATACTATTTCGCAATAAAAAAAGACCTTGAGGCTCTCGGAATTAAAAAGGGCGATAAGCTTTTGATACATTCGTCATATAAATCCATGAAAATGAAAGGCTACTGTGCCGATACATTTTTTGCCGCTTTGAAGGATACCGTGGGATATGATGGACTTCTTATGTTCCCGACATTCACATACGATGTGGTAAATGAGGAAAATCCTTTTTTTGATGTGGAAAAAACCTTTTCTACCCATGTCGGAATTCTCCCCGAACTTTTCAGACATACTGACGGTGTAATCCGAAGCGTACATCCCACCCACTCGCTTGCGGTTTGGGGAAAGGATGCCGCATCTTATGTAAAAGACCATCAGAAAGACAATGTCTGTGTCGGCGAAAACTCTCCTATTTTCAAGCTTAAGGACAACGGCGGAAAGATATTGATGATAGGCTGCGGAATAGCGCACAATACCTTGATACACGGAGTTGAATGCTTCGTGAAAGCTCCTTATGCTTTCACGGTAGATTATACGGTTGCACCATATAAGAGAGAATATACCGTCAGAGATGCATACGGAGTAGAAACAAAGATAAACTTTTTCCACGAATTCACCGAAGCAATCGGATGGTATCAAGCTTTTTACAAGCTCCTCGAGGTTATGAAGATAACAGAAGGAAAAGTTCTCGAAGCACAGTCGTTTATTATGGATGCAAAATAGGTGTGGGATACCGTAATTGAAAAAATGAAATAGGACCCGTACATCTTTATGTCAATACAGCCGTAAGCTTTACGGTTTTCTGAAACAAAAATTCCTTGAATCGTATGATTCAAGGAATTTTTTTGCAAAATATTATAACACTCAGTTTACTGTTTATTATAAAAGTGCACTATAAGCCTCTTCTCCGCCGTTTATAAACACTTCAACAACAAATTCATCACGCAGTATCTTTATGTCATCGATTTTGCCTTCATAAGAGACGCGTATGTCCGAGAAAGAATTAACGATGAGTTAGATGCTGTTCTCGCAACAGCGGATGCAACTTTCGAAAGATTTTCTAATGATTATATAGTTGTTTTCAATTGATGTGTGCAAAGAAATTTAGTGTAACAAGTTTCAATTCAGCTGTTTAACGAAATGCGGTTGTTTAACGATAGGTCGGTATGAATGTTGGGTTAAGTCCCGAGGAGGGGCAATAAAAACAATCAAAAAAGCGTTGCAGGATGGGTGGAATACTCCCAAAATGCAACGCTTGTTTTTATAAGTGCTTATTCTATCTATGTTTTTCTCGGTAAAATAACGATACTGCAGGTGACACAATTGTATCATCTGCGGTATCTGTTTTGGTTGCGGGGGGTGGGATCCTCTGCCCCTGTGAAAAATATTGTCGCGTTCTTCGGTGCAAGGTGTTGCACCTTGTCCGCTCGTATTTTTCACCTGCTACGGCTCGCTTTCTCCGCCACCGGCGGCGCTCGCCTTCGCACCTTTTTGCTAAAACTACCATTTAGGCTGTTTTCTTTACGCAAAAAGCCATTTTTCACTTTCTCTTGTGTATATATTCGTTAGGTGCTTTACCCGTCATTTTCTTAAAGGTGCGAGAAAAATGGGTGTATTCGGTAAACCCGACACGTAAAGCCACTTCTGCGGCGGAATATTCTCCCGATGCCAGCAAAGCTGATGCCTCGGATATTCTGTAAGAGAGAAGATAGGCGTGAAGAGTTTTACCGGTTTCCTTTCTCACGATTGCATTTATGTAATTTTTGTGGTAAGAAAAATGGGCGGCGACCAGTTCGTTGGTCAATGGTTCCTGATAGTGACCTCGGATGTAGTCCAAAATCTGTTCACCTTTACTTTTTGCGCTTTCGACAAGCGTCTCGCGCGCTGCAAGAGTTATAATTTCTTTTAACAGCGCCGAGCATCTTTCGTCGGAAAACGCGTGTGATCCGCCGTATTCACTTATTATAAGCTCAAATATTTGCCGACCGTAAAATTCGGGAATGTATACTATGTCATCCGTAAGTTCTACAGGCCAATTATCCCGTGGTTCGGGAAGCATATCTTCCCGAAAGTTCGGCAGCATGACATATGAGATTGGCTCCCGTGGACAAGACGGACTGTGTACCATATCGAAATTTACAGCGTACAGCTCCATTTTATCGGTATGCGAGCATCCCTTATATGGTGTGCCTGCCCGGAAAAGAATAAGAGATCCCTTTTGCATTTCGTATTTTTGTTCACCGACGATTATAATACCTTTTCCGTCGGCACAATAAAACGCACGGTGATCAAGCCCGACGATATAATGGCGGTTGATCTCTTTTTTGTATATTCTGGCAAATCTTGCGTAAGGGTTGATGTCTACGAGCCTCATGTTCTCCTCGTTTCTGTGTTTTTGTCAAGTGTTTGTTTGAATTATACATTTATTTTAGCATTTTTCTTTGCTATAATCAAGTTGTATAATGAATTTTTAAGGAGAATTTTTATGAATGGATACTCTTTTCAAAATCCTGATGATAAATACAGAGGGCTCGACCTATGGATGGTGAATGATAATTTATCCGATGAGGAAATTAAAAAGCAAGTATACGAGTTCAAGGAAAAGGGCTTTTACTCTGTGGTTTTTCGCACTTACAACGGTCTTGTTTCCGATTATCCGGGTCCGCAGTTTAAGAGCAAACTCAGAGCCGCCGTGGATGCGGCACGAGAGTGTGGATTGAAAATCGCACTACAGGCAGGATATATGCCCTCCGCATACCCCGATTTACCGCCGGAGCACGCTCTTCACCGCATAGTTCCGACTCAATTTTCTGCAATTGGCGAGGGAGATATTGTCCTTGCGACTTACGGTGATATTGCTTTTCTCGACAAGATTGCGCCTGCCACTGTGAATATGCTCTCCGTTTCGGCAGTTGACTACTATATTCGCACGGCATACGAAGAAAGCTGGGCAGAATTTGCAGACGAGTATGGTAAAACGATAATATCGGTATGGCTTGACGAGCCTCGATTTGACAACCGCTATCTTACGTGGACTCCCGATTTTTCGGAGAGATTTTCGGCACGCTTTGGTTACAGTATCAAGGATACACTACCTTCGCTTTACTTTGATGTTGGTGATTACAAGCGTGTGCGCTACGACTACTTTACTTTCCTTCGTGAGTCAATGGAGCAATATTATTACACAAGAGTGCGCCGTTGGTGTCATGCACATAATCTTTCTTTTGCCGGACACCTTATGGGGGAGGAGCGGCTGACGATGCAGATTGCGCAGGCGACTTGTGTAATGCCCTTCTACAAGTATTTCGATGTTCCCGGAATCGATATGCTCACTGCCGTACACGATTGGTACGATAAGCCACTTGTTCCGCCGACTGCTAGTGCACGGCGCTTCAACGAGAGATCTATGCACGTATCCGCCATTCAGCTTTCGTCCATAGCAGAGCAATCGGGAAAAGATCTGAAGCTGTGCGAAATGTATGGCGTCACATCTCCCGCCTTCGTATTTCGCGATCAGCTGCACTTGTTTGATTTCTTTGCCGCCAACGGAATAAATCATCAGTGCATACATGCACCCTTCTATTCTCCACGAGGTTTCCGCAAGCGTTTTTATCCGCAAACTTTCAATAGATATTCCCCTTTCTGGGAAAATTTCAGAAATGTGAAGGACTATGTCGCTCGGGTGAGCGATTTTGTGAGCGTTGGCGCATCGGGAACCGAGATATGCCTGCTCCATCCGCTTGAAACAGCATACGGGTATTTCAGGGGACTTATAGATCCCACCGATGAATCACCGAGAGCGGATGTGGACGACTATGACGAGATGTATTACAGACTTATCGTGCAGCTTTACAGCACGCAGACTGCCTTTCATTTCGTCGATCCTTCGACACTTGATGATATGGGAGAAACGGATGGCACACAGCTTCGTGTCGGGGCGATGCGCTACTCTGCTATCGTTATTGCCGACATTGAGGTTCTGTCGCAAAAGACGTTCGTGTTGCTCAAGGAATTTGCAAGGAGTGGGGGCAAGATATATGTTAAGGGCAAACTTCCATCTCGCCTCGATGGCGTTTTGCACGAAACACTTGCAGACGAGCTTGCCACGCTTGACGGAGCGCACTTTTTCGAAACCAATGAGGAGCTCATCCGTGCATTGCGCAAAACCGCATGCACCTACAAGTATGAGTGCGAGGGCGATTCCTCAAGGACGGTAATCAATCATCGAGCATTGGAAAATGAAAATTATTTCTTCATTCATAACGGCGACTGCCGCAAGGAAAAAAGAGCAAAGCTTATAGTCGATGGTATACATTCCGCATTTTCGTTCAATGCTCACACCGGCGAGATTACAGAGTTACCCGTGCTTTATCGGGATGATAAGACCGAAATATCCTTTACCAATGCTATCGGCGGTTCATCCGCCATCTTCACAAAGTCGGGGCGACGAGAGGTAGCGAATCTTTGCGGTGCATATATTACAATTCCGTCTGACAGCGTATGTTATGAAGTTAAGGAAAAAAACCTGCTGACTCTTGAAATATGTACCTATAAAACCGAAGAAATGAGGGGTTTTACATCGAAGCCTATCGCCGTTGAGCGTGTTACTGAACGCCTGAAGCAAGAGCAGTATAAGGGGATGGTAACATTGCGGTTTACATTTGAATCCGATTTCGCAGCGAAAGGACTTTGTCTTGTGGCGGAGGATACGAAGGATTGCGAGATAATGTTTAACGGTAGCCTTGTAGATAGGGATGTTATCGGCAACTACTCAAACACAGAGGCGTTTGAGATCTTAAAGCTTCCCGATGTGACACAGATCGGCAAAAATGTTATAGAGATTACACGCTATACAGAGCCGCCGCTCGCAACAAGACCATCCGACGACATGAAGCATCTATTTGAGCTTTTCCGCTCTCCGGAAGGGGTTGATTTGGAAAGAATACACCTGCTCGGAGATTTCCTTGTGGATGCAATTCCCGAATACACTCAGGCGTCAGGTCTCGATCGCTTCGCAAAAGGGTTTGTTATTACAGATCGGAATCCCTGCGGCAAAGGCGAGGATATTACCACGAAAGGCTACCCCTTCTACCCGGGACCTGTCGAATACCTCTTCCGTTTCCATCTCGATGTTGACCCATCAATATACTCATGTGCTGTGTTAAAAATCGGTCGATATAACGGATGCTCTGCTACCGTAAGCATAGACGGCAAAAAAATCGGATATATCGACAGAGAGCCGTATGAACTTACGATAAATAGAGATGTTCTCCATGCAGGAAATAACGAGGTTAAAATAAAATTGCTTGGAAGCTTCAGAAATATGTTCGGACCCTCGCATTTTCTCGATTACGATCCCACAGGATGCTCAAGAGTTACATGGTATGAAGATTACGAGAACACGGATTGCACCGAATATGATAAGGGCTCTCTTACAAACAGCTTTCAGCTTGTACCATATGGCATAGGCGATGTTTCATTAAGACTTTATTTCTGATAAAAGCAAAAGGCAGCAATATTTGCGAAACAAGCTGCAAGCATTTTTTGAAATTCGAATAACAAACAAAAAGGTATTGAGACAATTGGAGTTTCAATACCTTTTTCTATTCATATTCTATTTTTAATTTACGATTCGAGTATCACACAAATCTGTGTAGCAAATTGTGTAACACCCTCTGAAAAACTGTGTAGCAAGAAAAGAAAAAAGCATTGAAAACGCTTTGTTTTCAATGCTTTTGTTGGTCTGAGTGGCGGGACACATATCGCTTTGCGATCTGCACTGCTCGGCACATGTGCCTTCGCACCTTTTTGCTAAAAACAGCCATTCAGGCTGTTTTCTTCACGCAAAAAGCCCTCTTAGGGTTCAAGTCCCTACAAATAACAAAAAACGGATACCAAAGAGGTATCCGTTTTTTTGTTGGTCTGAGTGGCGGGACTTGAACCCACGGCCTCTACCACCCCAAGGTAGCGCTCTACCACCTGAGCCACACCCAGATCGTTTCAACAAGAGATATTATATCACCTAAAACAGATTTTGTCAAGGGTTTTTTGATATTTTCTAAGAAAAGTTTTTTCTGAAAAATAACCGCATTTTTCACATCATAACAACACCCGTATCCGCCGATAAAAATCGGCGGATACGTATAGAATTATGCCGGTCTTGTGTATTTTATTACTTCTAACCCTTATGCAAATCAGTTGCCCGCTGCTTCAACTACATCAATAACATTTTCCTTAAGGTACTGCTTGGCTTTTTCAGATTCGGATGAGTCTTCGGCGCATGCCATAAGTGCAATCTGATATACATCCGCTGTGAGCATTTCGCCATAATAGGTAACTTCTTCGTCACCCACCATGATTGTCACATAAGGAACAACGCTGTAATCTCTTGTGTAGTTCTTTTCAAGAATATCGGTAAGACATACGGTGAACTGAACTTCTTCCTCATCGATCTTACGGAGCTTTACTGCGGGAACGATATGAGCCTTATCTGTATTCTTTGTGAGTTCTTCCCCCGCCGCAAGAAGATCTGCAGGAATGATAACAGAGCCGAAGCCAAGCCCCTTATCGCTGCTGGATACGGGAATATATCCGTTCTCTTCAAGCTCGTCGTAAATATCTCTTGAAATGCTGCTTACAAAGCGCATACCCTGCTTGATATCGCTATTCTCTGTGGGAATTCTGATCTGAACACCGAGAGATTCGGGAACGTACTTTTCTTCGTTTACGATAGTAACCTTATCAACCACAAGTCCGTCTGCCTGTTTTGCTGTATATGTGAGAGAAGTATCCGTCACATCAACAACAGCATAAAGGGGCATTTCGGATTTGGGTGAAAATGCCGTAACGTAATTTTCGTTGAGGTTGTCCTTTAAAACATCGTGGTTTGTTGTGGTAGAACCGACAATAGTGTAAACTGTACCCTCGCCCTTCTTGATAAAGTCGGGGTTATCTTTTCTTACTGCTTCGCGGTTCATCATGGGATATGTTCTTGTGTTGTAATGAGCATGACCCTGAATAACAAGGTCAACACCAAGGGTTTCCATAAGTGTGTCGATGTTGTACTGTGTGAAGTATGCGTTTGCGCCGTCTGCAGTATGTGCGGGCTGGTGAACAACAACTATCTTCCACTGAGCATTGCTTTCGGAAAGATCTTTTTCAAGCCATGCCTTTTGAGCACCGAGGAGATATGCATCTGTTCCGCCGGAAGGACCGGAGTTGAGAACAACAAAGTGAGCATTACCGTAATCATAGGAATAAGCAAGCTCCTTGGGGTTATTGATGGCATTCATAACGGAGTTTCCAAGGTTTGCCCATTTGCCAATCGCCTTTTCACCGCCGTTATTGGGATGGTTGAAGTGGAGATTGAAGAGGAAGTCTGTATCGGGTCCTCCCGCCTCCTGATATTCATGGTTACCCATTACTGCAAAATGGGGAACTGTCTTAATAATATCACCCATTGCCTTGAAGTACTGTTCCCACATATACTCTCTGCCGCCCTTTTCAACAAGGTCGCCTGCGTTGATGATAAATGCGGGGTTTTCCATATCTTCAAGAGCTTCGTTTATAACAGTCTGGGCATACATAAAGCCACGTCCGGTCCAGCCTTCTCCCTGAGTGTCGGCAATGGTTATGAACGAGAAGTCTGTTACATTTTCAGCCTCGGTTGTGAAGGTATATACCTTGCTCCAGTCGGCATCGGATGTGCTTCCCTTCTTACCGATGCGGTATTCGTATGTTGTGCCGGGAGTAAGTCCTGTTATATCAGCCTCGAAGAAATCGATTTCTTCGTAAACTGTTTTTTCGTTCTTTCTTACGGCATCGGCATATTTAACTTCGTCAGAGTCCTTTACATTGTACTTAACAGTCATGGTCTCGTCTGCCGAAACATAAGCTGTCTTCGCAGTGAACGCAAAGGTTCTGGTAGTCTTTGCATCCACATCGTAAGAAGTAACAAGATTATAAACGTTTGCTTCAAAGCCGGTATAAACAGGCTCATTTGTGTCGATCACATACTCTTCGGGCGTAAAATCGCTCTTTGTAGCATATGCATTTGCAACACCGTCTTCAAAGGATGCCTTGGAAACCAGTTTTGTGAAAGATGTGTTACCGTTGAGCATGCCGTAATCACCGCGGCGGATAACTGTGCCATCGGGTTTTGTGATCTCAACAATAAGTGCGAAAGATCCGGGAGCAAGAGTGATCTTGACTCCGTACTTGCCGTAGCCGAATTCGCCCGCAACAATATAGCCGCCAATTTTAAGACCGCCATCAGAAAGTTCAACCAGGGTGGTTTCGCCAATATTGCCTGCTGCGGAAATTATATTGTTGGAATTCGCTGTGAAGTTGATATCTGCTCTATAAACGATTGCTCCGTCAATTCCGGAAACATCGGTCTCCACAGTGTTGCTTGCTGCCACAACGGGAGTAAGAGTACCGTTGACCCCATCTTCGGTGTTGTTTGCAAAACCGGAGAATGATATAAATTCATTTACTATCGTAACATCGATATCAGAAACATCTGAAACAAATCCAACCTTATAGGAGGAAGGATCTCCCACTGTGATGGTTTCTGTATTGGCATAGTAAATGGGGGTCGTGCCATCGTAATTACCTTTGGCATCTATAGCATAATAATAGACAATATTCTTTCCTGCAGGATACGAAACACTGTAAGTTCCTGCAACGGAAGTTGTGTCGAGAGCCGCTCCTTCAAGGTTTTCTACATAAATATTGTATCTTCTGAGATTTATTGCATAGGTTCCCGTAGTTTCAGCTGCAATGGTTGCACCGTTGTTGAAGATAACCTGCATAGCATGTCCTTCTGTCATCGCACTGATGTAGTTACGGTTGAAAAGCAACGGAACCGTTGTGCCGTTAAGAACGATGTTGAGGTTCTTTTTATAGGCTATAGTAGAACCGCTTGATGCGCCGCCTATTCTGAGCTCATTTTTCAAAGCTACATTGCCAAGCACGATCTTTACATCATTTTCCATTATCTGCTGATCGGCTGCCGAATTGCTTGTGCCCGACGAAGCGGAAATATAACCCATGGTATTGTTGCGGACAGTCTGAGCATCAACTTTTACTGTGCCGCCTTCGCCATCGACGAGGGTATCTATGCTTCCCTGAACTATTATTCTGTTTCCGTTGCCTGAAGATGGTACCGTGGGAGTGAGGCTTGATGTGTTATTGTAGCCGTAAAGCTGCACATTTTCAAAAGTCACATCATAGCCGCCGCAATATGTTTCCATCCAGTCGGTATATCCGCGGTAGAACATGATGCCTATATTGCGGAATACGGTAGGACCGCTTATTCTGAGGTGCTGATCCGCACGTGTGCTAACCTTGCTGCTTGTAACACCGATTATCGAGGGATTTTCGGCATCATAGCTTTCAAAAATAAGTGTCGCTTTATAAGGAACTGTTGCTTTTGCATTGTTTTCGGTATTGTAATAAACATAATTTTTGCCGTTGGGGATAACCTTAACAATTATTTCTTCGCCGGCAACATTGCGTCCTTCGGATTCAAGCTGTGCAATGAGAGCGGAAAGTGTGCCTGCAGGGGTTTCCTCGGTCGTGCCGTCACCCGTTGCACCGCCCATAATATAATAAGGAGTATTCGCAAGTCTCTTTGCAAAAGTTACGTTGTAAACACCCGCTTTTCCAACTTCAAGGAACCCGCCTTCGCTCACATATTCATTACCTTCGGAATCGGTTGCTATTGCATATTTATAGCCTTCGGGTAAGGTGACCGCATATGTACCTGCAACGGAAGTGGTATCAAGAGCTGCTCCTGCGATATTTTCAACATGAATATCGTATCTTGTAATGTTGATATTTGAGTTGTTTGCAATAGATGCACCGCCGTTATAAATTACCTGAAGTGCTTTGCCGTCTGCAATAGAAATGGGATTGCCGTTTGATTTAAATGTATTTACGGCTGTGCCGTTAAGGATAACATTCACATTATCGCCAAAGCCCGCGGTAGAATTTGAACCGCCGAAATCTCTTAGTGTAAGGGTGGAGGCGCTTGCACCATTAAGAACGACTTTCGCTTCTTCGGTGTAGCTCTGATATCCCGCACCCACGATATAATCCTGGTTCTGGGATGTCCAGCCCATGGCAGAAATATAACCTGCTCTTGCAAGAGTTGTGGCATCAACGGTAAGAGTACCGCCCTTACCCATTGCAGTTCCGTTATTATTGTGGAAACCGCCCTGGTAGAGTTCAACGCTACCCTTGCTTACTTCACCGCCGCCGCTGTGTCTGAACTTAATATTTTCAAGTTCAAGATCATAACCCGACGCAAACACGGGGAATGCACCGCTTGTGCGATTAATTATCAGATCCAAATTGCGAAGTATTGTGGGTCCGCCGATTCTTAATACTTTATAACGATCGGATGTGGCATAGGCTGCCCACACTTGTGCTCTGTCATTCTCATCCGCGCTTTCATAAACCACGGTGGCATCGTGGCGCAGAACAGAGGACATTATTCCCGCATTTACAGCATTGCTCCATACATCACTTGATGCAGTATAGCCATAAGGATTTATATAAAGAGCATTTGCTTCTTCAAAACCGGTGTTATCGGAGGATGCTATAAGCTTTAAAGTAATAACATTGCCGGCGATATCGCGGCCTTCGTTTTTCATAGCATTTACAGCATCAGCAACAGAACCGTAAGGAGCATCTACAGAACCGTTGCCATCAGTTGCCCCGCCCTTTATATAATAGGTCGCAGCAAGGGAAGGCATTTCTTCAAGGAACACAACTTCATATGTGCCGGGGGCTCCCACTGTAATGGTATTTCCGTTGCTGTAATATACACTGTTTCCGCAAACAGCTTTAGCAACTGTTTTGCCTTCGGGGAAGGTAATGCTGTACACACCGGTTTGGTCGGTGGTATCCAGCGATGCGCCATCAATATTTTCTACCTTGATATCGTATCTTGTAAGGCTTACGGAGGTTTCCTGTGTTATGCTTGCACCGCCGTTATAGATTATCTGCATCGCATGACCTTCTGTCATGGCAGTGATGGTGTTTCTGTTATAAAGATTGCCTACAACAGTACCGTTAAGAACGATATTAAGGTTCTTTTTATAAGCAATGGTCTTACCACTGTTTGCACCGCCTATGCGGAGGTTAGCAAGAGAATCGCCTGTGAGAACGACCTTTACATCTTCGTCATAATCCTGGTATCCGTTGTTATAATACCATACGTTATTGTCGGAGTTTCCCGAAGCCACAACGTAATCTACTCTTGCAAGGGTGGCAGCATCAAAGATGAGGGTCCCACCCTCTCCCATTTGGGTGCCGTTGTTGTGCTGGTAACCGCCCTGGTATATTGCAATAACAGAAGCAGGAACCGTGGAACCGTCTTTGTATTGGAACTTTACATTCTCATATGTTGCAGAATAACCGTTGCTGAAAAATTCCAGCCACTGACCGGAGGTGCGGTTGATCCTGAGGTCAATATTGCGGAACACGGTGGGACCACCGAGTCTTAAAAATGTGAAGTAGTAAGCTGTTGCGTCTGCACTGAACATGCTTGCTCTGTTCTCGGGATCTGCACTTTCGTAAACGATGGTCGCATCGTGAAGCAAAACTCCGGAATAAGTCGAACCGCTGGATGTATAGCTATAAGGATTAACATAAAGTGCATTTGCTTCACCGAATCCCACATTGGAATCGGATTTTATTACCTTTACGGTAATAACGTTGCCTGCAACGTTCTGTCCCGCATTCTTTATTGCATTCACAACCTCCGTTGTGGTGCCGAACGGAGCATCTGCCGAACCGTCGCCATCTGTTGCGCCGCCCTTTAGGTAATATACTGCAGGTGCCGCATCTGCAACAACATCAAACGCTATTGCGGGAATACAGCCTACAATCAGTACCATTGCCATAACAACAGCGAGTAGTCTTGTTTTTACTGTTTTTAACATTGAGATCCACCTTTCATTGATTTGAAAAAATGTCGTATAAACACACAATCTCCCGATTATGCATTCTCAATATAATGATAACAGAAACAACAAGCAAAAAAACATAGATAAATCGTGGTATAATATGGATTAATGTAATATTGTTGTACGATAATGCAAACTTTTTCCCAATATGTCTGTATTTGTATTCCGGCGAACTTGTAAAAAACACATATACTCTTTTGACATCCGTAGCCTTTTTACGTTACAATAAAAAAGCTGCAGACAGGAAAAACTTCCTTCTGCAACTTTTGGTTTCTGTTTAATTAAAGCACATTTGTTATTATCATAAAGACAACGGGAATAGTTAAGCAGGACAATAAATGGGATACTATCGCCATACCCGCCGCAACAGATGTATCCTTTCCGTACGCACTGGGCACCACCACAGTATTAAGTCCGAGCGGCATCGAAACGCAGCAGACCGTACACAGCACCACACTTCGAGGGATGACAGGCGGCAGAATGCTGAAAATTCCGATAAACACAAGGGGAATCACCACAAGCCTTATGAATGAGAGAAAATACACTCCCGCATTTTTGAACATCTTTTTCATATCGGAAAGAGCCACCGTCATTCCCGTGAGAAGCATTGCAATGGGTGACATACAGTTTCCGGAAATGGTGATGACGGAATCGAGAAAAGGCGGAAGCTTTATGCAGAATATTCCCAAGAGCATTCCTATTATGACACCGACAAACATGGGGTTTGCAAGATTCTTAAGGGAAGATATTATACCGCCCTTTTCCTTTGACGGAATGAGAAGATAAGGAACCGCCCACATATATATCATTATGTAAAGAGGAATGGTGAAAATAAGATATTCGGTAAATATTTCCGGGAACACGGCGCTTACCACGGCATTTCCCATAAAACCGAAATTGGCAAATTCTATGCCGTAGGTATATACATTTCTTGTAAACTCATCTTTTGAAAGAAGCTTTGGCAAGAAAATAGCAAGGGGCAGCATGACAAAGCCAAGCACAAAACCCGCAAGCACGGCAATTCCGTAAACAGAAAGTCTTTCGGGAGTGAAATTTCCCGCAAAGGTTCCGAGCATGAGGCAAGGCACAAACAAAGTATTTTCGAGCTTTGAAAGTACGGTTGCCGAATTTTCGGGAACTATCTTATATTTTACAAGAACAAATCCAATGATTATGAGAGAGAAAAGGTACCCCATCTGATTCAGAGTGGGAAGAAAGACTGACATTATTTACTCTCCTTTTTCAAGCTTGGCGCGTGTCTTGGCACGTTCCACATTGCTGAGTATGGATTTGCGCAGACGCAGGGATTTGGGAGTTATTTCTATAAGCTCATCCTCGTTTATATATTCGATAGCTTCTTCAAGGCTGAATATTTTGGGCGTTACAAGACGCAACGCTTCGTCTGCTCCCGAAGAACGGATGGCGGTGAGGTGCTTTTTCTTGCAGACATTTACAACGATATCGTCTGTTTTGGGTGATTCGCCGACGATCATGCCTTCGTAAACTTCGATTGCCGAGGGAATAAACATCTGTCCTCTGTCCTGAGCGTTGAATACGCCGTAGGTAGTTGCTTTTCCCGTTTCATATGCGATGAGCGAGCCTGTTGTACGCTTGGGTATATCGCCCTTATAGGGAACATAGCCGTCAAAAATGGAATTCAAAATACCTTCTCCGCGGGTATCGGTAAGGAATTCGCTTCTGTATCCGAAAAGTCCTCTTGTGGGTATTTTGTAAATAAGCTTCATTCTGTCGCCCACGGGAGTCATGTCCACAAGCTCTCCCTTACGGGAACCGAGTTTTTCCATTACGGAGCCCATGTAATCCTGGGGTATCTCGCAGGTAACTTCTTCGCTGGGTTCGCAAAGATTGCCGTTTTCATCGCGGGAATAAATTACTCTGGGTGCGCTTACCTGAAGCTCGTAGCCTTCGCGGCGCATATTTTCTATAAGGATGGAAAGGTGCATTTCACCTCTGCCCGAAACCTTGAAGCTGTCTGCAGAATCGGTGTCCGAAACTCTTAACGAAACATCTTTGAGAAGCTCTCTGTACAGTCTTTCGCGGATATGGCGGGATGTGCAGAATTTTCCTTCAGTGCC
>JAFYUZ010000093.1 GCA_017549365.1 Clostridia bacterium
GAAAAAACCAAAAAATAGTATATTTTTACGGAACAAAAAGCTCCTTTTCGCGTCAAACAGACAGAACTCGAAAAGGAGATTTTGTTTTTATGAGAAAAATTTGCCTTCTTCTTGCCGCATTTGCCCTGATTTCGGCGGCAGGATGCGAAAAAAAGAGCGAAGAAAACGACGGCGGCGTTCCTGTCTGCCCCGATCTTACCCCCGAAAAAGATATTACCGAACAAGTTAAAGAGCCAAAAGAACAAAAAAATACCGAGCCTTCGCAGATGTATATTTTGGCGGGCGGCGAAAAGGTTATGGCAATGCGCGGCTCGTATTCGTGGCGGGTTGACGGCACCGACGGACAATCGCAGTATACTGTCGCCGACGGTATCTATCCGCTTGATGCAAAGAAATATATGCCCTGCATAACTCTTGCCCCCGCCGTTTCGTCAAACGACGTGTACACCGCAGAGCTTATCTTTGACGTATCGCCAAAAAAGGTCACGGCGCAGTGCTGGCCGACAGACGCCTTTGAAGACAGAAGGATAGACGCAGAAAGCGTGACGGTGGATACGATAGAGATAGATTATGCCGACGGAAGAAATTCGTGCGACTATATTCTTCATCTCAAAAACGAAAATTATATCTACCACATCACCGCCGAGTGGGAAAGAGACGGATACTACGCAGGCTCTGCCGAATATTGCTTTTACACACAGTACGCCGCCCCCGAAACAAGCACGGTACAGATTGACAAAACCGACTCCGCCCTTCTTTGCGGATATCCGAAGAAGGAGTATTTTGATTAAAAGAAGACTTTGCGTTCCGATCGCTCTTTGAAAAGAGCGCTTGTTTCAACAGTGCAAAAAAGTGCGAAAAAAGACTTTAAGGCTTGTTCTTGAGGTCTTTTTTAGTTAAAACTTGACTTCTTTTCAATTAAATGTTATAATATACCCGTATGTGAAAAATTTCTGCGAAAGGAGCGGTGTGCTTTGAACGAAACAGAAAACAAAGAAAAACAGCAAATTCCCCCCTCGGACAAAGCGGTTGCCGTCCCTTCGGGAGCGAAAAAGCAAAAGCTTTCGGGAAAAGAAAAGAAAGCTCTTTTAAAGCTTTATCGCCGCGGAAAGGTGTCCGACGAATATCTTTTCTCCCGCGGGATTTCCGAATGGGATTTTTCATATTTTTATCAGTGCTCGCGCAAAAACGGCCTTTCGTTTAAGGACAGCTTTTACAACGCCGCCTACGTTTCAAGCCTGCACCGCTTTGACAAATCGAAAAAGAACGTGTCAAAAGAGCTTGAAAACGCCTATTCCCACCCCAAGGGCTGGTATGGCGATTCGACAAACGACTGGCAGGGCAATGTGTGGTCAAAACTTTGTGCTTTTCTCGGCGCACTGCCCGTTTTTTCGACAAAGGTCAAAAAGCTTTTCAAAAAACGCATCAAGAAGATCCGCAAGGGTATCTCCCGCGGAACCTCCCACATGGACAGATCCTACAAGGTCTATATAAACTTCTTCCGCGTGCTCAAAAAGCTTTTGGCGCTTGCCGTTCCCGTGGCGTGCTTTGTGATTTTTATCAATTACGCTACCAACAAGGTCGAAAACGCCGCATCGCTGGGAATATACGTAAACGACGAGCTTGTCGGCTCGGTAAAGACCGAAGCCGAGCTTATCGAGGCAAAGGAGCAGATAGAGATCGGCTTTACAAAAGAGCTGGGCGAACCCTTTTATTTTTCCGATCAGATAACCTTCAGATTTGTCAGCGGAGCAAACGTGGATTTTCTCACCCGCCCCGAGCTGATAAAGGCGCTCAACGATGTTGCGCGTGACCACGTCCGCCCCGGATACGGCATTTATATCGACGGTCATCTTGTTGCCGCCTGCGAAAACCATTCGGTGGTCGAATCTATTATGACCGACCTTGAAACACACGCGGGCAAAACCGTGAGTGTCAGCGACGACGATGAAATAACCGTCGCCTGGGCAAACGATATCACGGTGGAATCGCGAAATTTCAATGTCAAAAGCCTTATGACCGAAGAAGAGATCCGCGTTATTTTGGGTCTTGATCTTTCGGTAAGCGAAAATATAAAAAGCATTTCCGCCCGCGACCTTTACTACAAAGATCTTTCGCGGATAAAAAGCAGAATAGCATCGCAAACGGCAACCGTTGTCACCGACGGCGACAAGGTAACCATCGACGGACAAGGACAAAACGTGCAGCTCACAAACGGCGGCGATTCTTCCGAAATAACTCTCGGCTACCTTGTCACACGTCTTGAAACGGCAGAAGAAGTCGTTCCTTACGAAACAGTTGAGATCGAAACCGAAAACTTCCTTGCGGGAAGCCGAAAGGTCGATACCTTTGGCAAGGACGGCAAGCGTATTGCCACCTATGCCGTAACCTACGACAAGGACGGCGAGGTAGAGCGCGAGCTTGTTTCGGAGGAAATATTAAAAGAAGCACAACCGAAGATAATATACATCGGCACGCGCATTCCCACCGAAGAAGAAATGCGCACCACCGCCACAGGCACCTTTATCATGCCGTACAACAACTATCTGTCGTCAAGCTACGGCATCAGAAACGTAAGAGAGTTCGGCACCCGCGAGTTTCACAACGCCTGGGATATTCCGGGTCCTTACGGTGCAAACATTCTTGCCTCGGACGGCGGCATAGTTTCGCACGTAGGCTACACCTCGGGATACGGAAACCACGTCATCATCGACCACGAAAACGGATACGAAACGGTTTATGCCCACCTCAGCCGCGCCACTGTAAAAAAAGGTCAGCGCGTCGGACAAAAAGAGGTCATCGGCAAAATGGGCGCATCGGGACGAGTAACCGGCGTTCACGTTCATTTTGAGATCCGAAAAGACGGCACCTCCATCGACCCCGAGCTGTTCTTGGGCAAGGTGGAAGAGAGATATTGATAACACAAAAGACGAAAGGCTTTACTTCCTTTCGTCTTTTTCTCTTATTCCACAACTATCTGCGTTTGTGCCGCATTATCCGTTACCGAAAACTCGGTGTCGTACTGTTTGCCGTCAACAAAATATGTGAGCTTGTATTTGCCCTTGAATCCGCGGAAAGTCGCTCTTCCGCCCTCGTCGGAAATGTCGGACACCTTGGTTGTCCATTCTTCTTTTATCAGCCGCTTCAGTTCTTTGAATGCGGGCTTTTCCGAAAGGTCAAAGTTCAAAAGACCGCCGCCGTAAACGTTTTCGCCCACATTCAGCGCGCCGATGGGCGCACCGTGGGCATATCCGTCCACAAGGTTCCAGTATGCAATTCCGTCGGTCGCCTTGTGCGAAAACCACAACTTGTAAAGCATGCTTAAAAGCTGTGCCTGGATCTCCTCGTCCTCGTCGCCTCCGTTGTAGGTGGGCAGTGTGACCTCCGAAATGTGCAGGGGACGGTTGAATTCGCCAAAGGTGTCGAGCACGTCGTATACTTTTTCGGGGTCATATCGCAGTGCACCCCACTCCATTTCATCTTCGCGCTTTCTGAACATGTGCATCTGCATACCGATCGAGTCGAAGGGCACCTGCTCTCTTACATATCTTTCAAGAAGCAGATAAAGATAGGATCTGTCAAATCTGAAACGCTCCCAGATGCCTGCAGCTTCGTTGATAAAAAGATTGTTTGTCGGAAAATGGCGGCGTCCCATTTCAAAGCATTTTTCCACAAATCTGCGATCGCGGAAAATGGCGGTCATGCCGGGGTTGCTGTCTTTGTATGCAGGCCACGATATCGCCTCGTTGACAATGTCCCAATCGTATATATCGTCCCTGTATCTTTGTGCGATCTCGCAAAAGTGCTTTTCGTATTCCTGCCAGACAAGGGCAGGGTCACAAGGCAACCAATCGGGCGAAAAAGCATCGTATACAAGACAGTGGCCCTTCATACGGATGCCGTTTTGTTTGCAGTATTCCACGCAAAGATCGGGTGACGGTCTGCGGTACACCCTGGGACTTGATTTTTCATATCGCGGCCTGCCTTTTTCGGGTTCAAGGGTGTTCCAGTAAAAGGGCACGACGGCGTAGTTGAAGGTGTCTGCAAAGATCTTTCGGAATTTTTCGTTTTTTTCCTGCGTTTCAAATTCGTCAAGCATAAAAAGGTTGCATCCGAATTTATATTCGTGGTCGGCAAGAGAAGCCGAAAACTTCACGTTTTTCAAAGGCTTTTTTTCCTTGTCCACAAAAGAAAGGCGGGCATAGGTTTTTCTGTTGAGTTCAATGCCGCTTTTGGTTTTTTGCTCAAACGTTTCGCGCTGTTCGTTATAGCTTTTAAAAACCGTTTCTCTTCTTGTCATTTTTTATCACCCCGCAATTGGTTTTGTTCGATTATTATACACCCGAAAAAAACAAAAGTAAACCCCAAAAAGATATAAAATTGCGAAAAATCATTCGTGTTTAACGATAACAAAGGCGCGCTCGTTCAGAACAACTGCTTTTTCTCCTTTTTCTGCATTTGCGCCGTAAAGCACGATGTCGTTTTCTTCAAGGGGCAATTTGTGGGCGTTTTTGCCCATATTGATGCAAACGGTTATTTTTTCGCCGCCACTGCAACGTGTAAAGCAGAAAAC
>JAFYUZ010000094.1 GCA_017549365.1 Clostridia bacterium
AAGCGTTTGATCTGATCTTCCCCTTTGCGCATCATCTGCAGTTGGGTATACTTAAACTTTTGCCGGGCACCAAAATGCGCCGGAAAGCTTCCGATTACGGCATCAAATATCTTGACACTCCGCCATATACCATCATCGAAAGCCGCGATTTTTCTTTTGCCGAGCTACGAGCGCTTTCGGGAATCGCCGACACGGTCGATGATTTTTGCGACGGCGATGCTTTTTCGGGCACGATCGAATATCTTGTTTCAAAATTTTCGTCGCCCTTTGCACTTTTTGAGGGGCTTTACGAGTATTTTTCGTGCCGCGGGCAGATTTCCCACCGCGAAAAATACGCCGCATTGCTTGATTTTGCAAAAAGCTTTTTGGGTTTTGACAAGCAAAGCCTTTTTGTCCTTTCCGAGCATCTGCGGTACGATTTTCTTTTGTCAAACCAGGGGCGCTCACCGCGCGAAACAGAGCGGATATACACTGAGAGCGAGGGTGAAAAGCTTGAGCTTTTGCGCAAAAATTTTATCCGCGAAATGCGCAAGTGTGGCAAGGATATTTTTGTACCTGCCCTCGAGAGCCATTTTTTTGCCTTTGACAGCCAAAATGTGTACTTTGTTGACCGAAAAAACAGGCTTGTGTTCACCCAAAAAATGGGTTGATTTGTGCAAGTTGTACAACTATTTCGCGCAGAATTGTGCAAAAGACAAATTCTTTAAAAACTGCCGTATTTTGCTTGCAGATTTTCGAAAAGAATGATATAATATACTTATCGTGTATCGTTATGTGTATTCGCAAGAAACTGCCCAAACGATATCAACAAACAGGGCCGCAAGGCTCTCTTTCCGACCCACCTTTTCGGTGGCGGCAAGCCTATCCATTTCACAGGGAGGAAACATGAAAATGAAAACCTTAAAATCCGTTCTTGCCTTGATGCTTGCGCTCATTATGTGCGCTGTCAGCTTCACAGGCTGTTCGACAAAGGACGAAGACGACAAGGGCGCTGAGATCAATATGTACATCGCCAATCTCCCCCTCGATCTCGATCCCACAAGAATCCAGTTTGATTCCGAAAACCTCAAGTTTTACAGCCTTCTTTACGAAAGCCTTTTTAAGATCAACGAAGACGGCAAGCTTGAAAACGCTCTTGTAAAAGAATCCGAGTGGGAAGAAGACGAGCGCGACGGCAAGATCAAGCTTGTGCTCAAGCTCAACAAGACCTCTTGGTCTGACGGCGTATCGGTTACTGCCGACGACGTTGTTTTCACCTTCAAGCGTATTCTCGATCCCGACAACAGCAACCCTGCGGCTGCTCTTCTTTACCCCATTGAAAACGCAAAGGCGGCAAAGTCTGGTCTTATGACAATTGACGACGTTGGTTTCTCGGCAATCAACCCCACCACCGTCGAAATCATCTTTGAAGAAGGTTTTACAGACGTAGAACACTTCAAGAGATCCCTTGCAAGCCCCGTGTTCACACCCGTGCGCGAGGACATTGTTATGCAGTACGGCGAAGACTGGGCACAGCCTATCTTTGCAAAGTATACAAGACAGAAGGACGACGCTTTCAGCAGTATCGTAACCAATGGCCCCTTCACCATCAAGGAATGGTCCGAGGATTCGGTTCTTCTCGAACGCTCCATCTATTTCAGAAACGTTGACCCCGAAGGCGACCTTGCAAAGCAGGTTACTCCTTACAGAATCGTTGTCAACTATTCTGACGATGCCGACACCCAGCTTGCAAATTACAGCATCGGCAAAAAAGACGAAAACTATCTCAACCGCAACTTCTTTATCGGCTCTTTCACAAAGGAAGGCTACGAATCTGTTAAGTCCGACGTCAAGACCTTTGACAACAACGCGATGTATACATATTACTTTAACGCCTCCAACAAGGCTCTTTCGGATGCCCGCGTAAGACGCGCTCTTTCGATCGCGCTTGACAGAAACGAGATCGCATCCATCGTCGGCCGCGGTGTTCAGCCCGCCACAGGTTTTGTTCCCACAGGCGTTGCCGCTGACAACAAGGGCAAGAAGGATTACAGAGATCAGGCAGATGCAGTTATCGTAACGTCTGCACAGCTCGACGAAGCAAAGGCTCTTCTTAAGGAAGCAAAGGTAAATAAGGGCAACATCACCATCGCTATCCGCAACGATCTCGATTGGGAAAAGGAAGTTGCAGATTACGTAAAGGGCGTTTGGTCGTCGTTGGGCTTTACCGTTAACGTAAAGCGCTTCGACGCTCAGTCTGACAGCAAAAACGTTATTTCCGAATACGAAAAGATGATCGCCACAGGCGACTTTGACGTTATCGCAGTTAATCAGTGCGCACTTTCCGACGATGCATATTCTTTCCTCGCACCCTTTGCACGCGAGTTCAGCGGAAGCATCGTTCCCGTTGATGACGACGCTGTTCCTTCAACTCCTCACGTAACAGGCTTTGACAACGAAGAATACAACACCCTTATCGGTACCTTCGAGCACGATCCCGAAACAGGCGACATCCTCTCGATGACAGGTGTTCTTGTTGCAAAGAACGCAAAGGAAAGACTTGAGATCTACAAGCAGGCAGAAAAGCTTCTTGCAGACAACGCACCCTGTGCACCCCTCTTCTTTGGCACAAACAGCTACCTCGTATCGGGCGAGCTTTCCAAGGTCAAGTACAACAACGTTGGCGCTCCCGTGTTCACAAAGACCAAGCTTAAGGATTACAACCACTATAAGCTCGAGGTTGAAGAGGAAGAAGACGAAGAAGCCGAAGAAGCACAAGAAGCTGCAGAATAATTCTTCGGAATATTTTAAGGTAATAACAAAAAGCCCTACCGTAAAAAGTAGGGCTTTATTAAACAAAGGAAAGATATGTCAGATAACTATTTGCTTGAAAAGCACAATTTCAAAATGCAAAAAAAATACGGTCAGAATTTTCTCACCGACGTGCGCATACCTGCGCGCATTGCCGACGGATGCACCGATTTTGACGTGACCGACGGCAAACGTGCCGATAGTTTGATACTCGAGGTGGGCCCGGGAGCGGGAATTTTGACCAAAGAGCTTGCCAAACGCTTTACAAAAGTGCTTGCCGTCGAGATCGACGAAGAGCTTATTCCCGTGCTTGCCGACTCGCTTGCGGGGTATGATAATATCACGGTCATCAATCAGGACGTGATGAAGGTGGAGCTTGCGCCTCTGCTTGCCGAGCATCGGAATATTGACGGCAAAAAACTGCCCGTTTCGGTATGTGCAAATCTGCCGTATTACATCACCACCCCCGTTTTGATGAAGCTTTTGGAGGAATACGGCGAGTTTTCGTTTATCACCGTTATGGTGCAAAAAGAGGTGGCACGCCGACTTTGCGCCAAGCCCGCAACAGACGATTATGGTGCCATCACGGCGGCCATCGGGCTTTATGGCAAGGCGACAAAGCTTTTTGACGTTTCGGCGGGTAATTTCAACCCCAAGCCAAAGGTCGATTCGAGCGTTGTAAAGATCTCTCTTTACGAGCCTGCAAAGTACACCCCCGAGCAGATAGAAAAAACGTCAAAGGTTATCAAGGCGGCGTTTTCCATGCGTCGCAAAACACTTGTCAATACCCTTGTGGGACTTTGCGCCCCGGGATATGATACAAAAGAGAAACTTTCCGACCTCGCCACTGAAATGTTCGGCAAACCCACCGTGCGCGGCGAAGAGCTTTCGACAGAACAGTTCGTGGCGCTGGCGCAGAGATTGTTCTGATGGAATTTGCGATATACCTTGCGGTACGATATATCCCTTCGGGACGCGATATATCCCTTCGGGATGCGATATATCCCTTCGGGATGCGATATGTCTCTTCGGGACGCGATATATCCCTTCGGGATGCGATATGTCCCTTCGGGACGCGATAAAAGGAATTTATATCATATCCCGCGAACGAAGTTGGTCTAACGTGAAAACATCGGCATCCGCACCATACAGTCATTATAAAGTATGATATACAATAGACAAAATTATATGAACAAGTGTGCGGTCAAATTGAGAAAATGGTGTTAAATTATGGGCTTATATGCGGCTAATGTTGCATATAGGCCTTTTTATAGTTTAAACAAGGGGTTTTCTACAACAAATATTGACTTTTTAAAAAATGTTGTATATAATACAAATAGGTGATAACAATGAATTTAATTATTGACACGATACAAAAAGAAAAAACAAGAATTGAATATATGCTTAAGCGATATCGTAGAATAAATGAAGAACTTCCAAAAGGTTCGTTATCAGAGTCTATTAAAAACGGGCAA
>JAFYUZ010000095.1 GCA_017549365.1 Clostridia bacterium
GCTCCCGTGGTTGAAGAAGCTCCCGTGGTAGAAGAAACACCCGTGGTAGAAGAAACACCCGTGGTAGAAGAAACTCCTGTGGTTGAAGAAGCACCCGTTATCGTTCCTGTTGTTCCCGTAAAGGAAAAGCAGAAGAAACAAAAACCCGAAAAGAAAGTAAAAGAACCAAAACCCGAAAAGGTTAAAACCCCCGGGAAAATCGGAGTTGGATTCAGAATAGTTTCCGTAATTCTCTGCGTGCTTCTTTTTGCTGTCGTGCTTTCTACCGCTCTGCTTGGTGTTGTGCGCGGTGCTTTCACTTCTGAAAACGTTGCAAATTGCATTGAAGAGATCGGCGTTTCCGGCATTTCGGTAGATGGTGATTCTATTGCCGAGATCGTATACGACAACTGTTCTCCTGATGCTCTTGAGGCTTTGGGACTCGACGAGGATTCTGTTGAAGAAATCGTTGAATCGGTTGATTTCGGCGGCGTTGTTGACGGTGTTCTTATGCCTTACGTTGAATATCTCCTCGGATTTACCAAGGAAGCTCCCTCGATCGATCCTTCTGTTGTAACCGACATTATTGCCGAAAACAAAGAAGTGATCACAGAGATCGTGGAGAAGAATGCACCCGATTACGTTGATGCCGAAATTATCTTCTCGGAAGAATCAACAAAATTTATCGAAGATCAGGCGCAGGCGGTTTTTGAAAGCGTATCTCTCGAGGATCTCGGTGACGATATCGCTCTCGGAACAGTTTATGCCCGCATCCTTTCCGAAAAGTTCTTCTACATCTGCATGATCGTTATCTGCGTTCTCTTCGGACTTCTCATTCTTCTTGCAAACAAGCTTAAGTTCTTCATTGCAATCGGGGATATCGGAATTGTATCTATCGTTGTTGCGGTTTTCCTGGGACTTATTTACCTTGCCTATATGGCGGTGCCGCTTGCCCTTGACATACCGGCATATCTCATTTCGTTCCTCAAGCCGGTTGAGCTTTCTCTCATCATCAGAATCGCCGCATACGCTGTTGCGGGTATTGCGGGATGCGTTGCCTGCAAGGTTGCGTCTGTGGTTGCAAAAAAGAAAGCAAGCAAATAAATTAACGATATTTTGTTGCAGATACCGTGAATTTACGGTATCTGCTTTTCTTTTTTAGTAATTTGTCCGAAATCACTTGACTTTTGCTATTAAAAATTGTACAATGTATTCTGTACTATGATGCGAAATTTGGAGGTTTTAATGGAAAACAAGAACACAATCGACATATCGGTTTTCTTTAAGCGCTGGAAGCTGATTGTTTCTTTCATTCTCGTTGCATTCATCATCGGCTTCTGCCGTGCAACATTCTTCTCGAGCCCTGTTTATGAGGTTTCAAGAGCGTATTCTATCAAAAACAGCGCAACTTACTCAAATGATGATTCGAGCAAGGTCACATCCATCAACGACATGACCGTTGCTGCAAATCTTACCAACATCTACAAAAGCTACATCAACCTTCCTCACATCATCGAAGGTCTTGCAGACTTTATGAACGAGACGAGAGTTGACACAGACAAGATCTCGACAGGTCTTCTTTCTTCCTCTATCTCGGTTCAGCAGGTTGACAAGGATGTTCCGATCATGCTTATCCTTGTGACAACAGGGGATATGCAGCTTTCCGAAGAGATCTCTTCGGCGGTAGATACCTATCTTCCTCCCCGTGTCAGTGACGGCCTCGGATATGCAGAACTTAAAGCACAGGGTGTTCCCCAGAAATACGTAAGAAAAGCTTCTCCCATAAGCTCCGGTATTCGCTTTGGCATCATAGGCGCAATTCTCGGACTTCTTGCGGTTGCTGTATCTGTATTTTTCAGCAACAAGATCACAGAGGAAGACGATATATCCAAAAAGTACGGTCTTCCCGTTCTCGGCAACATTCCCAATCCCACTATAAAGCAGAAAGGCGGCAACAGATATGGCAAGTAAAAAAATTGCGCGTCCCACACATTCGTCGGCTGTCTTCAAGCTTAACAACGAGTCACCCTTCGATTATCTCGAGGCGTACAACAATCTGCGCACAAACGTAATGTTTTCGCTTGCCGCTCTTGACAACGAAAAGAAAGCGGTAGTTGTTTCCAGCGCCTGCCCTTCGGAGTGTAAATCCACATTGAGCTCCAACCTTGCAATCTCTCTTGCAAAGCTTCAGCATAAAGTAATCATTATCGATGCAGACCTTCGCCGTCCGACTCTTCACAGAATTTTCGGCATCAAGCCCGAATGCGGACTTTCCGATATTCTTCTCAATAAGTCGGTGGAAAATGCCATTGTGGGCATTCCCGGTCTTAATCTCGACTTTTTGCCTGCAGGTACCATTCCGCCAAACCCTTCCGAGCTTCTCAGCTCCAAGAAGTTTGCTTCTTTTGTTGCAGAGCTTGAAAAGATATATGATTACATCATCATCGATACTCCGCCTATTCTTGCGGTTTCTGATGCGCTGATGCTTTCAAACATCGCGGCCGGAGTTTTGCTTTCCTGTCGTTACAAGAGAACTTCGCACAGCGATTTTGCAAAAACAGTTGAAAAGCTCTCGTTTGCCCAATTCCCGATACTCGGTGCTGCCATAGTCGGTCAGGAAGACCAATCGACCACCCGTGTCGGCGGATACTACTATTCTTCGGACAAATAACATATTATGAGTATGAAGAGTTATGTTGATTCCCACTGCCATATTTTGCCCGGCATTGACGACGGAGCAAAAGACGAAACTGTTTCTCTTGACATTGCGTCAAAGCTTGTTTCGTTAGGATTTGGCACGGTCATTGCCACTCCGCACTATTACAACCACAGAGAGCCGGTTGAAGAGTTTGTTTCAAGAAGAAACGAGGCTTTTTCAAGGGTGAATTTTCCCGAGGAGCTTAAGGTGCTTCTCGCCGCTGAGGTTTCGATCGAAGAAGGAATGTCGAAAAAAAGCGACCTTACAAAGCTTGTTATTCCCGGTACTGATCGTATTCTTGTCGAATTTCCGATGAAAAAGTATTCTCCGCGCCTTGCGGAAGAAATTTTTGATATCAAAGTCAGACACGGGCTTACCCCTGTGGTTGCTCATTTTGAAAGATACGATGATCTTTTCACCAACGAAGATTATTCGGACATTCTTTCTCTTGACGGATTGATTTATCAAGTCAATCTGTTCTCATTGGCAAAAATGGGCAGCAGAAAATTTTTCAGAAACCTTTACAACGCAGGCGTTGAAATTATCACGGGCACAGATGCCCACAAGACCGATTTCAGAATCACAGATTCTGAAAAAGGTATGAAAAAACTCGAAAAGCTTGTAGAATGCGACGATTACGAAAGGATTTTGCGGTGCGAAGCTCTGGGCCTTCATTGACAAAAAAGAGAACTGCGATCTTTTGGGTTCTTATTGCTCTTTCTTTGGCCTGGACGGCGTTTATATTTTCAAATTCTCTCAAATGCGCCGATGATTCTCTTATACAAAGCGGGGGATTTGTGGATTTTGTTATCGACAGCATCCTTCGTGTGCCGGATGAAAAAATGACGGTGGATTTTGCGGCATCTGTAACAAATTTCGTCCGAAAGCTTGCTCATTTTACCGAGTTTGCAATTCTTTCATCGCTTTTGTTCTTTGTCTTTTTCGTACGATACGAAAAAAAGGCAAGGTGTTTTGCTTTTTCGATGGTTATTACTTTTTTCGTTGCCTTAACAGATGAAATATTGCAGAATTTTTCTGTCGGAAGAGCCTGCAGGTTTACAGACGTTCTCATTGATTGTTCGGGCGGTGCGTTTACCTGCGCTGCCTTTTGTATCATTCTTTTTGCTTTTGAATCTTTCAAAAAAAGACACACTACTGATTGAGAGGTACCATGGGTAAATATAATATTGCAGGTCTTTTGGTAGAGATGGAACCGAAATTTCCGCTTCTTTCCGAAAGATCACATATATATTCGGTGGATATCGCAGAAAAAGCGGATTTTTCAATAGATATTCCGCTTGATGCAATTTCTTCCAAGTCAAAAAGCTCTGTTGGTTTGTCCGAAGAAGCTTGCGAATACGCTTGGTGCGGATATGAGTTTTATAAAAGGCTTTTGCGCTTTGACGGAATGATGCTTCACTCGTCTTGCATTGCCGTAGACGGACAAGCTTATCTTTTTTCCGCATCCAGCGGAACCGGCAAAAGCACCCACACTTCACTGTGGAAAGAGCATTTCGGCGATCGCGCAGTGTATGTCAACGATGACAAGCCTGCCCTTCGTTTTATAAACGGCAAAGTGTATGCATGCGGAACGCCTTTTTCAGGCAAAACATCCCTTAATTCAAACGTTATCGTTCCTGTCAAAGGTATTTGCCTTCTCAACCGCGGTGTTGAAAACAGCATCCGCATCGCTGACCGAGCTTATGCGGTTCCGAAGCTTTTTAATCAGTCATACAGACCGCAGGATCCCGAACTTATGGATCTTGCCCTTGATATTCTCGGAAGAGTTATTGAAAACGTTCCCGTTTATGAGCTTTTCTGTAACATCAGCGACGACGCGGTTTTGACCTCGTACCAATTTATGAGCCGCTAAAAGGAGTATATTATGAAAATAAAAGAAGGATTTGTTAGAAGAAACGTTGGCGGAAGCGACGTTGTGGTTGCCGTGGGCAAGGCTTCTGTCGAGTTTAACGCCATGATCAATCTTAATTCCACAGGCGCGTTTATCTGGTCTTTGCTTGAAAATCAGGCTGACGAGGAAGAAATCGTGGCTGCCATGGTTGAAAAATACGGCATAGACAAAGAGCTTGCGTCCCGCGATGCAAAGGCTTTTCTTGACAAAGCGAGGAACGCAGGTGTCATCGAAGAATAACAAGCACGAAGCCGTGCCTCATTTTACCGCCCCGTTGTCGGAGCTCGAAAACGTTATCCGCGAAGTCTTGGAAAGCGGGGGAGAGTTTTCGCTTGTCACGGCAGGTACAAGTATGTTGCCGCTTATGCGCAACAGAAAAGATACGGTGGTGCTTGCAAAGCACGAGGGGCGTCTTTGTAAATACGACATTCCGTTGTACAAAAGAGACAGCGGACAGTTCACCCTGCACAGAGTGTTGAAAGTAAAAAATGACGAATATTACATCTGTGGCGACAATCAGCTTGTTATCGAAAAAGGAATAACAGACAAACACGTAATAGCTGTTGTCAAACGAATTGTCAGAAACGGAAAAACGATAGATCTTCAAAATTCTTTTGCCTACAAAATATACGTTTTCTTCTGGTGCAGATGCTTTTTTGTTCGTTATACAGCGTTAAAATTCAGAGCTTTGGGCTCGCGTATAAGAAAGTTTTTTATAAATTCCAATAAAAAATAAAAAGGAGTTTTTTATGAAAAAGAGATTTTTAAGTCTTCTTCTTGCCGCTTTTTGCGTTGCCGGAAGTTTCGTTGCTTGCGGACCGCAGGACAAAGGTCCCGAGTACAAGATCGATGAAACAAAGTTTAACGTCATCGATGCAGACGGTACATCCAAGTACACTATCGTCCGCGCCGAAAATGCTCCAGGATCGGTTCTTAATGCTTGTATGAACCTCAAAAACACAATCCTTGAAGTGACAGGTGTTGAAATCGAAGTAAAATCCGACTTTGAAAAGGCCGGTCATCCCGAATTCCAGCGCCAGGACCACGAGATCCTTGTCGGCTATACAAACCGCGAGGAAACAGACAGCGCCGCAAAGGTTGTTGAAAGAGCACGCGATTTTGTTATTCTTCAGGAAGGCACAAGACTTGCAATCCTTGCAAAGAGCGATGTTTATGTTGAAGATGCGGTAAATTATTTCATCGAAAACTACGTTGATCCCGAAACTCTCTCTGTTGCGGTAGATCCCGGTCACTCCGAAACGATCTCTTACGATTATCCCGTTGATACCATTAAGATCAATGGTGTTGATATTGCCGATTATACAATTCTTTACACAAACCCCGCGTACGATAGCTACGTCGGTGATATCAAGAGTTATGTTCACAACAACGCGGGCGTTGATGTTGCAACTGCAAGAACGGTCAAAAAAGGTACACAGAACCTTATTACATTCGCTCCCGACGCAGAAAAATATCCGCAGTATTACGAAGATTTGGGCTACACCGAGTCAAGAGTAACAATTGAAGGAAGCAACATTACATATTCCTTCGGTTCTTTTGCAGATCCCACAATTCCCCTCAAAGAGCTTGTTGCCAATTATTTTGATTCCTCAAAAGCTCCTGAAAATGCAAATATCGATATCACCATCGAAGCTGGCTCTGTAGTTGCAGACGATCAGGGTATTCTCTTTGATGACGAAGAACTTCTTGCAGAAATCGATCGCAAGGCACAGGAAAGACGCGATTATATTGAAAATACTCCCAATATGTTCACAACTCTTCCCGAAGGCTCGACAAACAAGATCATCTATGTTTCCAACGATGGTTCTGACAGCAACAACGGTCTTTCTCCCGAAGCACCTATTGCCACCATTTCCAAATTGAACATTATCGGCCTCAACCACGGCGACGTTGTTCTTTTCAGACGCGGCGATGAATTCCGCGGCAAGGTCAAGGAATCCGCAGGTGTAACATATTCGTCTTATGGCGAGGGTCCCAAGCCCGTCATCAACGGCTCCAAGCGCAACTTTGCAGACCCTGCTCTCTGGACAGAAACAGACGTTGAAAACGTTTATAAGTGCTCTTACGCTCTTGAAAACGTTGGTAACGTTGTGTTCAACTATTCGGGCGAGATCGGTAATTACGAAGAGACCATAGGTCAGCTTCGCATTGTTGGTGTGGGCGGTTTTACCGGATATGCAGATCTTACAAAAGATCTTGAATTCCATTCTAACCTTTCCAACAACAACTTCTACCTTTACAGCGCCGAGGGCAATCCCGGTTCGCGTTTTGAGTCTATTGAAATTGCCGAAGGCGGAAATATGTTCCAGGGCTCCAAAAAGGATGTAGTTGTTGACAACCTCACTATCATCTTTGGCGGTTCTCACGGTGTTGGTACAGGTACTGTCGAAAACAGAACTGTTCAGAACTGTATCCTCGCATGGATCGGCGGTTCTATCCTTAAGGGTTACAACGGCGCAAACGTTACACGTTACGGTAACGCTGTCGAAGTATACGGCGGATGCAACGGCTATTACGTTTACGACAACTGGATCTACCAGATCTATGATACAGGTATTACCCATCAGTATTCCACAAATGACCAGATCATTAAAATGGAAAACATCGAATATCGCGGCAATCTTGTTGAACTTTGCCACTGGTCGATCGAATACTACAACAGAGGCGAAATGCCCGGCAGTTGCCTTAACAACGTTCACGTTCACGACAACATGACATTGTACGGCGCATATGGTTGGGGTAGTGTTGGCCGCGAGGGCGGTGCTGCTCTTCACAACAGCTTCCAAATCATTGACGAAGTCAACAATTATCTTGTCGAAAACAACATCTTTGCTTATTCCAAGGGTAGTGTTGTCAGATACAACGAAGGCGGCGACAGAAAGATCAACTTCCGCAACAACACCTACGTTCAGTACTACGGACGCGCTCTCGGTTATATGTTTGGAAAAACAGAACCCTACACAGGCAGTGCCGTTACTCAGCTTCGCGGAGTTATGAAGGAAGAAGATCCCGTTATCTGCTTCCTTATGACAGACCCCGAAAAGGAAGCCGAAGAAGCAGAACAGGAAGCATAAATATCAATTACAAAAAGTGGCAAAGTCACAGACTTTGTCACTTTTTTGCATTTAATTTCTCCTTTTGGGCATCCTATCGTCGAGGTGATATGATGAACAATAAAAAATGTGATAAAAAATTCAAAAAATCCGAAAGAGCGCAGAAGGTTGATGCAATGATTGAAAAAATACTGAACGATGAAAACACTCGGACAAAAACAGACCCTTTGGGCAGTTATACGGGTGTTGCCGATAGGCCTTACGAAAACGTGGTGCAGGACGCAGACGATCTTTGACATTTTTTCAGTTTTTTCAATATTCCACTTTCAATTTTCTCGGTATTGTGGTACAATAATAAAAAACGATATCGGGGGATTAAAATGTCTTATTCAAAGAACGCCAATGTGTATGCCGATTTCTGCGAGTTTTATGACCGTGAACGTATAAAAGAGATAGTATTTAACCATTTTGACAAGATAATTTTGGAACAATATAACGATTTTGATTTTGAAGATAAGAAAGTCGCTCTCAAACCCAATCTTCTTGCAAAAAGAAATCCCGATGCGGGGATTACCACCCATCCTTACTTTGTCAGCGCCGCAGCAGAATATTTTTTGAATAAAGGCGCAAAGGTTGTTATATGCGACAGCCCCGGAGGAGTATACAATACCGCATCGATCACGGGTATCTACAACGTTTGTCTGATGAAACAGGCGGCAGAAGAGTCGGGCGCCGAGCTTAATTTTGACATGGGACACACCGAAATGTCAAATAAGGACGGAGAGGTTTCAAAATCTTTCAGCATAATAAATCCGCTTGCACAAGCTGATTTTATTGTAAACCTTTGCAGGCTCAAAACTCACTCTCTTTGCAATATGTCCGCCGCGGTCAAGAATATGTACGGATCTATCCCCGGACTTATGAAAGCCGAACAACACGCCCGCTTTCCTGCGCAAAAGGACTTTTCTCGCTATCTTGTGGACCTTTGTTGTGCTGTTTGCCCGTCTATCAGCGTCATAGATGCAATCATCGCCATGGAGGGCAACGGACCTGCAGGCGGAACGCCGAAAAAAGTTGGTCTTGTGCTTTCGGGTGCAAATCCCTTTGTACTCGATCTTTGCGCTTCGGGTATCATGGACTTTGACATCGACGAGGTGCTCACAGTAAAAAATGCTGTTTCACGCGGACTTTGTCCCGAAAGCAGGGAAGACGTCAAGATTGTCGGCGAGGATATCAAAAAGTATGTTTCTCATTTCAAGCGTCCCGACAGTTCGGCAGGCGGACTTATAAAACAAATGCCCAACCTTTTTGGCGGCAGACTTCGCAAATGGCTCGAACCCAGACCTGTTATTAAAAAGAAAAAATGCGTCGGTTGCGGAGAATGTGCAAAATGTTGCCCTCGCGAAACCATTGATATCGTTGATAAAAAAGCCGTTATCAAATACGACAAGTGTATCAAATGCTATTGTTGCCAGGAGCTTTGCCCGATGAAAGCGGTAGAAATAAAAAGAAATCTGTTTATGAAATTCTGAAACGGAAAAGTTATGGAAAAGATTACAAAAAATGCATATGCCAAAATAAATTTAACTCTTGAAATTCTTGAAAAACGCCCCGACGGATATCACAACATCCGCTCTGTCATGCAAAAAATATCTTTGTGCGACGTTTTGACATTTAAGTTTTCTGACGAAGAAAAAATAAACCTCGATTGTAGTAAAAACGTATGCGATATGCACGATAATCTTGCATACAAAGCCGCCGAAAAGTATCTTGCACTTTACAAAGAAAAGTGCAACAAGGTCTTTGGCGTCGATATATACATAGAAAAGAATATACCCGACAAAGCAGGTCTTGCGGGCGGCAGTGCCGACTGTGCCTGTGTGCTTGATTGCCTTTTTGAAAAATACGGTGTTCTCGATTATACAGAGGTTGAAGAAATCGCGGCATCGCTGGGATCTGACATCAATTTTTGCCTTGACAAATATCGTTGCGCCCTTTGTACCGACCGCGGTATAAAACTTGAAAAATGCGCTCCTTTGGATTGGAAAAACGTGCTTGTCTGCGTGCCCGATTTTGGCATGAAGACATCGGAAATATACAAAGCTTTCGATGCTTCTCCCGTGATTTTCAATGATAATCCGTCTGAAGTTGTTTGCAACGCGCTTGAAACGAAAGACACAAATACTGTCTTTTCAAAAGTTGTAAACTCTTTTGAACCCATTTGCGAAAAGGAATGTGCGGATATTACAGAAATTAAAAAAGTAATGATGTCATACGGCGCAAAAGTTTCACGTATGTCGGGAAGCGGATCTTCCGTGTTCGGCTTTTTTGATGACTGCGAAAGTCTTTGTAAATGCAGGTCATTTCTCATGAAAAAATATCAAAAATGTTTCGTCTGCGAAACTGTTACTGAATAATTGGCGAAATTTTGACAATAACCTGCTTTGAAAGGCGGTGTTATTGTGAAACGAGCCTTAAAAATTGTCTGTGCATTTGTTGTGTCTTTATTGTTTTCGCTTGCGGTAATTGAGTGCATATCCCTTTCTCAGATGCAAAAATGTTTTGATGAAGAACTTTATAAAAACGTCATCAGACTCCACGTTCTTGCAAATTCCGACTCTGATTACGATCAGCAGGCAAAAATTGATATCAAAGATTCTGTTCTGGAATATATATCAACCTATACGCAAAAAGCACAAAGTGCCAAAGAAGCCGCATCAATTATCAAAAACAACCTTTCGCATATCGCATCTTTTGTCGAAAAAACCGCAAAAGATCTCGGATACGATTATAGCGTCAATTTGGCTTTTTCAAAAGAGAAGTACCCTGTCAGATATTATGACGGTTTTTCTTTTCCGGCAGGGGAATATATGTCGTTAAGAATTATTCTTGGAAAAGGCGAAGGTAAAAACTGGTGGTGCGTTCTTTATCCGTCAATATGCAATAAAGCTTGCGAAAAAGTTCCCGAAATGTTGGAAAGTGCAGGAATTTCGGAAAAAACAGCTTCGTACATCTGCGAGGACAAAAAATATAAGATAAGATTTCGGTTGCTCGAATATCTTGGATTTTAAAAACGGAGGAAATAATGCTCAAAAGGATTTTTGGCAGAAAAAAATACGGAAAAACTTCATTTTGCATGAAAAAACTGTCAGAATGTGTTGATAGTTCAAAGAGATGCTATTATATCGTTCCCGAACAGTTCACCTTTTCGTGTGAAAAAATGGTAACCTCCACCATTGGAAACAAAGCAAATCTTTTTGTCGAGGTGTTAAGCTTTACCAGACTTTGCAACCGTGTTTTCAGAGCCTTTGGAGGAATATCAAATACTTATCTCGATCCCGTCGGCAAAACTTTGTGTATGTCGCGGGTGCTCAAATCGTTGAAGAGCGAGCTATGCGAATATTCGGCTTCTGTTTCGGACATGAGCTTTGCCGCAACCGCAGTCGGAATGGTGCACGAGTTTGCATCTTACAACGTTTCTTGTGCCGACATTGAAAGAGCAATCCCTGCCATAGAAGAAAAGAACGTATCCCTTGCATCTAAGCTTAAGGATATAAGCCTGATTTCTTCCGCTTACAAGGCAGAACTGAAGTCCATATACGGAACAGACGGTGAAAGTCTTGATGCTCTTGCAGACGTATTGTCAAAATACAATTTCTTTTCGGGCAGTGTGGTTTTTATTGATTCTTTCTACGGCTTCACTCCGCAGGAACTTAAAATAGTTAAACATATCATAAAGCAAGCACAGGACGTATATATCACTTTTTGCACCAACCGAGAAGATACCGACCCCGTGTTTCAAAGGCCTTGTGAAGCCGCAAGCTATGCAAAAAAGCTTGCCGTTGAAAACAGCGTGATCTTCGAGGATATTTGTCTTGATCGACCTTTGTATGACGATGATATTTCATATCTCGAGCGTCGTTTTTGTGCAGACGTTTGTCTTGGCACCGCAGAGGAAAAAAGCGAGAAAAACGGGGAAAATATAAAGATAGTAAAATGCAAAAACCAGATAGACGAAGCAAAAGCGGTATCGGCAATGATATATTCGCTTTTGCGCGAAAAAAATGCCCACTTCAGAGATATTGCCATCTGCGCAAGAAATATTGCTTCCTATTCGGGCATAATCGACGTTTTTCTTGAAAAATCCGATATTCCTTATTCTTTTTCCGCCAAAGACGATCTTTTTACAAAACCCATCATCTCCTACATACTTACAAACTTCGATTTTATTTCAAGCTGGAAACAACAAAGCTTCATAACACTTCTGAAAACAGGTCTTGTGAGGATAGAAGACGAAGAGGCGGCTCTTCTTGAAAATTATATTCGCACATGGGATATAAACGGCAAAAAAGCTTTTCAAACCGAGTGGTATATGAACCCCTCGGGATATTCTGCTGTCTTTTCGGAAAAAGATGCGGCCATCCTTGAAAAGGTAAACAAGGCAAAAGAAGTTGTTATGGCTTCTGTCACAAAGTTTGCCGAGGATATCGCCGATTCCTATTGTTGCAAAGATATTGCCTTGTGTGTTTACCGATTGATGAACGACACTTCCTATTCCTCCGATCTTTCGTGCGAGGACGATGCAAGATTTTGGAATCTGACAATAAAAGCCCTTGACGAGATAGTTAGAGTTTACTCTTATGACGAAATGACGTCAAAAGAGTTTTCCGAACTGTTCAAAACGGTCATCGGTGAATACGGTGTTATTGATATTCCCGAAAAATGCGACAGTGTTCTTATCGGCTCTGTCGATCTCATCCGAAGCGAAACGATAAAATATATGTTTGTGCTCGGATGCAACAACGAATATTTTCCAATGCAGATGCCCGAAAACGATATTTTTTCGGACAACGAAAAAAATATACTCAGCGATGTGGGAATAAATGTATCTTCGCCGTCAAAAGATTGTGCGTACGATGAATTTTTCCTGGCGTACAATATTTTTTGCGATCCTTACGAGAAGCTTTGCCTTTTGTATTCCGAAGGAGATCTCGACGGCAAACCGCTGAGAAGATCTGTGCTTCTCGATATGATAGATTCACTTTTCTCGAGCAATTGCGAAGTGTCATATCCCTTTGACGATTATTTTTCAAACTTAACCACCCGTTCTTCTCTCGGAGACGAAATGTACGGCATAGGGGACGACACCTTTTTGCGCGCGGCAAAAGATCTGCTTTCTGATGAAGAAGAATATAAATTGTTGTTTTCCGAAGATGAAAATGATTTTTACAACGGAAAACTTTCGAAAGAAAAAACAAGCGAGCTTTTCGGATACACGGTTTGTTCAAGCCCGTCCAGGTTCGAAACGTATAGCCGATGCCGTTTTTGTTATTTTAACAGATACATTCTTAAAATAATGCCCGAGACAAAGGCAGAACTTGACAGTCTGCGCACCGGTCTTATTTCGCACAAGATCCTCGAGCTTTTTGTAAAAGAGCTGGCAGAAAGCAAGCTTTCGGGAAACGTTTATTCGCATGAAAAATCAAAAGAAAGAATAAAGGAACTTCTCGATTTCCACTTTGAAGAGATCACCCACTCTTCTTCGAAAAACGACTCTATTTCAAAGCGTTTTACATATCTTTACAACCGCCTTTTTGTTATTTTGTCGGCACTTGCCGTGCATCTTTGCGATGATATTTCGCAATCGGAATTTGTACCCGCAGATTTTGAGGTAAATATAGGGCTTTCTGATGACACAATTGAATCGGTCCCCATCGACCTTGTTGGGGATGACGGCGAAAAACGCGGCGAACTTCGGATAGTCGGTCAGGTCGACAGAGCAGACGTTTACCGCAAAGATGACAAAACCTATGTGCGTATCATCGATTACAAAACGGGCCCAAAAAGCTTTAAAAAGGACGATGTTGCATACGGTTTTAATCTGCAGATGCTTTTGTATCTTTACTGTATTGCTCTTAGCAAAACAAAAAAATACGGCGAAAATGTGGTGCCCGCAGGGGTGCTTTATATCCCCGTAAGACGACCCGAGGTCAAGGATGCCGTTCTTGGTGACGATATTGCCGAGAAGGGCGAAAGTGCACTGAGAGGAGCTTTTAAGGGTGACGGCGTTTTGATTGATGATCTTGATGTGTTAAACGCCATGGACAAGGGGATCACGGGAAGATTTGTACCTGCCGTACTTGCAAGCACAGGCGGTTTTAACAAAATGCGCTCAAAGGTTGAAAGCCTTGAAAAAATGGGCGAACTGCTCGATCGCGCAGCTCGGGTTTCGGGAAAGCTTGCCTGCCTTATGTACGATGGAAACATCCAGACAAATCCGTATAAAAAGGTAATGTCAAGCTGTGAGCATTGCGATTACAAATCGGTTTGCAGAATCGACAGAAAGAACGAAAATATCAGATATACTTGGGAGGAGGTGCTTTGACATGAATATGACTGTTCAGCAGGAAAACTGTGTCAATCACCGCGGCTCGACTCTTCTCGTTTCAGCGGGTGCGGGAAGCGGAAAAACCTCAACCCTTGCTCAAAGAATAATTACAAGGATTTCCGACCCTTCCGATAAAGCCGAGATAGACGATTTCCTTATCGTTACCTTTACAAACGCATCTGCCGAGGATCTTTCCGAAAAAATCGAGCGTGCCGTGTCAAAGTGTGTTGCCGCAGATTTCTCAAACAGAAAAGCCGTCCGTCAGCTTGCTAAAATAAAATATGCCAATATATCCACCATCAGTTCGTTTTGTCTTGGCGTTGTAAAAAAACATTTTCAATATCTCGGTCTTCCCGCAAAAATAAGAATATGCGATGAAGCGGAACGCGATCTTTTAAAAAGACAGGCGATCTTGTACGTCATCGAGGAAAAGTATGCCTCTTGCGAAGATGGTGCGGTGTTTTTTGATGCCGTCGAGATGTTTTCCGGAGATAAAAACGACGACAGATTTGTTGATCTGATCTTTAAGCTTCACGGAAGAATTTTTTCTGACCCCGAACCTGCAGTCTGGTGTCAAAAAGCGCTTGAAAAGTACGAAGAAGTAATATCTTGCGATGACTTTTTTGATACAAAATATTACGGCGCCGTTGCAAAAGATGCACTTCTTGACTCTGTCAGCGAATACATTGATGCTCTTTATTCGGCGTGCGCTCGTATGAGCGATATCCCCGAACTTTGTGGCTACCTTTTGAAATTCAATACGGATATAGAAAACGCCTCTTCTTTTAAAGAAAAACTTCTTTGCGGCATGAAGTACGATGAAGTCTGTGAAAGAGTTTTGGACGTTACAAAATCAAGTCTTGTCGGAGTGAAGGCAAAATACGATGCGGATTTTAAAGCGTCTGTCACTGATATGCGAAACAAGGCGTACTCAAAGCTTCAAAAGACGATACGCGTTTTTGCCAACGCCAAAACGCCGATTTTAAAAGATGCCGCACGTGATGCTTTTGATATTCTCACCGAGCTTTTTGATATAATAACCCGTGTTGAAGACAGATTTTCGTCTGAAAAGAAGGAAAGGGGAGTCATCGATTTTTCCGATGCCGAAAAGTATACCTACCGCCTTTTTGTCGAATCGGTTGATGAAAAAACAGGTAAGGTGACACCCACGGAAATAGCTCGCCATTATCGTGATTGTTTTGAAGAAATATATATCGACGAGTACCAGGATATCAACATAGTGCAGGATATTATTTTCAGATCGATCTGCAAATACGATGAAAACGGTCGCGAGCTTAACCGATTTATGGTGGGCGATATAAAACAAAGTATCTATCGTTTTCGCGGTGCGTGCCCCGACCTTTTTGCTTCTTATCTTTCGTCTTTCTCGCAGATTTCCGATAACAAAGAAGAACAACGCGAAAGAAAAGAGTTTTTGTCAAACAATTTCAGATGCTCAAAAGGAGTTGTTGATTTTACAAATCTTATCTTTTCAAAGATCATGCCCGAAGCCTATCACGAAGAAGATAAGCTGGTATTTTCGCGCAGTGAAAAGGTTAAGTCAGACTCATCCTGCGAACTTGTCTTTTTTGAAGAAAACGAGGATGTTGATGATTTTTACGGCGACGAAGTAAAAGCCGCGGCACAAAAGATATTTGAAATATGCAACAACGACAACATCCTTTCATCTGATGGAAAACCTTTTTCTTACGGCGATGTTGCCATCCTTTTGCCCGCCGTTTCAAATGTTTCGGACAAATATGCAAGATATCTTGAAAACTGCGGCATACCTGCATATTCCGACGTGTCCGACAATTTCTTTGAAAACGCCGAGATAGTTTTGTGCCTTTGCCTTTTGAATGCCATAGATAATCCACTGCGTGATATTTACGTTACGGGAGCAATGCGTTCTGAAATATTCGGTTTTTACGACGATGATCTTCTTACTTTACGACGTCTCGGCACAGACGTAACGTCAAGCGACAGACCGATGTGGCGCTCTGTTTGCGAAATGGCAGAATCTGATTTTGAAGACGACAACCTTGTAAAAAAGTGCAAAAAGTTCGTTGCGTTCGTAAACGAATTCAAAAAACTGTCTGTCGGAATGCCGTCGGACAAGCTGCTTCTTAAGATGTATTCAAAATTGCATCTCACCAATATCGTATCCGAAAGCTCTTTCAACAGATATACCGAGAACGCTTCGTCCCGCCGCGAAAATCTGATGATACTTTATAATCAGGCAAGAAACTTTGAAAAGACGTCCTTCAAAGGCCTTTCGGCTTTTCTCGAGTTTTTGAAAGAAAGAGCACAAAGACCTGATTCCATACGCTCTGCAAGTTCGTCAGAGACAAGAAACGCTGTGCGTATTATGAGCATACACCGTTCCAAGGGCCTTGAATTTCCCGTGTGTCTTTTGTGTGGATTTTCCTCGCAGTTCAACAAAAGCGACGAGCGCGAAAACCTGTGTTTCAGCGACGAAATGGGTATAGGTTTTAAGTTCCGAGATCTTTCGTCGATCCGGTCGGGCAAAAGCGCAACCTCTATTGTAAAGTTTGACACTCCTTTCCGCAATGCGGTAAAGGTATATGAATCAAACCTTCTTCTCGAAGAAAAAAAGAGATTGCTTTATGTCGCCATGACAAGAGCAAAGGACAAACTTCTTGTATTGCTTAAAAAGCCTGATGCCGATGAAATTGAATCCTTTTATTCAAGATCAAAACGAAACACAGCAATCAACGCTTCTCATTTCCGCGATTGGTTTTTGTACTCTCTTGCGTGCTACGATGCAATGTCTTCGCTTTTTGATGAATACGGAATCGAACGCGATCGCGTGGTTTTTGACGAAAACGCATCGTTCTTCATTTCGACCGTAAAGCCCGATTCGATATATCGCAGAACGGAAAAAACTACTGATAACGATCTTGATTTTGACAAAGTTTTCAACTGTCAGCAAAAAATCAAAGAATACGTCGATTTTGAATATCCGTATTCTCCTCTCACGGTCATACGCTCCAAGGTCAGCGTTTCGGATATTAAGCACGGAAGGCTTTCGGTTTGCACCGATGCCGCCGTTCCAACAGAAAAAGATCTTGCTCGTCCTGCTTTTCTCGACGATGCTCCAAAAGATGCGGCATCTGTCGGAACCGCAATGCACGAATTTATGCAGTACGCTGACTATAAAGAGTGTGAAAAATCGATAGAGCAAGAGGCAAAAAGACTTGTTGAAAACGGATATATATCGGGAGAGCAGTTTGCAATGCTCGATTACACAAAGCTTTCGAAATTCTTTGAAAGCGACATTTATGAATCTTTGAAGTCTGCAAAGAGTGTCCTGAGAGAATGTGCGTTTACTCTTTCTTTGTCGCTTTGCGAGCTTTATGAGGGAATAAGCGAGGATTATTCTTCCGAAACCGCGCTTGTTCAGGGAAAGATCGACTGCTTTTTCGAATCTTTTGACGGAACGTACACTGTCGTCGATTTCAAGACCGACCGCGTCACGGATATGCATGAACTTGTTGCACGATACAAGCTTCAGCTGGAATATTACAAGCGTGCCGTAATCGAGATGACGGGCGTTTCTGATGTGAAAATGGCGATATATTCGTTCTTTCTCGGCGAAACCATATACTTATAGTCCAAAATATATCTAAAAGCAGAATTTTGGTAGACAAAACGCTTTTTATGTGATATAATATCAGTTTGATAAAACATTTATATCTCGGAGTAAAAATGAAAAGAAAGCTTCTCGGTTCTATAAGCTACGTGATGCTGATAATGATAATGTCAAGGGTGCTTTCTCTTGTCAGCACGCAGTTTTATATGTCGCATTTCGGAGTCGGCGACGTCAAGATAAATATCTATTCCTACGCCATTTCTTTGCCAAATATTATTTTTAATTGTTTTGGTACTGCGCTGTCCACTGTGGTCATTCCCATCTACACCGACTATATATCAAATAATCGCAGAGACAAAGCAAAAAGATTTGCGGACAATATCATAACTGTTGCCACTGTTTTTACAGCGGCTCTTGTGGTGGTCGGCATTGCGCTTTCTCCTGTTTTGCCGTCGATCACCGAGTTTGATACAACACCCGAAATACGCGGATTTTGTACCAAAGCGTTGATGATAATGATGCCCGCCATGCTCTTTTATGGGCTTAATTACATTTTCCAGGGCATGCTTCAGTCTGAAGGCGTTTTTGGTTGGCCTGCGTTTGTCAGCGTTCCCAGCAGTCTTACAGTAATTCTTTACGTCGTATTTTTGTCCGATCGGTTTGGCGTATCCGGCTTGCTTGTAGCCACCCTTATCGGCCTTGCATCCCAGGCGCTCATTCTTGTGCCTCCTCTTATGAAAAAGGGATACAGATACAAACCATCGTTTTCTCTCAAAGATCCCGATATCATCAAGGCAGGGAAGATGACTGTCCCTGTTTTGCTCGGTGCATCGTCATATCAGCTGAACATGTTTTTCAATATAAACATGATAGCGAATTTTGACGGCATGGTAACGCTTTTGACCTTTGTGCAGAACCTTATACTCAATATGGTTCTTGCTTTCGTTTATTCCATAACTGCCGTGCTTTATCCAAAGCTTACAGAGTTTGCATCAACAGGCAGAATGGACGAGTACAAAAAGACCCTTGGCAACGTTCTCAATTCTGTAATTCTCCTTCTTATCCCCATAACCTTCGGTCTTTTGTGCGTTAGAACAGAGCTTCTTGACCTTATAACAAAATGGGGCAAGATCGAAAGCGGAGACGTCGCAAATGCTTCTATGCTTATTGCCATGTATTCCATCGGCATTATAGGCATCGGCCTTAAAGAAATTCTTGACCGCGCTTTTTATGCTCTTAAAGAAACCCGCGTTTCTGCGGTAAACGGATTTATCATAATGGTGATAAACATTGTTTTAAGTCTTATTCTTGTCAGATCAATGAAAGCTTTCGGTATTCCGCTTGCATACTCTGTTGCCTCTCTTACCGGAAGCGTGATTTTGCTTGTGCTTTTAAAAAGAAAAGTCGGCAACTATCTGCAATCCACCCTGTCGGTGTTTTTCAAATCTCTTGCATCGACACTTGTTATGTCAGCAGGAGTTATCGGTGTGTCAAAGCTTTTGGCGGGTGTTCTTTCCGATGGTCTTGCGACACGTCTTATAAAGCTTTTTGTCCCTGCGGGCGTTGGTGTTGTGATATACGCGGTTATGCTTTTGATTCTGCGCGTTGATCCCATAAGATCGGTTGCATCAAGACTTCTTTCTAAAATTTTTGGCTCAAAAAAGGAATCATAAAATGAAAATTCTTTATCTGATAAACTTTGCGGGCAAGGGCGGAACGGAAAAATACGTCCGCGACCTTGTAAGCGCCTATCACGGAAAGCTTGCAGAATGTTATTTTGCATATAACATAGGCGGTCCGCTGGTGGACTTTATGAATGAAAAGGGTGTAAAAAGCGTACAGATTTCGATGCGCTCGCCTTATGACATTTCTGCCGCAAAAAAAATCGCATCTTTTTGCAGAGAAAACGCCATCGATATCATCCACACACAGTTTCCGCGTGAAAACTACATTGCCGTTCTCTCAAAGCTTTTTTACAGGAAAGTAAAGCTGTTTAACACAAGCCACCTGATCATGAATCAAGGCGCTGTATGGAAGATTATAAACAAGCTTTTTTCCCGCCACGACGAAAAAGTTTTTTCGGTCTGCAATTTCGGAAAAGAAACGCTTATCCGAAACGGCGTTTCCGAAAGCAAAATAGAGGTTGTTTTCAACGGCATACCGATTGTCGAGCCATACCGCTCGGATAAAGTAAAACGCGAATTCGGCATATCCGATGACACTTTCGTGGTTTCTGCTCTCACAAGATATACTTCTGAAAAGGGATTGCATTTTCTTGTGGATACGGTTTCAAAGCTTCGTGACATAACAGACAAAAAGTTTGTTTTTCTTGTTGCGGGCGATGGCGAAATGTTTGACGAGATAAAAAAGAAGATCGAAGATCTCGGCCTTTCGGATGTTATTATTCAGCTTGGTTACAGAAACGACGCATCCGATATTCTTGCGTGTTCGGATTTGTTTGTAAATCTTTCGTCCACAGAAGCGTTAAGCTTTGCAATTCTTGAAGCCCTCGGACAAGGGGTGCCCGTGGTTGCAACAGACGTCGGCGGTACTCGCGATATTATAAACCCCGACAGCAGATGCGGAAGCCTTGTGGAATACGGCGATACGCAAGGCGGAGCAAAAGAAATCTTGCGGTATATCGAAGATGCAAATCTTTGCAGCTCATGCTCACGCGCGGCGCTTGAAAACGTAAGGAAAAATTTTGATATAAAGATCATGCTCGATACAGTGTATGACAGATATGAAAAATCATTAAAAACGGAGGACACCAAAGATGAGTGAAAAGACAAAGAAAACAAAGTTTAATGTGATCGACCTTCTGGTCATCATTTTGATCGTTGCGGCGGTTTGTGTTGTTGCGGTTTCAAAACTTATGTCGTCGGATACCGCAGGCGGTCAGGCAAAAACCATGAAGATCACTTTCTTCGCAGAAGAAGTAAGCGACAGCATCGCCGAAAGTATCGAAGAGGAAAGTATAGTTTCCGACAGTATCACAGAAGTTAAGTTCGGCGGTTGCACCGAAATAAAGCTTGGCGATTCCATTTCTTATATTTCTTCCAAGGGAGACGACGGAACATATAAGTATATTGCCACCAGCCGTCCCGGATACAAATCCATCACTCTTTCCTGCACCGTAACGGGAAAATACAGTACTATCGGTGCCGTGCTCGAAGATAACATATATGGTGTCGGCCACACTCTTGATCTTCTTGTCGGTAATTCGAGATTTACCGCAAGAGTAAGAGATATCGTAGTAGTGGAGGAGTAAAAAGATGAAAAAGTATAAGCTTTTTGGAATTATAAATATTATTGACCTTCTTGTTCTTGTTGTTATAATTCTCGCTGCCGCTTTTTTGGGAACAAAGTTTCTTGGCGGTTCCGACACAGAGGGTGCACCCGAGATCAATATAACCTTCACCACAAAAGAAGTCAGCGATTTTGTGGTGGATAAGCTGGCAGACGAGTGCTCGGCTTCCGAAATTTCTGATTTTATCGATAAAAAACAAGCAGACGCCGATCGTGTCCTTGACGGCTTTGATGACAAATACGTTGAGTTTGCGGTTGAGCAAGGTTGCAGAATGTATGATGATACCGAAAAGATCGAACTCGGCAAATGCACCAACATCAAGGTCAGCAATTCTCAATCCAGCATCGTCGAAGAGGGCGTTTGGCAGACCAGCGGAAAACCCGACTATTCCTGGCTCGAAATAAAGAGCACAGTCAACGGCAAGGTTCTTGACAACGGCGTTGAGATCGGCGGCGAAACATACCTTGTAGGCGATTATGTTGTTCTGCGTGCAGGCGTTGCAAAGATATATATCGAGATCACAGATATCGAAGTTGTAAAATAATAGCGGAGGAAGATAATGCTTGAAAACAGTATTGCGTTTTCTCTGCTGAAAAAAATATGGCATCTGTTAAAAACGTCGGTGCTATTCAATTTTTTCCTTTCGATACTTGATTTTTTTGTCGGAAGCTTCAGAGAAAGCTGTTTTAAAAAAGTTCTTTTGAAGATCGGAGATCTTGGCGGTTACGTTGAAGATTCGGTTTTTTACCGTGTACTTTCGGCGTTTATCGGATTTTTTGTAAATATTGCCGTTAAGATTTCAAATCTTTTTATTGATATGTCAAAAACAAGCCTTGTCGGAAAGCTTTACAAAAAAGCTTTTTGGGATTCGCTTATTTTCGGATATAAAACTCTTTTCCCGTTCCTTGCGGCGGCGATTTTCCTTGTGCCCCACGATTTCTGGGCAAATATGTTCGGCCTTTTCATCGCGCTTTTGCTTTGCGTTTTGTATATTATTGCGGCGGCTTACGAGAAGAAGGACGATTTTGCAAACAGTGTAAAAAAGATTCCTTTTTCTATGATCTTTTTTGCCTTTGCCATTCTTCTTGCCGTTGTCACCTCGCACGATGTAGGCGACAGTGTCAGAGTTCTTTTCTTCTTTATCACGTCGTTCCTTTTATGCTTTGCGGTTTACGGAAGGCTGAACAGCCGAGAAATGGTCGATACTTTTATGCGCACTGTCTATTTTGCTTTGCTTGTGATGTCGGTTTTCGGCATTGTTCAGCGCATCATGGGCGTCGAAGCAAATGCATCGCTCACCGACCTTGAACTTAACAAAAATATGCCCGGACGTGTTTTCGGCACACTTGATAACCCTAACAATTTTGCCGAGTATCTCACAATTTTTATGCCCTACGGATTTGCTTATGCTATCACAAGAAAAGATGCATCATCAAAGTTTCTTCACACTGTGTGCATGATTCTTCCTATGGCATCCATTCTTCTCACATATTCAAGATCCGGATGGATAGCACTTGCCGCGGCTGTTATCGTTTATATCGCGCTTTATAATTACAGACTTTTCCCCGCGGTTTTTGTCGGCGGTGTGTTTGTTATGCCGTTTATTCCGCAATCTATATACGAGCGTATTCTCACGATCGGAAACCTCAGCGACTCTTCGAGTTCCTACCGTATGGATATCTGGACAGGCTGCTTTGAAATGCTCAAAAAGTACTGGTTCACAGGCGTTGGTCTTGGTCCGGGTGGTTTTGCAAAGGTCTTTCCCGATTACGCCGTAGGCGAAACCACTGTTGTAATGCATTCGCATATGCAGTTTATGGAAATGATGGTTGAGGGCGGAATCTTGTTGTTCGTCGCATATATTGCTCTCGTCTTTGGACTTATCCGCCGCGCATGCGTTTCGGTGGGACAAGCGAAAGATTGTGAAATGAAGCATTATGCTGCGGCATCCTGCGCATCTCTTGCGGGCATAACCCTTATCGGTCTTTTCGAATATTGCTGGTTCTATCCCAGGGTTATGTTTGCCTTTTTCATAAGCGCGGGCATCTGCCTTGCTTTGTCGAGATTGGTGGGTACAAAAGATTAATTTTACAAAAAGGAAATTATAATGAAAGTTCTTCATCTTATCAGTGGCGGAGACACAGGAGGAGCAAAGACCCACGTTTTTGCTCTGATGAATGCCCTTGCAAATAAAATCGACGTTAAGATCGTATGCTTTATGAAGGGAGCTTTTTATGACGAGCTTCAGAGCATACCTGTAGAAAGCGAGCTTATCGAGCAAAAGAGCCGTATGGATATGTCGGTATGCGACCGCCTTATCGAGATAATCTCTGAAGGATATCAGGTTATCCATTGTCACGGCGCCCGCGCAAATTTTATCGCAGGCGCACTGCGCAAAAGGGGAGTGAAGCTGCCCTTTGTCACCACCATCCACAGCGACTATCTTCTTGACTTTGACGGCTTTTACAAAAAGCTTGTTTACACAACTCTCAACGTCAACGCACTTAAAAAATTCGATTATTACATTGCCGTATCTTCGAATTTCAAGGACATGCTTATTTCCCGCGGATTCAGACCAAACTCTGTCTATACGGTATATAACGGCATGGACTATTCAAAACCCATGGAATACTGTGCAGACAAAAAAGAGTTTGCAAAGCGTGTCGGTATTGAATACGACCCCGAATGTGTTTATATCGGTCTTATCGGACGTCATGACTATGTAAAGGGACACGACGTTTTCATCAACGCCGCAAAGCTTGTGTCCGACAAATGCCCCAATGCCCGTTTTGTCATCGCAGGCGATGGCGACGGCAGGGCAGAGCTTGTTAAGCAATGCGAAGCCCTCGGCATTTCCTACAAGGTTACTTTCTGCGGATTTATCAAGGATATTTACAGCTTTATAAACTTCATCGATATCAACACCCTCACCTCCAGATGCGAAAGTTTTCCTTACGTTCTTATGGAAGGTGCAAGACTAAAAAAAGCAACTGTCAGCTCCCGTGTAGGCGGTATTCCCGACCTTATTCTCGACGGCGAATGCGGTCTGCTTTTTGAAAAAGAAAATTTTGCCGATCTTTCCGAAAAGCTCATCAGCCTTGTTTCTGACAAAGAGCTTGCTCAAAAATACGGCGAAAATCTTTACACCCGCGCCACCACAAACTTTTCCAACGAAAAGCTTGCCTGCGACCATGTTGATATATACAACTCTATAATCAGCGATCATGCCGACAGCAAAAAATACGACGTATCTCTTTCGGGATATTACGGCTTCAACAACTGCGGCGATGATGCACTTCTTCACGCCATCATAAACGATCTGCGCGAACAAAAGCCCGATATTCGCATAAACGTTTTTTCTGCAAGCCCCAAAAAGACCATGCGCGAATACTCGGTGGACAGTAGCTTCAGATTTGATTTCTGCGGACTTTCGAAGGCGCTCAAAAATACAAAAATGCTGGTCAACGGCGGAGGCAGCCTGATCCAGGATGCCACAAGTTCTCGCTCGTTGCGCTATTACACCCATGTGATAAAAAAAGCCAAAAAACTTGGCTGCAAAGTTTTTGTTTACGCCAACGGCATCGGTCCCGTCAGCGACAAAAACGTAAAAACGGCAGGGGAGGCGCTTTTGCTTTGTGACGGCATAACCCTGCGCGAAAGCTCGTCTGTTTCAGAGCTTTCAAGGCTTGGCATTTCTCCCGACGCCGCGACTGTTACGGCAGACCCCGCCATCACTTTGCGCGGATGTTCGTCAAAAAGAGCAAAAGAGCTTTTGCAAAACATAGGTATCGCAGACGGTAGAAAAATCGTTGCCGTTTCTGTGCGCGATTGGCCCAAAAACGATCCTGCGCTTTTCGCATCTCTTGCCGCGGTGCTTGACGAAACCTGCGAAAAATACGACGTGGACATTCTTTTTGTTCCTATGAAAATGCCTGACGATCTTAAAACAACGCGAAAGGTTGCCTCTTTGATGAAGCGCACAGCCTTTATCTGCGAAAAAGATCTGCCATACGACGAGCTTATCGGAATCATATCCCAGTCGTATCTTATGATCGGCATGCGCCTGCACACCCTGATTTTTTCGGTTGGCGCCGCCATTCCCACTGTTGGCATAATTTACGATCCCAAAATCGACGGTTTCCTTGATTACGTCGATGTAAACTACCGCCTTTACGCCGAAAAGTTCGAAGCCGAAAAGCTTTCGTCGTACATTTCCGAAATAATGGAAAACTACGACTGCATTAAACAAGACATTTCTCAAAATCTCGAAAACATAACGATTAAAGCAAAAGAAAGCGCAAAGATCGCCGTAGATCTGCTTTCTGCGGAGTAAAACAGATGAATTATATTGTTCTTGATATGGAATGGAACCAGGGCTATCCCGGCGCCGGTGTTTTTATCGGCGATTCCCGTAAGATTCTTGCCGGCGAGATCATACAGATCGGCGCAGTCAAGCTGGATGAAAATTTTAAGCTCCTTGATACATATTCCAAATTGATAAAGCCTGTGTTTTATCGCAAAATGCATTTCAAAGTTGAACAGCTCACGGGTATAAAACGCCAGGCTCTCTCTAATGCTCCGGCTTTTATCGAAGGATTTTCGGATTTTATCAACTGGTGCGGCGAGGACCACGTTTTTCTCATCTGGGGCACCGACGACATTTCCATTCTTAAACAAAATCTTGAAATAAATAAGTACAAGGACTACACGGTTGGTCAGTGGTACAATCTGCAGATAATCTTCACATCCCAGCACGAAAGCCCCCACGATCAGGTGGCTTTGTCCACAGCGTGTGATGTTCTTGGCATCGAGCAGGATCTTCCGCTTCACAATGCGCTTAACGATGCTCTTTACACCGCCCGCGTCTGCGAAAAGCTGGATATGAAAAAAGGTCTTGAAGAATGTCTTGAAAAACAGCGTGCGCTCGAACTTAATTGCAGGCGCAAGTATAGATACAACGATTTTCGTTGCATCCGCGACGCTTTCGAGTTTTCCTCCAACAACGACAATATCTGCCCGATCTGTTCAAGCCCCCTTGTTCTCGTATACGATTATCAGCGCAAGCATTACGATCAGTTTGTTGCCATCCGCCGTTGCGAACAGCATGGACATTTTGTGGACAGAATAGACGTTGCAAAATCAGCCGACAACCCGTCTGTGCGTTTCAAATCCGTAAAATCGGTTCAGCGTGTCAAGGATTATGACACCGCACTTTTGCAGGTAACAATGAAGCGCTATCAGCGCCGCCGCAGAAACAAACCCTTGCCCAAAGACGGCAAATCCGAAAACTGAATAAAGCTGAATTATGATAAAAGAGGCACGGTTTGCACACCGTGTCTTTTTTTACCTTTTTATAAAGTATTTATACATAAAAATCCCCCTTTTTCTTGCGGTTTTTTCTGCACCAAAATGCTCTACAAATCAAACAAGTTTGTTTTGTACAAGATGCACAAAAGGAAAGGGTGGTGACTTGATATCACTTGTTAATAAATTGTAAATTCCCGTTTTGACGTTGCCAAAAAACAGAATTTATTTAAAAAAGTTGTTTACAAATTCGATATATTGTGGTATCATAAAAATAGTCTAATTCTGGGACAATGCCTGTATTGTCGTGGAATTATACAAAAAATATTTTATAGGAAAGAGGAGTTTTATGAAAAACAAAATCTTAAGTATTGTTCTTGCGGTTTTGTGCGTTCTCTCCATGGTTCCTTTTGCGGCATTCGCCGAAGGATACGCAGAAGTATTGGTGAAGCACGATTACACATGGAACAAGGCCTTCGAAGATCCCTGGTCTCCTGACCCTGCCGGTAATTTCCAAATCACAGGTTACGTAATGGCAGACGAAACATTCGACGGTGAAGACGTTATCTCCCTCGGACGTAATCAGGAAATTGAAAACGTTCATCTTACAAGAAAAGACGGCGCTACAAGAGGTTATTGGGAAACCAACCTCTGCAGCTATGGCGTGTTCAAGATCGCCGGCAAGCCCGTTCGTCTCTTTGATGCTCAGTACGTCACAATGGAATACTACTACGATACAACAGGCAGAGCTGAAGTTGAAGACGAAAGCTTTACCGAACTCGTAGGCGGCACACCTTACTTTACAGGTCAGCAGGGTGTTGCTTATAACGGTGCTCTCCAGAAGGGCGCAGTTCCCTCCGGTTCCGCTTCCGGCCCCATCGTAGCTAACGAATGGGATACAATGGTTATCAACCTTCGTGATTCTATCGTTGCTAACTATCCCACAGCTCTTACCTCTGAAGTTGACAACTACGGTCTTTATCAGTGGAAGTTCTATCCCTTCGGAAACAAGGATGCAATCGATATGCACAAGGGCGACAAGATGTACATCAAGTCGATCACATTCTCGTCCTATCCTCTCGATGAAGACTTCTCGGATACAACAGTATATCCTTCTCCCGTTATCACAGTTTATGATGACAACGGCGAATTCATCTATGACTCGCTTACAGAAGGCGACGAATGGATCGTTGGCAGCACATATGTAGTCCCCGAATACACTGTTGACCTTCCCGAAGGTTCTTCCTTCCTTTACTGGGAAAACGATTCTACCGGTTTGACATACAACCCCGGTGACGAGATCGTTCTCAACGTTGGTTCTATCAACGAAGATGGTTCCATCTATATCGCAGACGTTATTCTCTATCCCGTAATCAGAGCTCCCGAAACAGTTACATTTGTAGTTGACGACGAAACCTCCTTCACAAAGGGTTGGTTCCCCGACACCAACTGCACAATGCCCGAAGCTCCCGAAGCTCCCGAAGGAATGCTCTTCTCCGGCTGGTCTGACGGCGAAAACACATACAAGCCCGGTACTCTTTATGTATTTGACGGCTCTGTAACTGAATTCACAGCCGTATTTATGGAACCCGGCGTATACTACCTCAGCGCTGACGGCGTAATCGAAGGTGTTGACGAAACTGTTTACACATCTTTTGCAGACGTTGAAGCAGCAATCGCTGCAGACTCAGGCGTAGGTACAGTTTACCTCTCCGGTGATCTTCCTTTCGGCGGCGACTTCAACATCACATCTACCGACATCACAATCCTTGGTTATGATGACACAGCAAAGGTATGGTTCAACGGTACTACCGAACCTTCTCAGGGCGCTTACGTTAACCTCATGTCTGCAAACGGTACAACAATCGTTATGGACGAACTCTGCGTAAGACGTGCAGATACAGTAACTGACGAAGCATGGGTTAAGCTCGAAAACATCGACTTCACATTTGGCGAAGGTTGTACATACGAGTCCGGTTTAAAATGCAAGAAGGAAGAAACCGGTGCGTTTACTCCTACCACAACTGTTATCAACCTCTACTTCTCTCAGTGGAACAACACAAGCAAAGGCTTTACTCTTACAGTAGATAGCCCTGCAGTCACATTTAACATGCTCACAGGCTCCAGCCAGTGGGGCGGTGGATCTTCTCACACTGGTAACTACAACTACTTCCTTAACGAAGGTCATTACGGCACATTTTCTATTGCTTCCAGAAACGGTAACAGTAGCTCCAGCGCTGAAGTTATCAACGGCAGCATCGATGCAGAAATCAACGGCGGTAGTTTCTCTCATGTTGCTCTCGGCAACTATGCTTCCTACATTTCCGGCGACGTTTACGTTGACGTAAACGGCGGTTCTGTTAACAAGCTCACATTTGGTGATGCAGCCCAGAACGCTAAAAAGCAGATCTCCACAATCGGCGGCAACTACGTTGTAGTTATCAATGCAGCTGATTTGGAAGTAGCTCCTACCGTAGTAGCAGGCTACACCCCCACAGTTACAGGTGCATCTGTTCTCGTTTACAACAACGTTGAACTCGCTCCCGAAGCTCCTGTTGCAGGTGCAAAGCAGCTTGTTAAGGTAACAGAAGGTGTTGCAGTTCCCAAGATCAGCGGCACAACAGTTACTTACACAATCACTCCCGATGATGATTCCTTTGACCAGGTTCTCGCAAACGGTGTCGTTCTCGAAGCAAATGCTAACGGCACATACACACTTCCCGAAGGCGACGTTGCAGTTACATTCGGTAAGGAAGGCGAAGCACAGTACGAAGTTGCTTACATGAACGGCGAAGAAAAGGTTGTTATCGGTAACTTCTATGCAGGTTCCGAAGTTGTTCTTCCCGACGCCAACGGCACTGCAGGCGCAGTTCTCGATGGCTACAAGCTCGGCGAAACTGTTTATGCAGTAGGCGACAAGGTTCTTGTTGGCACAGAAAACATTCTTCTCGAAGCTATATGGTATGTAAACACAGAAAACGTTTGGTACGTTGCTTCCACAGGTAACGATGCAAACGCAGGTTACAAGGCAGAAATTCCTTTTGCAACAGTTGCAAAGGCTCTTACAGCAATCGGCACAGCTGATGGTAAGATCGTTCTTATGGATATGGTAACAGGCTTCCCCGGCAGCTTCTCTCTTGCAGCTGGCCAGCACGTTATCATCACAGGTGAAGGTTACGAAGGCGCAGGCTTTGCAAACGGTACAGCCAGAGTTGTTGTCAACTCCGGTCACCTTGAGCTTTCTCACCTTATCGACTTTAACAACGGTCAATACAATGAAAAGAACACTTGGATTGGTCAGCAGAACAACACACCTTTCATTATAAAGGGTGGAGAGCTTACCATCGGCGAAGGCTACAAGCTCGCTCTTAATGATAAGAACACCGGTATGTATGTCGTCAACGACGGTACACAGATCGAAACAGGCTCCACAAACAATTCTGTCAAGGTTAACATCAACGGCGACGCTCAGTTCTTTACTCTTATGGACTGGGGTGACGCAGAAGTTAAGGGCGACGTAACAGTTAACATCGGTCCTAAGGCACACTTCAACGGTGCACAGAATAACACTGCAGTTTCTCTCGGTGGTGACCACCAGGACCCTAAGACAGCTAAGATCCTCGGTAAGACATACATCAACGTTGACGGCACACAGTCCGAAGGCAATATGATCTACCGTAACGGCTTCAAGAAGATGATTTCCACAGAGATTAACGGTCTCCAGGTTCTTCTTAAGAACACCAACATCGGCTTTGGCGATCATCCTACATTCCTTACAGGTAAGGAAGAAGGCGTTGCTTCTTATGTAAACAACGACAACGAATACGTTGTTAAGGCTACCACCATCGAAGGTTCTGATGTTGTTCTTCCCGAATTCGGTAAGGCTTCCATCACTCTCGGCGAAGGTATGAAGGCAATTGTTGTTGACGCAGAAGGCGAAAAGGAAGTTACAGAAACATCTGTAATCGACCTCGTTGAAGGCGAAACAACAATCACAATCGTTTCTGAAAACATGGTTAACGTCATCATTGACGGCGAAATCGTTGCTACTCAGAACGGTGGTACAGAATATACACTTCCCGCAGGCGAAGTTGCTGAAGGCGAAACATTCGTTGGTTGGTACATCGGCGAAGAATTCTACGCAGCAGGCGCAGTAATCACACTTCCCGCTTCCGGCGACATCACTCTTGAAGCACTTGTTGTAACAGCTGATTCCCACGTTTATATCGACCCCGTAAACGGTAACGATGCAAACAACGGTTTCGCAGCTGACAATGCTGTTAAGACTCTCGGCGCAGCACAGAAGATCCTTGACACATTCGCAGACAAGGCAACTCTCCACGTTGTTGGCAAGCTCGATGCTGACGGCCTCGCTATCCCTGCATACGCAGGTGTTCTCACCATCACAGGTGAAGGCACAGACGGTGTTCTCTCGTACGGTGAAACTCTCAGTATATCCTCTGCAGTAGTTCTTGAAAACATCGGTATTTTGGCTAACAAGCAGTGGAAGCAGGCTTCGCTTAACGGTAACGACCTTACTCTTGGCGAAGGCGTATATAAGGTAGAAGGTTCTCAGCCCTTTATTCTCCACGCAGGTGTTATGAACAAGAATCAGAACGGCGATCAGAACATCTTCGTCAAGGAAGGTTTCGTTGACTCCATCCAGGTTGGTCCTTTCTACAACTCTCAGAATACTCAGAGAACATGGACAGGCAACCTCTACATTCAGGTTGGTTCTGAAGGCGGCACAGGTTCTGCAACTGTTAATCAGATCAGATACGGTGACTCCTTCGGCTCAGTTACAGGTCCTATCCTCCACGATGGTTCCGCTGTTGTTGAAATCTTCGAAAACGCAACTGTTGGTTCTGTTGAAACAGCAGGTCTCTGCGCAGATATCACAGGCAAGTTCATCGTTGTCAATGCAGGCGCAACAACTCCTACATTTGCTATGAGAGCAGACGAAGATGCATACCTCATCAACGCAACTCCTTCTGTTGACGACGACGATTGGTCTTTCGATCTTGAAAACGGTGTTGAACTCACAATCGCTGACACAGACTTCTATGTAGTTGAAACAGGTGCTAACTCTGTTGACAACAAGATCACTCTTGCAACAGGTATCAGCACAATCGTTGAAGGCAAGAACGTTAAGAACGACGGTCTCACCATCGCAGGTGCTCAGATCAGACTTCCCAGCGGCAGCACAGAACAGGGTCTCAGATTCGTAGCTGACTACACAGACGAGCTTGCTGCTCAGTACGCAGGTTGCGAATTCGGCTTTGTAGTTCTTCCTAAGGCTGCTCTTGGCAACAACGCACTCGTTGTTGATGGCAAGTACAACTACAATGATAAGGAATATACTGCAGCTACAGTTCCTGCTGTAAGACTCTTTGATGACCTCGACGGATATGTTCAGTACACAGTTTGTCTCACAGGTCTTGAAGCTGAACAGTACAAGACAGAATATGTTGCAGTAACATACATTGAAGTTGCTGAAGGCGAATACGTATATGGCGAACAGTATGCTGCTTCCGTTTATAAGATCGCAGAAGCTGTTGTTAACGACGAAGAAGAAACTGATGCAGACCTCAAGGCTGCAATGCAGGCTCTTATCGACGCTGCAAAGTGATTTTACGATCCAAATAATTCATTTAAGAACAAATTGTAAATTCGATTAAATTTTCTATGAAATATGCCCAAATGTGGCACCAAAATGCCACATTTGGTGCAAAAAATCACAAGAAAATTAAAATTTACTCTTTACTTTTCAGAATTATTATGATATAATATAAACAATCAGGAAGGTGGTATTTACATGAAAGAAATTTACGAGAGCCCTGTACTCGAAGTAGTGGAATACGAAACTGAAGACGTTATCACAAACGGTAGTGGAAACTACGGTGACAACGATTTCTCGGATCCCTGGGGCAAAATCTAATTCGTCAAAAAGAGAAAGACTCCGTTTTTACGGAGTCTTTTTTTTTGCAATTTTTTCTCTATAGTGCTCTATAAAAAACTATTTATAGTGCTCTATAAAAAACTATTTATAGTGCTCTATAAAAAACTAATAAAAAAACAGGGGACAGCCCCTGTTTTTGTTATATATATGTGTGTTTGTTTCAGATAGCGGATTCTATCATAGAGTTGATCTTTTCGCGAAGTTTGATTGCAAAATCCTTGTCTGTGGGCGTTTTGCACAGATCAAGCGGCTTTCCTTCGTTGAGCTCTGCAATTGCGTTGTTAACAGCTTCTGCGCCGCACAGAGCTTCACACAGCTCGAGAGCGCGCTTGTCTTGCAAGCCGTCGCGGAACACCGCAAGGCGCACCGATTCAAACGATTCGAAGTTGTCGCCGGGGTATACCATAAAGTTGTCACCTGCGCCAAACTGCTTGTCCGCGTCTGTGACGGCGTATGGATCGATATGACGAAGCGATTTGCACGAGTTATAGAAGTTGTGTCCCCAATGCAGGAAACCGTCTATTTTGTGTGCATAGAACTGGATTCCGCTGATTCTGGTTCTGCAAGAGTGCATTGCAAGAGCTCTGCCCATACATTCTGTGTCTATTCCGCAGTAATATACGAACTTCGGGTCGGGATTAAGCGGGAAGAATGTGTCTGCGTGCTTGATGTAAGGAATCGGAATGTCAACATATCCGTTTGTGTAAAATTCGGGGTTGAACATGGCATCCATGATCTTGTAGCCTTTGAGATACTTTCTTATGATGTCACTGCACGCTTGGTAGCTTTCAAGATGTTCAAGGCTTGGTTCGTCGGATATATGGAACAATGTGCAATCTTCGAGATCGAGCAATTTCAGCTGTTCAAGAAGCGCGGGCAAAAATTGCGAGAGAAAATCTTCATATTCTGCGCCGTGGGCATCGGTTTCCCAACCGAATATCTTCTTTTTCTTTCCGTCTACTGTTGCCATGATCTTTGGTGCATGAAAAGCGCCCCACTGTGTAAACAGATGGTTCATTTCAAAATATTTGATGCCTGCATCCTTGCAGATCTTTACCCATCTGTGAAGCTTTGAAAAATCAAAGATGTATTTTCCGTTTTCAAGTGCCACGTCTACAAGCTGAACTGTTGTGCGTTCTCCGCCAACGTTTGTGTCAAGAGGAGGCGTGAAAAGGGGAGTGTATATTATGTTGTTGCCTGCGTTTGCATAGGTTATCATCGCATTTTTTATGGCTTTCCAATGCTTTTGCGAAAAGACTTTTACTTTGTAATAGTCTGCAAGGCAGTCGGTGTGGAACCAATGGGTTATCATCAGCTTCTGCTCGGGCAATTTTGCTCCGATCACCTTGACAGTGTGCTCGCATTCGCAAAGAAGGTCGCCGTTTTCTGCATGAAATTCGATTTTGATCTTGTGATTGCCCGATGCAACGTCTGTTGTGTCAACTTCCACCCAAAGGCTGTTGAGAAGCTTGGGTAGCAATTTGATAATCTCTTTTTCTTTAACGGGCTTTTTAACATCAGGGTAAAGGCCCGGATATTTTCTGAGCATGCCGTCTTCTTTTTCGTCAAAATTTGCCGCGTATACCGCTGGCACGTGTTCAACAGTGCAAAGCGACACATGTTTTTTGATATCGGATTTCACAGTTAAGTAGATAGAAGCGCTCGTATATCTGCATTCCGAAAAATCTGTATTCATATAAGCAATGCAGAAATTATGCTTTTCACCGATAAGTGCTGACGATTTTGGATAGCTCTTGAAAGACGACATTTTATCGTCATAAAAAACTTTTTCAAGAGGAGAGATCACTTTTGCAGTACAGTTCATAATTAGCCTCCGTGTTTTTTAGGATAAGAATATTTTAACATTCAAATTGCTTTTGGTATTTGCACAATGTGACATTTATGATATATCATATTTGTTTTACATTGTTTTTTCTGTGTCTGAATCGGATAAATCCGCAATAAATTATTCCGATTGCTGTCAGCGCGTACAGATAAGTATAACCGAATTTTACGAATGGGGTTGTGCCGCTTCTTTTCTGAACGGCGCCGCTGACGATTGTTTTTTCAAAAATGTTCGATTTTGCAACAGTTCTTCCGTGATTGTCAATAATTCCTGAAACACCGGTTGTTGCAGATCTTAAAAGGCATCTGTCTGTTTCTATCGCGCGGAAAGCCGATTGGGCATAGTGCTGATAAATCGCCGCAGAATCGTTGTACCACGAGTCGTTGGTCGAAAGTGCGATGATTTGCGCTCCGTCTTTTGCACTTTCACGGGTGTTATAATAAAAAATAGAGTCATAACAAATTATACCACCGATATCTGCGTGTGAGCTTTCAAATACATCAGCACTTGCGCCGGGTTTGAGATAGCTTCCGCTCAGATTAAAGTTTTCAAGGGCGGGAACAAGCTTTGTCAAGATCTTCTCGTACGGGAGATATTCGCCAAAGGGTACAAGGGTTCTTTTGTTGTACACAGTTTTTGAAAATTCGCCGTTGTCAATAAGAAACATAGAGTTGTATTCGGCGTTGTCATCAGATGAAAAACCACCGAAAACTATCGAGCATCTGTGTTTTTTCGAAAGCTGGCACAACTTGTCCGCAATGTATCTGCCCGAGGATGAGGAATATGCGCGATCGGGATCAAATCTTACTGTAAAAACCGTTTCCGAAAGAACTATGATATCGGCTTTTCCGCCTGAGCTAAAAAACAACTCCATATCATAAACAAATTCGTCGCACACGTCTCTTGCAGAACCCGACCATTTATCGTATGATGAATTGTTGTCCTGATAAACCGCCGCGTTTATTTCGTTTTCGTTTGTATTGTTGTCAAAAGCAATATAACACGCTCCGAAGGCGAAATTTGCGAAAAATATGCCGAAAGCCGACAACAAATACACGATTTTTGCCTTTTTTTCACAGAATATCGCGTGGGCGATAAGTGAATTTACAAGTATTATAATAAATGTGATAAATATTGCTCCGAATACAGATGCAGACTGTATTGCATACAAAAATCTGTGCTGGGTAACATAGCTTACTACCCACGGGAAACCGATCAGGCCAAGAAAACACGTTTCTTCAATCAATGTTTGAAAAAGTTCCGTGAAAGCGAAAAAAGAAGCTGAGAAAATATGGCGCAGTGCGCAGTTGCTCGTGCTTTTGTGCAAATGGTTTATCAATATAGAGCAGATTCCGAAAGGGACCGATTGAAGCGCTGACAATACGACATCGCCGAGAAAAATAACCGCAATCATAATAAAAGGCGGAACGTCAACGGCGCTCATCGAGTACAGTTCTTTAAACCAGGTCAGAACAATGCAGGATCGCGTGAAATGTAAAAGAAAACCGTAAAGAAACGCACGTTTTGCCGTGATATTCTTGTCGGTATAAAAAAGCATAAAGAACGGAACGAAGCAAAGCCATTCGAAGATAAACAATTTTTCGAAGAAAAAAGGTAATGATGACAAAATTCCGCTTGCAGCGCAAGCCAACAAGCGGAATTTTTCATTGTTTTTTAAATTATGCAACAAGTTCTTCAAGGTACTTGATAACGTCATTGACGGTTACAAGATTTTTTGCTTCTTCTTCGTCAAATTCAACGTCGTAAGTTTCTTCGCAGTGGATAACAAGCTCTGCCAACTCGAGCGAGTTAAATCCGAGATCATTAACAAGCTCTGCTTCGGGAGTGATCTTTTCTTCTTCAATCTGCATTTCTTCGATTAAAAGTTTTTTGAGTTCTTCGTACATAACAAATCTCCTGATGTAATGAATTAAACCGTGAATCTCTTGATCTTCTTTGAAGATGTCTTTTCGAATTCAGTTTTTTTGATTTCAACGTTTCTTATCTGCTTAAAGCTGGGCAGTTTTTTGTTGGTTTCAAGTATCTTTTCTTTAACTGCTGCGGCAACTTCGGTAAGATCCTTTTCGGGAAGCAGATCGAAGTTGGGATATACAACAGCGGTAAGAACAACTTCGCCTGTCTCGCTGTTTTCACGTCCCACAACAACGCATTCGTTTACAAGATCGATCTTTTCAAGATATTCTTCAATCTCTTCGGGGAAAACGTTTTTGCCGTTGTTGAGAATGATAACATTTTTCTTTCTTCCTGTGATATAGATGTATCCGTCTTTGTCGGTATAACCAAGGTCGCCCGTGCGGAACCAGCCGTCTTCTGTGAAAACGGCGTTTGTGGAATCTTCGTCAAGGTAGTAACCGAGCATTACGTTGTCGCCCTTAACAATGATTTCGCCGATTTCTCTGCCTTCATCGTCTGTTTCGGGTTTGTCAATGCGTACTTCGCAACAATCAACCGCGGGTCCGACAGAACCGAGCTTTTGTCTGTAATAGGGGCTTACAGAAATAAGGGGAGAGCATTCTGTGATGCCATAGCCTTCAACGATCCGTATACCGAATGCTTCAAAGTTTTTAACCATAAGCGGATCCATCGGTGCACCGCCGCAGACGATCTTTTCCAGTCTGCCGCCGAAAGCCGAAACAACGTCCTTGAAAAGCGCCTTCGAAAGGTCCATGCCGACCTTTTTTGTGGCTCCTGCAATGGCAATACCTTTTTTAAGCATTGCGTCCTTGCCTTTTTTCTTTGCTTCGTCCCAAATTCTCTTGTAGAAAGTGTTTACAAAGAGGGGAACAAGGGTCATTCCTGTGGGTTTGAAGATGGCAAGGTTTTTAAGAACGTTTTTAAGGCTGTCGTTAATGCATATTTCAACTCCGTAGTTGATAGCCGCGAGCATACAGGTGCTTTCGTAGGTGTGATGAATCGGCAACACCGACATGAGAACGTCGTTGGGGTTAAAGTCAACCGCCGCACACGCCGCATTGATACACGATACAATATTGTTTTCGGAAAGCATAACGCATTTGCTTGTGCCTGTTGTGCCCGAAGTGAAGAGCATGATGCTCATCTTGTGCATATCTTCGTTTACGGGAATCTCGTATTTTCTTTCGGCAAGCTTTGTTTGTCCTGCTTCTACTATCTGTTGAAGAGAAAGGACGTTTTTGTCGCCAAAATCGTGACAGTCGGGATCGATTGCTATATAGTGGGTAAGAGTTTGTGCACCTTTGCATACGTCGTCTATTTTCTTGTTGAAATTGCGGGAGAAAAAGATGGCGTCTGCATTGCTTCTGTTAAGGAAGTTTGAAATTTCTTCAACAACAAGCTCCTTGTCGAGAGGGATAATAACACCGCCTGTCGAAACAACGGCGAGATAGGTGCAGAACCATTCGGGAGAAGATTCGCTGAGGATAGCAATTCTTTTTCCGGCAAGACCGAGAGAATCGAGACCTGCGGCTATTCTGTCTGTTCTATATTTAAATTGACTGTATGTAATCGTGTCTATGTTACCGTCTTTGGCGTAGTAACGAAATAAAACCTTATCTCCATGCAGTTTTGCGCCCTTGGAATACAGATCTCTGAGAGACGAAATAGGCGTGAAGAGTCTGGGTGTTTTTCTGCTCAAAACATAACCTCCTGTGTCATCGGAATTTTACGCATACATACACATGCTATCTTATTATAGCTATTTTTTTGTCATTTGTCAAGCATGAGCAGTTTTGTTTACAATATTAAAAAAATATGCTAATTTTAAGTATACAATTTTTAATAACGGATATAATCGCATTAATAAATAATATGTAAATATACGGCGCTTATTTCAAGTATATCTTGCTTTTTTCGTAAAAGTGTTATATAATAGGATAAAGTATTCTGCCGTCGTGTTGCATATTATCTGCGGAGGCGGCAAATGACGTATTCTTTAAGGCGACGGATGATCAAATCCGAAGCAAGGCGTATATTGTTTTTTGATTTTCGCATCTGTATATGCGTTTCGGGTTTGATAATGCTTCTTTTGTTCGGCATTTCTGCTTTCTTTCGTTTTGTCGATCCGGTCCTTTACGGATTGCTTTCCAAAAACGGATTTTATGCACTGTCTGCACTTATCAGATTTTTGATGACGGTTTTTATCTCTCCGTTCTTATCGTCTTGTGTGTCTTTCTACAGACGCCTGTCTTGTAACGACCGTCAAAGCTTGTTTTTTTCGGACGACAGTTTTTTATCTGTTTCCGGCGTTCGGCGTTCTTGCCGTGATGTTTTTTTCATTGCATTATCTGCGCTTGTTTCTTTGTATCTCCCTGCGATTCTTTTTCGCCTTGTCGGAGTAATTTGCGAATATTTGAACCACACCCTTTTATCCATTGCCATCAAATGCGCGGTATTGGTTTTTGGTGTTTTGACTGTAACTCTTGCGGTTGGTTTTGCACCGATTTTCAGATGCAGTTTCGATTTTGCAGGAATAAAGCAATGCTTCTTTTATATGAAAGGTCACAAGCTCGAATTTGTTTGTTTTCTTTTCAGTTTTGTTCCGTTATTTCTGCTGTCGTATCTTAGTTTCGGCATTCTTCTTCTTTTTGCGATACCATATTTTTTGATATCGGTCAGTTGTTTTTTAAATTACGCAATCTCAGAAAAATCCGCTCCTGTTCTGCGTGGTTTTTCGTGAAATATTATTTTTTGTATATCTACGAAAGGATTTATAAATATGTCAGAAAAGCAAAAGTACTATTTAACCACAGCGATTCCCTATACATCGCGAAAGCCCCACATCGGAAACACTTATGAAATGGTTCTCACCGATGCTATTGCTCGTTATAAGAAACTGTGCGGATACGACGTGTTCTTCCTCACAGGTACCGACGAGCACGGCAAGAAGATCGAGGATGCCGCGGCAGAGGACGGAATTTCTCCTCAGGAATATGTTGACAGAATCACGGCCGAGCTTAAGGGCATCTGGAAGACAATGAACATCGACTACGACAAGTTCATCAGAACGACAGATGACTATCACGTAAAGGCTGTTCAGAACATTTTTCGCAAGCTTTATGAACAGGGTGATATCTACAAAGGCGAATACGAGGGATGGTATTGCGTTCCTTGCGAATCTTTCTGGACAGAAACCCAGGCAGTTGATTGCAAATGCCCCGATTGCGGAAGAGACGTTCAGAAATCCAAAGAAGAAGCATATTTCCTTAAGCTTTCCAAATATCAGAAGAAGCTCGAGGACTACATAGATTCTCATCCTGATTTTATTTGTCCCGAAGCGCGCAAAAAGGAAATGGTAAACAATTTTATCAAGCCCGGTATTCAGGATCTTTGCGTTTCCCGTTCCACCTTCAAGTGGGGCGTTCCGGTTGATTTCGACAACGGACACGTAATTTACGTCTGGATGGATGCTCTTATCAACTATATCACAGCTCTTGGCTATGATGTTGATGAACAGGGCGAACTGTTCAAGAAATACTGGCCCGCAAACGTTCAGATCATAGGTAAGGATATATTGAGATTCCACACCATATACTGGCCTGTTATCCTCATGGCGCTCGGACTTCCCATGCCTGAAAAGATTTTTGGTCACCCCTGGCTTCTCGTCGGTTTTGATAAGATGAGTAAGTCCCGCGGAAACGCCATATATGCCGATGATCTCGCAAACTATTTCGGTGCAGATGCTGTAAGATATTACGTTCTTGCAGAAATGCCTTATCTCAACGATGGAAGCATCACTTACGAATCTTTCATCGCAAGATTCAATTCCGACCTTGCAAACACCCTTGGAAACCTCGTCAACAGAACCGCCGCGATGATAAATAAGTATTTCGGCGGTGTCATTCCTTCTGCCTCCGAGAAAGAAGATGTGGATGATGACCTTATTTCCACCATCGAAAACGGTGTAAAGAAGGTTGCACAGTATTTTGACGATTTCCATATTGCCGACGCCGCAGATGAGATCATGACGGTGCTTCGCCGCCTCAATAAGTATATTGATGAAACAACTCCCTGGATTCTCGGCAAGGACGAAAGCAAAAAGGACAGACTTTCCACTGTTATGTACAACCTTTTTGAAGGTATCCGCATTTGCGCAACCATGCTTTATCCCTTTATGCCCGAATCCGCACAAAAGATCATTGCACAGATAAACGATCCCGAAAACGTTTGCGTAACACTCGGTGAATGGGCAGACATTGAAAAATTCGGAAAAGCAGTTCCTTGCGGAGCAAAGGTAAATCCCAAGCCCGAACCTCTTTTTGCAAGAATAGACGAAGAAAAGAAGATGGCAGAGATCAATGCCGCAAAGGCAAAGCAGGAACCCAAGAAGGAAGAAGTTAAGAAAGAAGAAACCAAAAAAGAAGACAAAAAGTCCGAAAAAACTGAAGATTTTTCTGTAATTGATATTGAAGACTTTATGAAAGTAAAGCTTATCTGCGCACGTATTATTTCCGCAGAGCCTGTTGAAAAATCCGACAAGCTCCTTAAGATCATGGTTGCGGACGGACAGGGCGAGCGTCAGATCGTATCCGGCATTGCCAAGAGCTATTCGCCCGAACAGCTTGTGGGCAAGAAGGTAATTCTTGTTTCAAATCTTAAACCCGCAAAGCTTCGCGGAGTTGAAAGCAACGGTATGCTTCTTGCTGCAGGCTACAAGGATGAAAACGGCAACGAAACTATAAAGATCAGCTTCCTTGATGATAGCATCCCCGAGGGAAGCACTGTCAGATAATAGTTCGTTTGTGCTATTTATTGATTGATCTCTGTATTGAAATTATATATTTTGAGTGTTAAAATTGATGAAAATATTTGATTCTCATGCACATTATGATGACGAGAGATTTGACGGCGAAAGAGAAGAGCTTTTAAAGGCTCTTCACGAAACTGAAAATGTTAAGTATATTGTAAACGCCGCTTCTTCTCTCGCATCTGTCGAAAGTTCAAAAAAACTTGCCGAAGCGCACGATTTTGTGTTTTTTGCGTCGGGCGTTCATCCCGAGGCGGCAGACGCGGATTCAAAGGACGCCGACTGGGAAAGCGTTGTTGAAAGCGCCGCATCGCATCCAAAGTGTGTGGCGGTAGGCGAGATAGGACTTGATTATTATTACGGCAAAGAAACTGAGGATATTCAGAAGGTTGTTTTTGCAAAACAAATGGAAATTGCACAAAGACGGTGCTTGCCTGTTGTTATACACGACAGGGAAGCACACGCCGACTGTCTTTCGATGATATCCGATTTTCCGTCTGTACACGGCGTTTTTCACAGTTATTCGGGATCTTTTGAAATGGCAAAGGATCTTTTAAAACGAGGTTGGTATATATCATTCAATGGTATACTCACCTTCAAAAATGCACGAAAAACAGTCGAGGTGCTCGAGGGAATAAAGGATCTTGAAAACGGAAAGTATCTCGATCGCGTGCTTGTCGAAACCGATTGCCCGTATCTTGCTCCCGTGCCTTTTCGCGGTAAAACCAACCATTCGGGATATATTAGATACGTTGCAGAAAGGGCGGCGGAAATTCTTGGCGTCACTCCCGATGATTTTTGCAACCTTACATACAACAACGCCTGCAGATTTTTCAAATTAGAGGGCAGAATATGATAAACAATAAAGTTCTTGTTGTCACGGGTGCCTCTCGTGGCATCGGTGCCGAAATTGCATACAGGGCGGCTCTTGCAGGATATTACGTTGTTATAAATTACAACAATTCCGAAGAAGCCGCGCAAAAAGTTTGCGCCCGCATCAAAAACGAAGGTGGAAAGTCCATTTGCATAAAGGCCGACGTTTCGGATGAAGCACAGGTAAAAACCCTTTGCCAAAAGGTGCTTGATCTTTACGGCAGGGTAGACGTTCTTGTAAATAACGCAGGAATTTCGTCGTTTTCTTTGTTTACAGATATTACAACCGAATTGTGGGACAAAACCTTTGATGTCAATGTCAAGGGACAGTTTCTTGTAACCCGCGCTTTTCTTCCTTCAATGATCCATCGGAAAGAAGGAAAAATAATCAACATTTCCTCGGTGTGGGGAATATGCGGCTCGTCGTGTGAGGTGCACTATTCGGCATCAAAGGCGGCGATAATCGGTATGACAAAAGCTCTTGCAAAAGAGGTTGGCCCATCGGGAATTTGCGTCAATTGCGTAGCCCCCGGTGTTATTGATACCGAAATGAACAAAGCTCTGACCCCCGAGGATCTGAAATCGCTTGCCGATGAAACACCTCTTGAAAGAATAGGCACAGCATATGATGTTGCAAAGACAGTGCTTTTTCTTGCCTCTGACGATGCTTCGTTTATCACGGGTCAGGTTATCAGCCCCAACGGCGGATTTGTAATATGATCGTTTTTACGACAGAAAGGATTTTTTATGAGCAAAAAGTATGACATTGCGGCATATGTTTGGCCTTCGTACACAGGCGACGAGCCGAGATCACGTATATTTTGGCCCGAAGGCTACGGCGAATGGCAGACAGTTAAAAACGCCGTAAAGAAAACACCGGATCACGATTGGCCCAGAAAACCACTTTGGGGTTATGTCAATGAAGCGGATCCTTACGTTATGGAAATGGAGATCGAAGCCGCCGTTGACCACGGAGTAAACGTTTTTATTTACGATTGGTACTGGTATGACAACAGACCTTTTCTCGAGCAATGTCTTAATAACGGTTTTTTGAAAGCAAAAAACAATAATAAGATGAAATTTTTCCTCATGTGGGCAAACCACGATGCAAACACCTTGTGGGACAAGCGCGTGGCGGGAACAGACGGCGAGTCTGTTATCTGGCAGGGAAAGATTGGCAGGGAACAGTTCGAGCATATTGCCGCGCGCATAACAGAAATGTATTTTACCAAGGAAAACTATTACCGAATTGACAATAAACCCGTTTTCATGATTTATGAATGCGAGAACTTTGTAAACGGTCTTGGTGGAATAGAACAAGCTCGAGAAGCCCTTGATTGGTGGCGTGAATATGCGAAAAAGCAGGGGTTTGACGGAGTGCATTTCCAGCTTACCTGTCGCGGTCACCATTCTCTCAATATTTCCGGTGTTGACGGCGTTGAAAAGAAGTTGTCGTCAAGGGAGTTTGTTTCGCAGATCGGATTTGATTCCACCACCCATTACCAAATGGTTCATTTCACTTCGGTTCAGGATCGCGATTTTTTGGATGTGGCCGAGGACGTCAAGAGGGAATGGGCAAAGATGGAGGATTATTACGGTGTCCCGTATTATCCCCACGTTTCTATCGGTTGGGACAATAACCCAAGATATAACAAATTGCTTCCTCAGATCTGTAAAAACAATACACCTGAAAATTTCAAAAAGCTACTTTACGATGTAAAAAAATTTTCGGACGAGCACAATAAAGTTCCGCTGATCACTGTAAATAGTTGGAACGAGTGGACTGAAACCAGCTATCTCGAACCTGACGATCTTTACGGTTACGGATATCTTGATGCTATCAAAGAAGTATTTGGTGAATAATATACAAATTATGAAAGGAAAAAGCAAAATGAAAAGATTTCTCGCATTACTGATGTGCGCATTTATGATCGTTTGCGCAATCCCTTTTTCTGTATCAGCCGCCGATCCCGAAGTTATGACAATTGACGGCGAAAGAACCGCATTTCTCGGCACTTTCGGCAAAGTCAATTACAACGGAAAGTCGTATGCTTCCTACAAAACCTTTAACGACGCTCTGCTTGCGCTCGGAACAGACGGAGGAAGAATTGTTCTTTCTGGTAACGTATCGGTTGGCGCGTTCAATGACGTTGTCGGAAGAGCTCCTCTTACGATCGTAGGTATAGGTGCAAATGCTCGCGGTAACTGTATAAACTTTGCAGGAAACGCCGAGATCAATCTCGGTGGCGACCTTGTGCTCGGAAATCTTGTTATAAGAACCGATGCGGATGCTGTGATTCTTACCAACGGTCACAAATTGACAACTCTTACAGGTTTTGATACATATTGTGTTGAAAAATATGTTGCCGACGGCGACAATATTATTGAATATGTTGATAAGCCTTCTATCGCGGTAGGAAAGGCAGATATCACATCCGCTCTTGGCGTAACCAACGGAAAATATGCTAAGATCGTTGCGGGCGCGGTAAACGGTCACGTTATCAACGGCTCTTCAAATGTTGTTATTGACGGTTGTGATGTTGAAAATGCCATTGCAGGCAACTATGCATCGGGTACAGTAAATGGTGACGTTACCCTCACAATTTCTGACGGCAACATCGACAAGCTTATCGCAGGCCCCGAAAGCGGAGTTGTAAACGGCAACGTTATGACTGTTGTAAACGGCGGCAATATCGGCGAGTTTGTTATCGGTGCGGGCGAATCTGCCACAGTTAACGGAAATCTCGTCGTTTCCATCAACAGTGCTTCTTATAACAGCGCGGTTGCAGGCACAGGCAAAATCGCAGGCAAAAAGATCATTGTAACAGGATCTGATGTTTCTGTTGACAATATTTCTGTTCTTGCCGATTATACCATCAAGATAGATGGCGGAAACTGCATACCTGTTTTTGACAAAACAGAAGTAAAGGGCTTTTCTTTCACTGACAGCTTTGGTCTCCCCGTAAATTCTATCGTTCTCAACGGTCAGAACGCAAACTCCGATAACGGCGTTTTTGCACTTTCGGCAGGTGTTTCCGAAGTCAAGATATCCAGCGCGGTTTCTCTTAATGTTAATAAAAATGCAAACTATGTAAACGGCTATGAAGACGGAACCTTCCGCCCTCAGAACAACATCACCCGCGCAGAAGCAATTACACTTTTGTCCCGTCTTATAGTTGAAGACAGCGCGATAAAGGGCAAGATAGGCGCAAAATACGATGACGTTCAGGCGGGCGCTTGGTATGAATCGTATATCGGATTTTTCCAGAATCTCGGTTTCCTCGACAACATCTCTAAGGATTACGGGCTTAAAATCGCTCCTACCGAAAATATCACAAGAGGCGAATTCACACAGCTTATTTTTGAAATTTCCTCAGCAACACAGGATGCGCCTTCTGTAAAGCTTAAGAACTTCACAGACGTTCAAGCTAATCATAAGTACCTTGCTGCAATTAATTTTGCGGTTTCCAACGGTATTGTAACGGGATATGACGATGGAACTTTCAAACCCGAAAACAGCATCACCAGAGCCGAAGTTGTTACTATGGTAAACCGTTTCCTCGGACGCCTCCCCAACGGAGTTGCAGGTAAAAACAGCTTTTCAGATGTTTCCGGACACTGGGCATATTCCCAGATTCTTGCCGCGTGCAACGAAGAAAACGTTTCGTGGACAGATAATTCCGGTGTCAAATCTTACGTGCTTACAGGTTCGACTACCAAGGATTATATGATCTCTCTTTACGAACAGAGCGCATCTCTTCCTTCCGAGGCTATAAGAGCAGGTGTTGATACTGTTGCAAATCAGATAAAGAAAGATATCGTTAATTCTGCGGATAACCACGATTTTGGTGACAAAAAGATCATATACATTTCCGAAAAGAACGGCGACGATTCCAACGACGGTCTTACTCCCGCAACTGCATACAAAACATTGGCGCCTCTTTCAAAAATCAAATTTTTGAGAAACACTGCAGTTCTTTTTGAACGCGGAGGAATTTACCGCGGTCAGATTCTTGCATCCACAAATATGTTCTATGGCGCGTACGGCGAAGGTCCCAAGCCCATTCTTATGCAGTCAAAGCGCAACTACGCAGACGAAGCTCTTTGGGTTCAGACAGAGTATCCCAATGTTTATAAGTGTACAGAGCTTCTTACAAACGTAGGTGTTATCGGTTTTGACCACGATCTGCAGGATTATTCGGATGCATCGTATGACGAAACATATGGTCTTATTATGAACAAAGGCCTTCTTGGATTTACAGGCGTTCAGGATATGAACAAGGATCTCCAGTTCTATTCCGAATTTATTGACAATGATATCAACAAGCCTTGCACTCTCTACGTTTACTCCGCAGAAGGAAATCCCGGCAAACGCTTTAAGTCTATTGAAATCGGCGAAAAATTTGATATCATTGACGGCGAACCGAGAAACGTTACTGTCGAGAACATTTCTTTCAAATTCACAGGCGCGCACGCAATCGGCGTTAACAATGCCACGAAATTCACTGTTCGCAATTGTGTATTCTCTTGGCTCGGCGGATCTATTCTTACCCTCAACTTCAATAAAGGCGGCAACCCCGTAAACTACGGTAATGCTGTTGAAACAGGTATGTGCAACGGCTATTACGTTGAGAACAACTGGATGTATCAGATTTACGACACAGGTCCTACCCATCAGGTTTCCAATGGTACAGGTACCTACATTCAGAAGGATATCAGATACATCGGTAACGTTATCGAATACGTCCACTGGGGTATCGAATTCTATAATTCTCCCAATCCCGGTGAAGAATCAAAACGTATCACAGACGAAGTATATACAGCGTACAATATCTGCCGTTACGGCGGCTATGGTTGGGGCTCGATCGTCAGAAACCGTCAGTCGGGCGCACAGCTTTATTCGGGACACGCACTTGGTGTCAACACAAATCAGCACACCGAATACAACGTATTCGACCGTAGTGCAGGTAACCTCATAAGACTTTGCAACGCTTCCACCGAATTCCTTGATAAGAACATTTATATTCAGACTCTCGGAGGACGCCTTGGCGATCTTAAGGGTACTCTCACAACAAAGTGCGATTACGATTCTGCCGCATCTATTCAGAAGCATCTCGGCGACAACAACGCTGTTGTCATTGTTATTGATCCCGAAAAAGAAGATCCCAAGCAGTACAGTAAATAAATAATAAATTCCCCGAAAGGTTTGTGCTTTCGGGGAATCTTTTTTATATTTCAAAATCAAGACAGCTTCTGTTTGCCACAAAAGGTCGAACTTTGGTATTTGCAACTTCCTGATGGGCGGGGTTTTTGGCATACGCTTTAAGAGCTTCTTCGTTTTCAAAGGTGGAATCAAGCATAAGGTCTGCGGTTGAGCTTGCAAGTCCATCTGTGTATACTTTTATCTCGTCGATTTCGGGTATCTTGTCTTTAAGGGATTCGAGCCCTTCTTTGATGCCTTGCTTGATCTGTGCTTTTTCTTCATCGTTGAATTCTTCTTTAAGAGTCCAAAGTATTATGTGTTTTATCATATACAGCACCTCCGTTTTTTCTAAGTATATCATTTTTGATGTTAAAAGTCAACAAACAAAAATCCACCTATTTTCTTGTTTATTCGCTAAATCTATTGAAAAAAAGAATTTCATGTGGTAAAATATATACAATATTGTATAAGAGGGAGTGTGTCCTATGAAAAACAGCATCAATTATTCTTACGAACAACTCAAAAGATTTTGCACAGACGCTTTTGTGAAGTTTGGATTTACAAACGAAGAAAGCGATATTATCGTTGACGTTCTTCTTACGTCCGATATGTATGGTATCGAATCCCACGGTATGCAGCGTCTTGTACGCTATCACAAGGGCATCGAAAAAGGCCTCATTAAGATCGATGCAAAACCCGAGATTGTGTTTGAAACTCCTGTTTCCGCAGTTATCGAAGGTCACGACGGCATGGGTCAGCTTCTTGGTGTAAAGGCAATGAATATTGCGATAGAAAAAGCAAAGACCACGGGTATGGCTGTTGTTACGGTGCGTAACTCCAACCACTATGGTATTGCAGGTTACTATGCAAAGATGGCTTGCCGCGAAGGTCTTATCGGTATGTCTATGACAAACTCCGAAGCGATCATGGTTCCTACATTCGGTAGAAAAGCAATGCTCGGAAGCAATCCTATCGCTGTTGCCATGCCCGCAGAACCGTATGATTTCTTCTTTGATTCTTCCACAACCGTCGTTACAAGAGGCAAGCTTGAAATATATAACAAGCTCCAGAAACCTCTGCCCGAAGGTTGGGCTCTTGATGCCAATGGCAAGGGAACGTCTGACGCAGGCGACGTGCTTAAGAATATCGTTGCAAAAGCAGGCGGCGGAATCATGCCTCTCGGCGGCGAATTTGAACAGACAGGAAGCCACAAGGGCTACGGCTATGGTATGTTCTGCGAGATCTTCACATCGATCCTTTCCATGGGTCTCACTTCCAATCACACCCACATCGGCGGCAAGGGCGGAACCTGCCACGGCTTTATTGCAATCAATCCCGCAATGTTCGGCGACCCCGAAGCCATCAAGGAGCATTTGTCCACTCTTCTTCGTGAGCTTCGCGAATCTCCCAAAGCCGAAGGCGCAGACAGAATATTTACTCACGGCGAAAAAGAAGTGTTTGCATACAAGGACAGAATGGAAAACGGCGTAGATGTAAACATCAACACCGTTGCGGAGATGGTGGACCTTTGCAACTACCTCGGCATGGACGTTGAAGATTACCTTGGCGCCGAGGCAAAAGAACTTACACTTCGCCAGAGCTCCTACGATATGTAATAAAGAAAGGAAATGAATATGGATATCAAAGCAGAAGCACTTAAAAAGCATTACGAATGGAACGGTAAGATCGAAGTCGTTTCAAGAACTCCCGTAAAAAATCGCGAACAGCTTTCTCTTGCATATACCCCCGGCGTTGCAGAACCTTGTCTTGTGATCCAGAAGGACATAAACAAGTCTTACGAACTTACAAGAAGAAACAATCTTGTTGCTGTTATCACTGACGGCTCTGCGGTACTCGGACTCGGAGATATCGGCCCCGAGGCAGGTATGCCTGTTATGGAAGGCAAATGCGCTCTTTTCAAGGAATTTGCTGACGTAGATGCTTTTCCTCTTTGTATAAAAACACAGGATGTTGACGAACTTGTCAGAACGATATATCTTCTTTCGGGCAGCTTTGGCGGCATCAACCTCGAAGATATCGCAGCACCCCGTTGCTTTGAAGTTGAAAGAAGGCTCAAGGAAATCTGCGACATTCCCGTTTTCCATGATGACCAGCATGGTACAGCTATTGTTGTCGGCGCGGCTCTTCTCAACGCTCTTAAGGTTGCAAAAAAGAATATTTCCGAGATTAAGTGTGTTATCAACGGCGCAGGCTCTGCGGGCACTGCTATTGCAAATCACCTTATGAGACTCGGCGTTTCAAATCTTGTTATGTGTGACAGATTCGGTATTATTTGCGAAGGCGACGAAACTCTCAGCTCCGCACACAAGGAACTTGCCGCTGTTACCAACAAAGAACATCTCAAGGGCAACCTTTCGGATGCAATGAAGGGCGCAGACGTTGTGATCGGTGTTTCCGCACCCAATATTATTTCCAAGGAAATGGTAGCTTCAATGGCAGACGGAGCAATCGTTTTTGCTATGGCAAATCCTGTTCCCGAAATTCTTCCCGACGTTGCAAAAGAGGGCGGCGCTCTCGTTGTCGGTACGGGCAGATCCGACTATCCCAATCAGATCAATAACGTTGTTGCATTCCCCGGTATTTTCAGAGGCGCGCTTGATGTACGTGCCAGCGATATCAACGACGAAATGAAAATGGCCGCTTCCTACGCCATAGCGGGTCTTGTTGATGATTCCGAACTCAACGCAGAATACATTCTTCCCATGGCGTTTGACGAAAGAATCGGAAAAACTGTAGCCGCTGCTGTTGCAGATGCCGCAAGAAGGAGCGGTGTTGCACGAATTTAATTGAATTTTTCTATTGAAAAATCGATTTTTTTGTGTTATACTACATTCACTGACAAATTTAGCATTGCTTTTACCACGGAGGTTTTTATTTTGATGAACATTGTTTGCCTGGATCTTGAAGGCGTTTTGGTGCCCGAAATATGGATTGCTTTTGCAAACGCCAGCGGCATTCCCGAACTTAAAAAGACAACCAGAGATGAGCCCGATTATGACAAGCTTATGCAGTATAGACTGAATATTCTCAAAGAGCACAATCTCGGTCTTAAAGAAATTCAGGAAACGATTGCAAAAATAGAACCTATGGAAGGCGCAAAGGAGTTTCTTGATAAACTCCGCGAGAAGACACAGGTAATAATACTCAGCGATACATTCACACAATTCGCAACCCCTCTCATGAAGAAGCTCGGTTGGCCTACAATTTTCTGTAACACTCTCGAGGTTGCCGAAAACGGTGATATAACCGGTTATCGTATGCGTGTTGAAAAGTCAAAGTACGCAACCGTAAAGGCGTTTCAGTCTGTCGGTTACGAAACTATTGCAGCCGGCGACAGCTACAATGACCTTGGAATGATCCGTGCGAGCAAAGCAGGCTTTCTTTTCAAGAGCACAGAACAGATCAAGACTGACAATCCCGATCTTACCGCTTTTGATAGCTATGAAGATCTTCTCGCGGCTATAGAAAAGAGTTTTTGATTTGTAAGACCGAGGCGTGTGCTTCGGTCTTTCTTTTTTGAGGTGTAATATGTTTTTCATGAATAAAATAGAAAAAATGTACAGAAGCAAGGTTCATACACGTTTTGATGATACGGGATGCCTTTATTATTTTTCCGTCGATGATTTTAAAGGACTTTTGCGTGAAAAATATGATTTTGTATCCGAGCAGGGTAATCGCTTATCCGGTCAGTTTTATTATTATCCGGGCTATATAGCTGACAGAGTGGTAGTTTTCGATCATGGCATGGGTGGCGGACACAGATCCTATATGCGAGAAATCGAAAAACTTGCAAAACATGGTTATAAGGTTTTTGCCTATGATCATACGGGTTGTATGGAATCGGAAGGGGAGACTACGAATGGTTTCTGTCAGTCGCTCAGCGATCTTAATGCATGTATAAGCACCATCAAAAATGATGAAAGATATAAGAATTGCTCCTTCTCTGTTGTCGGTCATAGCTGGGGAGCATATTCGTGCCTTAATATAGGAAAATATCATAAGGATATCAAGCACGTTGTCGCTATGTCGGGTTTTGTTTCGGTATCAAGAATGTTGAAGCAGACGTTCGGCGGAATGCTTTCGATTTTCAGATCACATTTTGTAAGGATGGAGAAAAGTGCAAACGAAAAGTATTTTGATTGTTCTGCCGAAGATAGCTTGACGAATACCGATGCCAAGCTTCTTGTAATTCATTCTGCGGATGACAGTACGGTTTCTTGCAAACTTCATTTTGATTTTCTTAAAAATAAACTTTCCAACAGAAACGATAGCGAATTTCTTCTTGTAGACAAAAAAGGCCATAATCCAAATTATACACAAGACGCAGTTCTCTATATGAAAGAGTTTTTTACACAATTATCCTTGCAATCCAAAAATGGCGTTCTTGACTCCGAAGAAAAGAGACAAGCTTTTGTGTCGAGTTATGACTGGTACAGAATGACCGAACAGGACGATATGGTTTGGGAAAAGATTTTTTCTACCCTTGATGAATAAACGCATTATATACGGTAATAATATCCATTAAAGAAAATATTGCATACATTGGTCGATATTTAAGATGTTTTTTTGTCTAAATATGACAAAAAGGATTTTTTTGCAAAAAAACTCTTGACAAACTCGGATGTTTGTGGTATTCTAATAAAGCTGACCGCGAGAGCGGCGGCGCGGACTTTGAAAATTGAACAACGAAAGACGAGAAGTACAAAGAACAACTCGTTAATTCCAAAGAGAAGTAGTGTAACTACTAC
>JAFYUZ010000096.1 GCA_017549365.1 Clostridia bacterium
CCCTCTTCTCCATAAGGGTGAAGACCGCGCACGAGACGGCGCCCAAAACCATTGCTACCGCACCCGCGCAGACGAAGGCCGTGTTCCAGCCACGAATCAGAGCAAACGCACTTGCGACAAGCGGACCCGCAAACGAGGCGAAAGAGACAAACACGCAAATGAGACGGGCGTAATTTGCCTGCGTGTTCTCGGAGATGATCTTCATGAGTGGCCCGCGCAGCATGGAAAGCCCGAAACCGAGTGCGGCAAAGCACAAGATCTGCACAAATTCCCCCGTCACAAACGGAAACAGGACAACCGCGCCGCCGGAAACAAACAGACCGACACTCACCATATATTTCGGTGAAAACGCGTCACCCAAAAAGCCGTTCACCAACTGCCCCGCTGCGTAAAGCAACATGTACGTGGAGGAAAGCGCGGCAACGTGAGAAACGGTGTAATCCCCCGTTGAAATGAGCGTCGGAGTCAGCACGCTCAAAATGTGGCGCAAATAATAATTAACGACGTAGGTCAAAATGCACGTCGTGCCGACAAACAGCGCTTTTTTACCGTTTTTCACCTGCCTCACCTCCTAAAAAAGAGTATTCCAAAACGCGAAAAAGCGTGAAAAATGTCCTCGCCAATTATACCACCGAAAAACGAAAAGAGCAAGGCAAAACCTTGCAAAATGCTTCTTGTCCCCCACCTTTTGCATTTCGAAATCCCACTACGTGATTTTCGGGGAAAGCGATGGATGAAAAAGAAAAAACCTCGCTGTGAAGAACGAGGTTTTTGGGGTTCATAGTACAAAAATGCAACTTTCAAAGATGCTATTTATTCAATAACAACATAGATATTTCAAAGTATGTAGATGTTCCCTTTCTTGTATTACAAATCTCACATAACATCTGATAATTATCACTCAGATTATCTCCCACATAATCCCACGGAATTATATGATCCAGGTGCGAAGTTCGTGATGAGATATTTTTACCACAAACTACACACTTATTATTTTGCTTTTGTGTTAAAGCTTCTCTGCAAACTCTTCTTGTGAAAGACCGTGTTCTATTCTTATTTGTTGTATTCTCTGCCCAAGTGTCATAACGATTACCTCCCTTCCCGTTTGTTCGATATAATTATATCATATTCAGAACAGGATCTCTACCAACCTTACGCGGAATTTTGTCACGCAGAGCGTGACAAGAAAAAATCACAGGTTCAACTCCAAAAGGTCGGAGAAAAGGTGCAATGGTGAAAGGGTGGTGTTTTTTACCCCTAAAAACACGAAAAGCCCTTGAAATTAAGGGCTTTTGCAATTTTAGCAAAAGAAGGATCTTTCTCAAAACAAAACCCCTTGAAAATGCACAAGTCCGTTTTTAACGGACTTGTGCAAAATCTTTGGTGGTTTTTTTATCGGCGGGGATATACGAAAGGCTCCCTCCGCTACTTCGCGGTCCCATTCCTCCGCCGTGGAAGGCTATTTAATTTTACCGCTGATTTTGTACGCCCTTAGTAAGCTTATTTTTTGTATAGCGGTTTGAAATTATATGAAGATTACCCATCGGGGTTTACAGATGTTGGTGGAGCGTCAAGGAATGGGGAATACATCATAACAGCAACATTGCTGAGCAAAAGGTAATCGTCAATGAGTTCTCCGTCCTTGGAATAAACCTGCTGATAAAGCTCGTTGTGACGGGTATATCCTCCCCAGAATTGGCTGACCATTCGGTGGTTCCGTTCCACTATCTTATAATTGCAAAGAGGTTCTCTGTTTACACGCCACTGTCCCTCAAGGTCGGTTTCGCCAACATTTAACAGAAGCTGATATGTATCCTCCGTATCGTTGCGTATCATCAGATCTATGTGGGGATATGCACAGGTTGCACCGCTTGCAAAGGGTTGAGTTCTGTTAGAATCGGGAAAAACATCGTAGCCGTGGCGGTAACGCTCAACAATGGTCAAGGGTGTATGTATGGCAGACCAGAATATCAGATTTGAAAGCTGACAAAGTCCGCCTCCGTAGCCTGCTTCAAAGCCTCCGTTTCGCAGAAGCATACCCTTTTTGTAGCCCTTACGCTTTGTGGGATTTCCGATAAGATACCAATAGCTGAAGGTTTCACCGGGTTTAAGTATAATTCCGTTTAATTTTGCACAGGCAAGCTTGAGATTTGTGACCTTGTTATACTGCATCCACATATCCACATCCTTGAGCTTTCGGAGCATAGGCGTATGGTGGGAAAAATATTGATATTCCAAAGGCTTTGTGTCAAAGGTCCTTGCAAAGCTCTTACGCATTTTCAGCCAAAGAAGCTTGCGTTCGATTCCGTAAACCAAAAAACCAAGCTTTGAGCGCAGGCGTGACCGTTTGATGGGTTCCTTGACAGAATCATTTGATTGATAACTCTTTTCCACATTAACCTCCTTATAATCAGTATCCATTTTGTTTATATCATAGGGAATATGGTTTGTCAATATTATTTACCGTGCACTACAAAGAATACCGATATAAACACAAAACGAAAGCCGATCAATAAGGATCTATAGGTCCATCGGACTTACCGATGACGAGTTGAAGGCTCTCATGTACTATGAGCTTAAAAGCATTATAGTACGTTCTGCCGTGTATGTAATTTTTGCCTTTTCCACCTACGATAGAAACGACTGATTTTAACATCCCAATTTTACGAATGAAGCAAACATAGCCCCGACAGACCTTAAATCTGTCGGGGATCTATTTGTTTACTGCGTATCAACTTTTGATTATCCGTAGGGGAGACCTGCGGTCTCCCGCGGGCGAACGCAGTTCGCCCCTACCGTGTGTCAGGTAAATATTTTGTGATTTCCCCGCTAATTTTGCACGCCCTTGCACGGATCTTTTGTTTTGTGCTCGTAGAACAAAATTGCAACTTATTAAAAAGAAGATTTGCGAAGCAAATCAACCTTACTTCTTCACTATTACTTCTTACTTATTACTTTCCAAAATCCCGTATCAAACTTTATTTTGAAGTAAGAGTGAAGAGATAAGAAGTAAAAAGTAAAAATCCCGCCCACTTTCGTGAACGGGATTTTTGGCGCCCCTTCTAGGACTTGAACCTAGGACCCCCTGATTAACAGTCAGATGCTCTAACCAACTGAGCTAAAGAGGCATGTGTCCGCACCGACCTATCTTCCCGAGCCGTCTCCAGCTAAGTATTGTCGGCATGAGCGAGCTTAACTTCCGTGTTCGGAATGGGAACGGGTGTAC
>JAFYUZ010000008.1 GCA_017549365.1 Clostridia bacterium
AGCGTAGCCAACTTCTGCGTGATCGGGAGTGATCGAGAGAAGTTCTGCCGAGAAGTGAGCGTCATCACTTACTGCAACAGGCCATTCTGTTTCGCCGGGAGTTGCGGGCTCGAGGATAACGTCAACTTCAGCGGGGCCAAGGGTCTTTTCGTTTGTGAAAGAAATCTTAACTTCTTCGCCGAGAGGAGCATAGTACTTGCCTGCGCCGGTGAATGTTGCGCCGGAAGCGGATTCAAGCTTTGCAACATAGCCATCTTTGCAAGTGATTTCGAATACGCCTGCTTCGGATGTGAAGTTTACGTTGCCGTTTGCTGTATCAGCGAGAACGATCTTGTAAACATCCTGATGAGCGAAGTTGGTGAGATCGAGTTCGCACATCGAACCGCCCTCTTCAACGATGAGCTGCATATAGCCTTTAACCACAACATATCTGCCGGTATTGGCCATCTTTTTAATAGTACCGTCTGCACCGACTCTTACGTTAAGGTTGCCGGTTACAATAACACCTTCTGCACCTGTTTCGCCATATCCATCCTGTGCAACATTAAGGGATGCAAGAGAACCGGAAAGAACTTCGACTGTTACGTCACCGGTAACAACGGGTTCTCCCGCTTTCCTGACATATGCACCGATCTGCATAGGTCTCTCGAAATTAGCACCATCGATTATAAGATGTTCTCCGGCAGTAGCATTGTCGTGAACACCGACATGAAGGTTTGATGAAGAACCGATACTTGCGCCTTCGCCAAGCACAAGAAGATGACCCTTTGTATTAAGGTGAGCCCACTGTCCAGTAGCAACCGTGATCTTTTCGAGTCTCAAATCGGACTGCATATGCATACCAAAACTCTGAGGACAGATGATCTGTTCCGATCCGGTAACACCGGAGATAGTGATAAACTTTTTTGTACTAGGCAAATGCGAACTACCATTGTCATAGTTGCCTACGATGTAGACGGTACCACCATCATCGACCTTGTTAAATGCAGCTCCGAGTGTCTGAAGGGGAGCATCTTCTGTACCCTTTGCGCTGTCATTACCATTCGCCTGGTCAACATACACTTCGGGAGTAGCCGCCGAAACGGAAACACTCGCGAAAGAAAGTGTGGACAGAACGAACATGAGTGCAAGCACAACGGATAAAATACGTCTTGTTTTCATGTGAATTCTCCTTTTCTCTGATAATTTTACACGGTGGATAGCTAAAAATATGCAAACTCCACCCACCGAGAGAGATTTACAAGCCTATTATATATCAACCCGAGAAAAAAATCAATAGCGATTTTGAATTTTTCTGATTATTTTTTAGATATTTTCTCGAAGCCGTTTTCTTATTTTGTGCATTTCGTCACATTATCATAGCGCAAAACGGGCATTTTGACCACTATAAGATATATTTTGTTCACAATTGGCTTTTTACATATTAATTTTTTTCGACATAACCTGCCTTTTTTCGTGCGTTTGATTTTCTGCGGCACAAAGATATGATCGCCATCCCGCCGACAGCAGCGAAAAGAGACCGCAAACCTCGCCGCAACCTTTTCTTTCAACATTATATTATTATGAAAAAAGAACGCAAAACTATTTACAAAAGCGGCAGATTGAGTTATAATGTTTGTGTATAGATATTTTTACCTATTTTATCAATACTCTTTTTTATAATGAAAGGAGCAGTTATGCTGCCGGAGCTTGAAAAAATAAACGTGCGCGGTGTTGAATTTGACAACGTTACAATGTCAACCGCCACCGACGCCGCAATATTTCTGATAAACCGCGAAGGTGTGGATTACATCTTCACCCCAAATTCCGAGATAGTGCAGATGTGCATTGACGACAAACCTTTTTACGACGTGGTAAACTCCGCCTCGCTGATAATCCCCGATGGTATCGGTGTGGTGTACGCATCAAAGATACTCGGCAGACCCCTTTACGAAAAGGTGGGCGGATTTGATCTTTCAAAGCACATTCTTGCCTATGCCGCAAGCGCGGGAAAGAGAGTTTTCCTTTTCGGCTCTGCTCCCGAACGTGACGGAAACCCCGCCGTATGCGATATGGCGGCAAAGAAGCTTTGCGAAACGTACGAGGGCCTTATCGTCTGCGGAACACGCAACGGATATTTCAAACCCGAAGAGACAGACGCCATAATAAATGAAATAAACGCCGCATCGCCTGACATTCTCTTTGTCTGCCTTGGCGCACCCAAGCAGGAAAAGTGGATCTACGACAACCGCGAAAAGCTTAACGTTTCTCTTGCCCTCGGTCTTGGCGGAAGCCTTGATGTTTATGCGGGTACCGTAAAGCGTGCACCGAAGTTTTTTATCAAGATGAACCTTGAGTGGTTCTACCGCCTTATCAAACAGCCTGCCCGTATCGGCAGAATGATGAAGCTTCCCAAATTCCTCTTCGGCACCATATTCTACAAGCTTTTTGGCAAAGACAAGGCGGAAGCAAAAAAATACAAGGAGCGCAAGGCTCAGAACGGAGAAAAGAAATGAAAGTACAGCTTATAGCCCATTCGCCCGATCCCGACAAGATAATCGCCGCCGCGGCAAAGCTTTGCTATTCTGCCGTTGGCACTGACGAAATACTTGAAGGACTTACTCCCGAAAAAACAGAAAAATTTATAGATATGCTCTCTTCGCTCGGTCACGAAAGCCCCGTGGAGCACGCCACCTTTACCTTTGCCGTCGAGGGAGTGTCCCGTTCGTTGCTTGCACAGCTCACCCGCCATCGCATTGCTTCGTTCAGCGTGCAAAGTCAGAGATACGTGGGCAAGGAAAATTTTGAATTTATTATTCCCCCGGAGATAGACGCCATTCCCGAAGCCCGCGAGCTTTTTTTGAAAGCTATGGAAAACGACCGCGAAACATATCGCGAGCTTAACAGAATACTTACAGAAAAGCACACACAGACAAATATCGAAGCAGGCATGGACGAAAAGAAAGCCGCAACCGCCGCATCGAAAAAGGCAAACGAGGATTCGAGATACGTTCTTTCAAACGCCTGCGACACAAAGATCGTTATGACCTTCAACGTCCGCTCGCTTTACAACTTTTTCTCTTTGCGTTGCTGTTCGCGCGCGCAATGGGAAATAAGAGAGCTCGCTTGCAGAATGCTGGCACTTGTAAAAGAAGTTTCACCCGCCCTTTTCAAAAACGCAGGTCCTTCGTGCGTTTCGGGCAGATGCTCGGAAGGCTCGTTCTCGTGCGGAAAAATGAACGAGGTTCGCAAGATCATCAAAAACGGAGGTATCGTCTGATGTCCGCATATCTCGTTGCCATCGACGGAACCGACGCCTCGGGCAAAGCGACCCAAACGGCGCTTTTGGCACAGCATCTTAAGGATATGGGCAAAAAAGTTCTTGAGGTGTCGTATCCAAACTACGCTTCGCTCTCGTCGGGTCCTGTTAAAATGTACCTTGAAGGAAAACTCGGCAAAACCGCCGACGACACAGATGCATACTCGGCATCGGTTCTTTTTGCGGTTGACAGATTTTGTTCTTTCCGCTCGGAATGGAAAGAGTTTTACGACCGCGACGACTATGTGATCCTGCTTAATCGCTACACCACAGCCAACGCCGTACATCAGCTCTCAAAGATCGACGATCAACAAGAAAAAGAAAAATTTCTTTCGTGGCTTTTCGATTTTGAATATGGACTTATGAAGATCCCCGCGCCCGACCTTGTGATATATCTTGAAATGCCCACCGAAATTTCCATGGCACTGCTTGAAAAGCGCTGTGACGACACGGGCGCTGCAAAAGACATCCACGAGGAAGACAAAAATCATCTGACCAAAAGCAGAAATGCGGCAATTTTTGCCTGCGAAAAGCTCGGTTGGCACAGAGTATCCTGTGCAAAAGACGGACAGCCACGCACCCGTGAGGATATACACAACGAAATTTTCGGCATTTTCAGCGACAATGCCCCGAAGATTCTTGCGGAATAATCCCGTTCTTTATTTGATCCCGAGCGCATAGATATAGAATATAAAACGGAAAATAAAGGCAATAATCGGTATTGCCGAAGTTTATTACAAAAGAAAGGATAAATAAAATGGTATATATTTTTCTTGCCGACGGCTTTGAAGAGATAGAGGCTCTGACCCAGGTGGATTATCTGCGCCGCGCAGGTGTTGAGGTCATCACAGTGGGAATCACAGGAAAAACAGTGACGGGAGCACACAACATTTCTGTTGTATGCGATATCACAGAAAACGACGCCGTGCTTGACGAAAAGCTTGAAATGGTAATTCTGCCCGGCGGAATCCCCGGTGTGCCAAATCTCGGCAAGAGCGAATTTGTTGTCGATGCGCTGGAATATGCCTACAAAAACGACAAATTTATCGCCGCCATCTGTGCCGCGCCTACCCTTGTGGCAAAATACGGATATCTTGAAGGCAAAAACGCCGTTTGCTATCCTTCTATGGAAAACGAGCTTTACGGTGCAAACTGTGTGGACGCCGCAGTTGTCCGCGACGGAAAGATAATAACCGCACGCGCCGCCGGCGCATCCGAGGAATTCTCTTTTGAGCTTATCCGCGCACTTGTTTCGAAGGATGCCGCCGAAAAGGTAAGACACGCCATCTACGCAAGATAACCGATCAGCACTTCCACCCTGCGCAAAGATAGTTTTCTTTCGCGCCGTCAGAAAGGACAGTTTTGTTATGAGTGAGATCCGAACTCAAAAATCAGAAATCAGGGGAAAATATCTCGCAGTCCGCGATGCTATTCCCTCAGAACAAAAAGAAGCTTTCGACAAAAAAATATTCAACCGCCTTATCGGCTCGATAACCTACCGCCATTGCACCGACGTTTTGCTTTATGCTTCTGCGCGGGGCGAGGCAGACACCTGGATGATATTTGAAAAGGCACTTGCCGACGGCAAAAAAGTTGCCTTTCCCTGTTGCAATCCCGACAACACCATGACCTTCCGCTACGTCACGTCCAAAGACCAGCTTTCACAGGCGACCTTCGGACTTCTTGAACCCCACGCTTCGTGCGAGGAATGCACGCCCTCAAATTTTTCGCTTCTTATCGTGCCCGGACTTGTTTTTGACAAGAGCGGATACAGAGTGGGCTACGGCAAAGGTTTTTATGACAGATACCTTTCGACCTTCGAGGGAGTTTCGATCGGCCTTTGTTACAGCAAGCTTCAGCTTCCCGAAGTACCCAGAGGAAGATTTGACCGCCACGTGGACGTTATTATCAGCGAAAAAGGAGTGTACGCAGTAAATGCTCCCAAATGATGATTTTTCATCCAAAAACCCCGTAATCTCATCGGAAAACAAAGCTCCGCTTATCGGACTTTGTGCCATAGTTATTCTTGCGGCATCAAAATTTCTTCCGTCTGAGCTTGCACAGAAAAACGTTTTTCTGTTCATTGTGGCGGTGTCTTTTGCCGCATTCGCATTGCCCGCAGCGGTGTTTGCCGCGACATTGCGAAAAAAAGTGGGGTTTTTATTTTCCGCTCCAAACAAAGGCACCTTCCGCCTTTGTTTTTCGGCGGCGTTTATGCTTGTTTTTTCCGCTCTTCTTTCAAGATGTGTCATATGTTACATAAACGGATCGTCCCACGCGCCTGCGGGAACACTTCTTTCGGGTATGGGATATTTTCAGGCTCTGTTTTGCTATACTCTTTTGCCCGCGGTGCTTGAAGAGCTGATATTCAGAGGTGTCGTTTTCCCCGTATACGAAAAAAGTTGCGGCGGTCTGTGTGCAATTCTTGCATCGGCGCTGTTTTTTGCCATGTCCCACCTTTCGGGAGAAGACTTTTTTCTCTATTTCATTTCGGGTCTGATACTCGGCGCGGTCGTATATATAACCCGTTCGGTTTTCGCCTGTATGGCGCTTCATCTTGTAAACAACTTTGCAAGCTTTTATCTTGAAAATTCAGTTTTCCGCATTGCGGCAGAAAGCAAGAGCGGAATACTTGCAATATTTCTTCTTACGGCGCTGACACTTATCTGCCTTTTCTGGTTTTTAACAGCCCTTGAAACGGTGTGCAGAAAGCGATATCTCGCATCAAGCGGCGACAGCTTTGTTGCAAAAAGGCTTTTCTGCGACGATATGTCCCCCGGTTCTGCCTTTCTTAAGGTTTTTCTGTCGCCCGTGCTCTGGTGCGCCGTTGTGATCTTTTCAATCTACTTAATAATACTTTAGGAGTATAAAAATGCAAGGACAAAACAAAAACGATAAGCTACCTATCAATCGCCATGTGGTGGATTTTGACGATATAGATCCCGAAAACGCCAAACTGCACCGCACAAAGCGTTTAAAAAGCAACGTGAAAAAAGGAGGCATCGCGGCGCTCGGTCTTGTCAAGACACTTGTATATCTTGGCGCCGTCATCCTTGTTTCTGTAATTCTTGCTTTCAACATCATCAGCATCGTCAATGACGTGTACGCCTTTGATGACAACAAGGATATATCCGTTACCATTGATTTCAAAGAAGGGACAAGCCTTTCTGAGGCGGCAAAGCTTTTGAAAAAAGAGGGTATCATAAAGCATCCCTTCGTTTTCAAGCTTTATGCCAATCGCGAGATCAAAAAATCCAAATATTACACCGGCGAGATCGTTTCGGGTCCCGTTACCTTTACCTACAAGGCGGACGACGGAAGCGTGGAATTTGACAAAAATTCGCCGATCAATTACATCCAGTTGACCAAGGACGAGGACGTGTCACGCAAGCCACTCAACTACGACCGCATTGTTTCGATGATCGCAGTGTCGAGCTACAAAGCGCGCGAAACTGTGAGGGTGACCATTCCCGAGGGCTACACGGTAGACGAGATAATCGAGCTTCTAGTTTCAAACGGCGTCGGACAAAAGCAGGATTATATAAACGCCATACAAAATCACGATTACAACTACCGCTTTGTAAAAGAGATACCCGAAGATCCCGACAGGAAATACCGTCTTGAGGGTTATCTTTTCCCCGATACCTACGAATTTTTCACCGATGAAAACGAGATATCGGTTATCAACAAGATGCTCTCTAACTTCCAGATCAAATTTGAAGAAATCTATTATGAGCGCGCGGCACAGCTTGGTATGAGTGTTGACGATCTTGTTATTCTTGCGTCTATTCTCGAAAAGGAAGCAAAAAATCCCGCAGATCTTCCCTTGATGTCGTCTGTGTTCCACAACCGACTCAAAGCGTCCATGCGTCTTGACTCGGATGCCACCGTCGTTTATCTTCTTGACGAAAGAAAGGTTACTCTTACCACCGAGGATCTTGCCATCGACAGCAAATACAACACAAGAAAGTACAAGGGCATTCCTCCCGGAGCCATATCCAATCCCGGTATAGAGGCGATCAACGCCGCATTCTATCCCGAAACCACAAAGTATTATTACTTCCTCACGCCGACCAGCGGCGAAACGGTTTATTCGCGAACCGAGGGCGAACACAACGCCGCCAAAAACAAGGCAAGATCGGAGGGAAAGCTTGCATCATGAAACGTCCCGAGATTCTTGCCCCTTGCGGCAATTTTGAAAAAATGCGATTTGCCGTTCTTTACGGCGCAGACGCAGTATATCTTGCAGGAAAAAGCTTTGGCATGCGCACAGCCTCCGACAATTTCACCGACGAAGAGCTGAAAGAGGCAATTGATTTTGCCCACGAACGCGGAGTTAAGGTATATATCACCGTAAACGTCATGCCCCGCCAATACGAGCTTGACGCCTTTGCCGAATATCTTTCGTTTCTTTCGCAGATAAAGCCGGATGCTCTGATAGTTGCAGACCTTGGCGTTATGTCGCTGGCAAAAAAACACGCGCCCGACATAGATATTCACATTTCAACCCAGGCGAACACCGTAAACTCCCTGTCATGCCGTGTTTTTCACGAGCTTGGTGCAAAACGTGTCGTGCTCTCGCGCGAGCTTTCGCTTGACGAAATAAAAAGGATACGCGACGATATCCCCGACGATCTCGAGCTTGAAGCTTTTGTTCACGGAGCAATGTGCGTTTCCCATTCGGGAAGATGTCTGCTGTCAAACTTTTTTGTCGGCAGAGATGCAAACCACGGCGCCTGCGCCCAGCCTTGCAGATGGGAATATAACGGCGAAGGTCTTTCGGCAGAAATAACCGAAGTCAAGCGCCCCGATATTCGCCTTACCGCCCTTGAAAACGATCGCGGAACCTTTATTTTCAGCTCCAAGGATATGTGCATGATCGAACATATTCCCGAGCTTGTAAAGGCAGGCATCGACAGTTTCAAGATCGAAGGCAGAGTCAAAAGCGCATATTACACCGCCGTCACCGCAAACTCTTACAAAACAGAGCTTATGAAATATCTTGCAGATCCCGACGGCTACATTTTTGACGGCGCGGCTCTGCGCGAGCTTGAAAGCGTCAGCCACAGAGAATACTGCACCGGATATTACTTTGACCACCCCCTTACCAACGCACAGATAACACAAAACGGCGGATACATAAAAGAAAAGGCTTTTCTCGCAACGGTTGAAAGCTTTGATCCCGCCACCATGCGTGCGACCCTTATTCAGCGCAATAAAGCGGTAAACGGCAACGAGGCCGATATAATCACCCCCGGCGGTATGGCAAAAAGTTTTGTTCTTTGCGATATGCAAAACGAAGCCGGCGAGCCGATTGAATCGGCGCCCCATCCGCAGATGAGATTTTCGGTTGAAATGCCCTTTGAGGTAAAAGTCGGTGATATAATACGAGGCAAATAAAAAACAAAAGTCCGAACACAACAAAGTGTTCGGACTTTTCTTCATATTATATTATGTTATGCAAAGGTTTATTTTTTCTCGTCGTTCTTTTCTTCCTTGTTGGGAACGTCGGACGGCAATTCTTCTTCATAAAACGCCGTGTCGGTTGAAAGACCTTTTTTTCTAAGACGCTTTTCGGAAGCCTTTTTGATTTCAAGAAAGACCAGGGCAAAAATAGGTACGGCAATTATCATGCCGACAATTCCGAAAAATCCGCCAAAGAGAAGCAGGGCAAAAATAACCCAGAAGGACGGCAAACCTGTCGATTCGCCAAGAATCTTCGGGCCGATGAAATTTCCGTCGAGCTGCTGAAGCGCAATGATGAAAATGACAAACCAAATGGTTTTTCCCGGATCAAGAGCAAGCACCATAAGGCCTGTGGGAATTGCTCCGATAAAAGGACCAAAGATCGGGATCACATTTGTTACTCCGATAATAAGCGCCATGAGCGCCGGGTTTGGCATTCTGAGAATCCATAATCCGACAAATGCAATGATTCCGATGATGGTGGAATCAAGTATTTTTCCACCGATAAAACCGCCGAAAATTCTGTTGACTTCATTACAGAAAACAAGAATCTTTGAAACAGTTTTGTTCTCGAACCATGCGTAAAGAAGCTTTTTGAATTTTCTCTTAAACGCAACTCTGCCTGCAAGGACGTAGATGGAAATAAGAAGTCCAATGGCAATATTAAGTACCTGTGTCACAACGCCGTAGATAGCGTTGTAAGCCTTTGGCAAAAAATTCTTTGCAAGGTCAAACCCGTGACCGACAAATTCTTCGATGTTGATTTGATCGAGAAAAGGCAGATGCAAGCTGTTCAGGTAGTTTACGATACTGTTTGAATATTTCTGGATATTCGTAGTGAACTCGGTGATGCTGTTTCCGATATCGGGAAGAATGAGAAAAACAAATCCCGTAAGCACGCCAAGAAATACGATATAAGTCAGAATAAGGCTTGTGACAGTGTACAACTTCGGAAACTGCTTTTTGCTTTTTGAAAAAATCTTCGCAATAAGCTTATAGATAATCTTATCGATCGGAGCAAGCAGATACGCAATGATTATACCGTAAATTACGGGACTGAGATACGAGACCGCTTTGCCCAATATGTGCAACGAAACCGAAAAATTATCTCTTATGAAAGGAAGGAAAAGGAATATCGCAACCACTGTCAGAAAAACGTAGACGGCAATGGTGGTATATTTTCTGTTCCAATCTATCTTCACTGTCACACCTCCTGTTGAGTTTTTATACAATCTTCCCCGAAGCTTGCGCCTCGGGGAAAAGTCTTTTTTTAAAATCAGCCGATAACGGTTACTCTTGCAACGCTTTCGACAGCCTTGATAGCATCAATTGCGTCTGCGGGAAGGTTGCCCGAGATCTCAACGAGAGTGTAGGCGTTGTCCTTCTTGGAGCGGTTTGCCATGTTTTCAACGTTGATGCCCTTGTCCGAGAGAATAGCTGTGATGCTGGCAATAACGTTGGGAATGTTCTTGTGGAAAACGCAGATTCTTGTGCCGCCTGCGTAAGGAATGATAACTTCGGGGTAGTTTACACTGTTCTTGATGTTGCCGCTTTCAAGGAAATCGCGGAGCTCTGCACAAGCCATAACTGCGCAGTTGTCTTCCGATTCGGGAGTGGAAGCGCCAAGGTGAGGAATTGCAACGATGCCGGGAACACCGACTGTTGCCTGTGTGGGGAAATCCACAACGTAGCTTGCAACCTTGCCCGATGCGAGAGCTTCCTTGATGTCGTCGTCGTTGACGAGGTCTGCTCTTGCGAGGTTGATGATGCGTACACCATCCTTCATCTTTGCAATGGTTTCCTTGTTGATCATACCCTTTGTATCGGGAGTGGAAGGAACGTGGAGCGAAATGTAATCGCAGTTTGCATAGATATCGTCTCGTTCAGCGGCCTTTTCAACAGATGTTGCAAGGTGCCATGCGGCGTCAACTGTGATGTAGGGGTCGTGGCCGTAAACCTTCATGCCCAGGTCAAGAGCCGCGTTTGCAAGCTTTGCACCAATGGCGCCAAGGCCGATAACACCGAGGGTCTTGCCGTAGATTTCGGGACCCACGAATGCGCTCTTGCCTGCTTCTACCTGCTTTGCAACGTCGTCACCTGTGAGGGTGGAAGCCCAGTTGATGCCGTCAACTATCTTTCTGGATGCGAGAAGAAGAGCGGCAATTGCAAGTTCCTTAACCGCATTTGCGTTTGCGCCGGGAGTGTTGAAAACAACGATGCCCTGTTCAGAGCACTTTTCGATCGGAATGTTGTTTACACCTGCACCTGCGCGAGCGATAGCCTTAAGCTCGGGGCCAAACTCCATGTCATGCATTGCTGCCGAACGAACAAGGATGCCGTCGGGGTTTGCAACTTCTGTGCCTACGTTATACTTTGCGGGGTCGAGATTTTTTGTTCCGACCTTCGCGATCTTGTTGAGCATGTTAATATTGTACATTTTTGTTTCTCTCTTTCGTAATAGATAAAATATGCAGAAAACGCCGTACAAAATGCACGGCGTTTAAACTCTGACTTACTTGTTTTCGGCCTCGAACTTCTTCATAAATTCGATGAGCTTCATAACGCCTTCTTCGGGCATTGCGTTGTAGATAGATGCTCTCATGCCGCCAACCGAGCGGTGACCCTTGATGTTCTGGAAACCTGCAGCTGCTGCTTCCTTGCAGAACTTCTTGTCAAGATCTTCGTTGCCGGTGACGAAGGTTACGTTCATCATCGAACGATACTTCTTTTCGGCAGGAGCCTTGTAAAGGTCGGAAGAATCGATATAGTCATAAAGAGCCTGAGCCTTGCGCTCGTTGATCTTCTTCATTTCGGAAAGACCGCCGAGTTCAAGAAGCCACTTGTAAACAAGGCCGGAAATGTAGATGGAATAGCAGGGAGGAGTATTGTACATCGAGCCGTTTTCTGCCTGAACAGCATAGTCGAGCATTACGGGGATGTTTTCCTTTGCCTTACCGATAAGGTCTTCGCGGACAATAACCACTGTGAGACCTGCGGGGCCCATGTTCTTCTGTGCGCCTGCATAGATAAGACCGAACTTTGTTACGTCAACAGGCTCGGAGAGGATGCAGGAGGACATATCAGCAACAAGAACCTTGTCGCCAACGTTGGGAACTTCGGGGTACTTTGTACCGTAGATTGTGTTGTTATAGCAAATGTGGACATAGTCTGCGTCTTCGCGGATCATGTCAGGAGTGATCTCGGGGATGTAGGTGAAGTTTTTGTCTGCGGACGAAGCAACAAGCTTAACATCGCCGAACTTCTGAGCCTCGGCATATGCCTTCTTGGAGAACATACCCGATACGATATAATCAGCTTTTCCGCTGCCGTTCATAAGGTTGAGGGGAACTGCCGAGAACTGTGTCGAGGCACCACCCTGAAGGAAAAGTACTTTATAGTTGTCGGGGATATTCATGAGCTTGCGAAGGTCTGCCTCAGCCTCTTGAATAATTGCTTCGTAGAAAGACGATCGGTGGCTCATCTCCATTACCGACATTCCGGAGCCGTTGTAATCGGTCATTTCGGAAGCAGCTCTTTCGAGGACCGCAAGAGGGAGCATCGAAGGACCTGCAGAGAAGTTGTAAATTCTGCCCATTTCATTACCTCCATAAAAGTATGTATAAAAATTGTATGCTGCTGATAGTTTTGCAACATAATATAGTAGATATTATAGTACGATTTTTTTACAATGTCAAGGGATATGACAAAAAAATCACACATTTATACCAATAAAAGGTGATTTTTTTGCCACTTTATTTTTTCTTTGCCTTGTCAACCCCAAAATGCGCCTTTACCGATGCTGTCGACCAGTGCACGCATTTCTTTTTTTGATGCAAGCGAATGGGTTGCGTTGATGACGCTTTTTTTCTGTTCATCTGTCATGGCGGCGAAATTTTGCATTGCATCATAATTCTGTGCCAGCGCCATGCCGAGACCTGTGGGGATCTCGATCTTGTTTTCGGTGCTCATATTTTTCCTCCTCTTTGTTGATCGTGATAATAGTTTTTCCGAAGGGTGGCGAGAAATGACAGAAAATTTGCGGAAATCCGTTTTTGTTTTGTCAAAAAAGACAAATTTAAGTTTTTTCAAAAAAAATTGAAAAAAGGTATTGACAAATCTGAAAAAAAGAGTATAATAATCCATGTTGCGAGTGCAGAGCGCACAGCACAA
>JAFYUZ010000097.1 GCA_017549365.1 Clostridia bacterium
GCTGTTTGAAAACGCGGTTTTTAAACAGCCCCTTTTGAGGGGATAGGTAAAAAAGCTTCAGAACGGACAAACGGAACCCGAAGGCGCACAAAGGTGCGTCGAGAGGCGACGTTTGTCTGTAGCAAAAAAGATTTTTTTGAGAAAAACTCAAAATGATGAGTTTTTCTTCCTTGTTTTCAGGACTTATACTTGTTTTTTGTTCTGTTTTCTTTGTTTTTCTTCTTTTTTGCGGTCTGGACTTTTTTAACATCCCCTTTTTATTATTTTAAGGAAAAAAGTATGTCAATCCACTTTACACGAACCGCAAAAAGTGATATAATTAGGTAGAATGTGAAAGTGTTTATATTTTATATTGTCGGCATTTACTTTGTTTTTCATATAATACATAAAACCTTGATTTAAGGCAGGTATTATATGTTTTATCTCATAACCGAAATTTTTATTTGTTTTTTTGCCGCAGTAGGAATGTGCTTTTTCGTCCTTGCGCTTTTTGATTGCTACACCGCAGGAAAAGCAGGAATAAAAGCCACGCTTGTGATATCAGAGATCGCAGATCCCGAAAATGCCGAGTACTCTTTACGGGTGCTTGAGGGACACCTTTCTCACACAGCTCTGGGAAAATATATCACGCAGATCATTGCGGCATATCCGAATGCCGACGTAGAACTTATAGAAAAGCTTGACCGTGAATTCGGAAATCTGAAAAAGGAGGAAAGTCCAAATTGGAACACGCAGAACCTAAAACAGAACTCGAAACAGTCTGCGGAACGGTAGAAAACATAATATACAAAAACGAAACCAATGGGTATACGGTATGTGACATCAACTGTGACGGTGTGCCGGTGACCGTTGTGGGCATCCTTCCTTTTCTGAATGAGGGCGAAACCGTTTCTGTTACGGGCGAATGGACATACCACTCCTCCTTCGGCAAGCAGTTCAAGGCGGAGCATTACGAAAAACAGCTTCCCACCTCAAAGGAAACCATTCTTTCATATCTTGCGTCCGGTGCAGTCTCGGGCATAGGTCCCGTACTTGCACATCGGATCGTTGACAAATACGGTGAGGATTCGCTGGATGTTCTTGAAAACCACCCGGACTGGCTTGCAGACATAAACGGCATTACGATGAAAAAAGCCATGAAGATGAACGAAAGCTACCGCGAGCAGTTCGGTATGCGAAATGTGATGATGTTCTTCAACGGTTATTTCGGGCCCGCAACCGCAGTTAAAGTATATAAGCGATGGGGCGCCGCCGCCGTTGACGTTGTTAAAAGTAACCCTTATCTTCTTTGCGAAGAAATAAACGGTATAGGTTTTGAACGTGCCGACAAATTAGCAGCGGGACTCGGTATAGACCCCAACTCTCCTTTCCGTTTGTCCTCAGGTATAAAATACGCGCTTTCCCTTGAGCTTTCACGCAACGGAAACTGTTATCTTCCGCTCGATGTTCTCACCGAAAAATCCTGCACCCTTCTCGGAGCCGACAGGGAAAAGATCTCAGATGCCATTGCAGCTCTCACCGTCAAAACTCAACTTATTGCGGTAAAATTCGGAAACGAGACCGCCATATATCTCGATTACGTCTATGAATCCGAACGGTACTGCGCTGACAAATTATATGAGCTTTCAAAGGCAGCAATCAACATCCCCATTGAGAAAACGGAATACTACATTTCAGATGTGGAAAAAGACACGGGTTTTACATTTGCCGAAAAACAGCGCGATGCCATAAAACGCGCCGTGACCGACGGACTCCTTGTGCTGACGGGCGGCCCCGGCACCGGCAAGACCACTGTTATCAAAGCAATTCTCACTCTTTTTGATGTTTTAGAGATAGATACCGCCCTTGCCGCCCCAACGGGACGTGCTGCAAAGAGAATGAGCCTTGCTACGGGACGTGAAGCAAAAACCATTCATCGCCTGCTTGAAGCAGATTACGGCGGCGATAACAGAATGCACTTTCAAAAGGACGAAAACAGTCCCCTTGATGCGGGAGCTGTTATAATAGACGAGATCTCAATGGCAGATGTAATGCTGCTCTCCGCCCTTTTAAAAGCCATAAAGCCCGGCACAAAGGTCATTCTTATAGGTGACAGCGATCAGTTGCCGCCCGTTGGCGCGGGTGACTGTCTGCGGGATATTCTGTCATCGGGTGCATTCAGCTTTGTGAAGTTAGACACCATTTTCCGCCAGGCATCAAGCTCCCTTATAGTGGAAAATGCCCACATGATAAACAGCGGCAAAATGCCGATACTTTCGGCAAAAGACAAAGATTTCTTTTTCATGCCGAGATCAAACGCTGCAGATACCGCAAGTGTTTGCATGGAGCTTTGCGAAAAACGCCTGCCCAAAGCATACGGATATGACCCGCTTACCGATATTCAGGTAATATCTCCCACCCGCAAGGGTGAGGGCGGAACGGCAACCCTGAACAAGCTTCTGCAGTCTGTTCTCAATCCACCCGCTCAGGGCAAAGCCGAGCGTACTGTAAGAGACATGGTATTTCGCGTGGGCGATAAAGTTATGCAGATACGCAACGACTACATGCAGCAATGGAAAGATAAGCGGGGATTTGCAGGAGAAGGTGTTTACAACGGCGATATAGGTGTTATAACAGATATAAGCATACGTGATGAAAGTTTCACCGTAACCTTTGATGACAAAATATCTCAATACGATTTCTCACAGATCGACGAGATAGAGCACGCCTTTGCAGTAACGGTACACAAAAGCCAGGGCAGTGAATATCCGTGTGTGATAATCCCCCTTTCCGATGCACCATACGGGCTTCTCACACGTAATATGCTATATACAGCGGTGACCCGCGCCCAGCAAATGGTGATCATTGTCGGAAAAGAAGAAACAATAAGCCTTATGGTTTCCAACAATCGTCAGGCAAAAAGAAACACCGGGCTTTGCAGAATGCTGAAAGCCTTCATCAAAACAGAACAGTAAATAAGGAAATATAAAGCAATGAACAAAAATAACAATTCAGATGTTTTAATCTTTAAAAGCAGCTGCTGCGAGGACACGGAAAGAATTGCGGAAGAATTTGCAAAACAGCTTATCCCCGGAGATTTTATCGCATTTTTCGGAGATCTCGGTTCGGGAAAGACAGCTTTTGTGCGCGGTCTTGCATCATACCTCTGTCCCGAATGCCGTGTTTCAAGTCCCACCTTTGCAATAGTAAATGAATACGAAGGCGGCAGGATACCTCTGTTTCATTTCGATATGTACAGAATACTCGATGATGACAATCTTTTTTCAACCGGTTTTTACGACTATTTTGACAGAAACGGTATAATTGCCGCAGAATGGTGCGAAAACATCCCGTTTGCGCTCCCAAAACACAGATATGAAATAGTCTTTGAAAAACATGGTGACTCCGAGCGTACCATACAAATAATCAAAAAATAAAGATCTTAACTTCAAGGAGTGATATAACAATGATAAGAATAGGACTTTACGGCTACGGAAATCTCGCCCGCGGGGTGGATTGTGCCATAAAACAAAATGACGACATGGAACTTTGTGCAGTATTTACCCGCCGCTCTCCCGAAAGCGTAAAAACAGTAACCGGGGGTGTACCCGTTTACCACACAAACGAAATACTTGTACATAAAGACGAAATAGATGTCCTTGTAATGTGCGGCGGAAGCGCAACAGACCTTCCCGTTCAGACCCCCGAAATGGCACAGTATTTTAATGTTGTGGACAGTTTTGACACCCACAAAAACATTCCCGAACATTTTGCAAATGTGGATGCCGCAGCAAGAAAAAGCGGCAAGGTCGGAATAATATCCGTGGGATGGGACCCCGGTATGTTCTCTCTTAACCGCCTCTATTCGGGTTGCATACTGCGCGACGGAAAAGACTATACTTTCTGGGGCAAGGGAGTAAGTCAGGGTCATTCCGATGCTATAAGACGCATCGAGGGCGTCGTTGATGCAAAGCAGTATACCGTTCCGGTGGAATCCTCTTTGGATGCCGTAAGACGTGGTGAACAGCCCGAGCTTTCCGCACGTCAGAAGCACACCCGCGAATGCTTCGTTGTGGCAGAAGAAGGAGCCGACAAGGCACGAATAGAGCACGAAATAGTAACCATGAAAAACTATTTTGACGAATACGACACTACAGTGCACTTCATTTCCCTTGAAGAGCTTCGCCGCGATCATGCAGGTATCCCCCATGGCGGCTTTGTGATAAGAAGCGGCAAAACAGGCAAAGACCTTGAAAATTCCCATGTTATAGAATACAGTCTTAAACTCGACTCCAATCCGGAATTTACCGCCAGCGTTATCGTTGCATATGTACGTGCAGCATACAGAATGAGCAGCGAGGGAATGTGCGGCTGCAAAACCGTTTTCGACATTCCTCCCGCATACCTTTCCGATAAGACCTCATATGAGCTCATTTCCACTCTTCTCTGAGCATTCCGAAAAGGAGAGTTGACCATGCAAAAATACGGCCTTTGCGGAGAGCGGCTGGGGCACAGCTATTCCCAAATAATCCATAATATGTTGGGCAACCCCGAATACCGTCTTATGAATATGACCCGCGATGAATTCCGCGATTTTATGAAAAAGCGGGAGTTTTGTGCTGTAAATGTAACTATCCCCTATAAAACCGATGCTCTTGCGCTGTGTGATATCGTTTCAGACGAGGCGAAGATGATCGGGTCGGTAAACACTGTTGTGAATAAAAACGGCATACTTTACGGATACAATACCGACATTGCAGGATTCATTTACATGCTTGAAAGCGCAGGAATATCCGTCAAAGGACAAAAAGTCCTTATACTCGGCACAGGCGGCACAAGCCTTACTGCGCAAGCCGCGTGTGATAAACTTGGCGCCCGTGAAAAAATAGTCGTTTCACGAAACGGTTCGGTAAATTACGAAAATGTGACAAAGCACAGCGATGCTCAGATAATTCTCAACACCACCCCTGTTGGCATGTTCCCTGAAAACGGCAAAACTCCCCTCTCTCTGGATGCTTTTCCGCAAATTGAGGGTGTGGCGGACGTCATATATAATCCCGAGACCACACGACTGTTGCATGATGCAAAAGTAAGAGGACTGAAAACCGCAGGCGGTCTTTCCATGCTTGTATATCAGGCAATAGAAGCCGACAGACTGTTTTTTGAAAAAAACGGTGAAAATTGCGACGTGCTTGCAAAAAAAGCCGAGGAATCCATACGCCGCGGTGTTCGCAACATAATCCTTGTCGGAATGCCCGGATGCGGAAAATCCACAGTGGGGAAAATGCTGGCGCAAAAGCTCGACAGAGAATTTATAGATGCCGACACTTACATAGCCGAAAAATTCGGAAGAACTCCCGAGGAGATAATAATTGCCGACGGTGAGGATGCTTTCCGCAGCATGGAGACCGAGGCCCTTTACGATATAACAAAATTATCCTCTGCCGTGATAGCTTGCGGAGGTGGTGCTGTTTTGCGTGAATACAACCGCTATCTCATCCGTCAGAACAGCGTTTGCATATATCTCGAAAGAAAACTCGAAAAGCTTGCCACGGGAGGAAGACCTCTTTCGGCAGGAGGTCCAGACAGACTGAAAAAACTATATGATCAACGCGACCCGCTTTACCGCGAGGTTTCGGACTTTTCCGTAGAAATACATGAAAATTCAGGCAAAACAGTCGACACGATCATTGAAAGGGTTGGCAAATAGAAATGAAAATACTTATAATAAATGGTCCTAATCTTAATATGTTAGGTATACGCGAGCCCGATATTTACGGCAAAAAAACATATTCCGACCTGGTGGAGCTGATAGAAAGCCATGCAAAAAGCATTAATATTGATGTGGAATGTTTCCAGTCGAACCACGAAGGATATATTGTGGATAAGATACAGCAAGCCTACGGCAACACCGACGGAATCGTTATAAATCCCGGTGCCTATACTCACACAAGCGTCGCAATTCTCGATGCCCTCAAAAGTGTGGGGATCCCCTCGGTTGAGGTACACATTTCGGATGTTGATTCGAGAGAGGAATTCAGAAAAACATCCTATGTTTCCCTTTACTGCTTTAAGCGCATAACAGGAAAAGGCTTTGACGGTTATCTTGAAGCGATAAACGAAATAGCGACTCTCAAATGAATTTTTCAGAAATTTCCGAAAAAATGCTCCCAAACGCAATGTTATTTGCTGTTTTGGGAGCTATTTTATTTGTTGTTCTGTTTTAGTTTTGTGCGGGATGAGCTTTATAAAAGTGAACTATGTTCAGGTCTTCAGGCATATCAAGTCCATGGGAACCGCAGCCACCGTCGATTTCATGGCAGCCGTGATCCATAGCAAAGCCTGTCAAGGTGTTGTGCTTTTGCCACAATTCCTTTATCATGGAATCGAACATTGCAAATTGCAGGGAATTCGCTCTCAGCTCGGAAAGCGCCTCTGTGCTTTCCGGACCGTATTTATGCATAAGACTGTCGTAGTTTCCGTTGTAGACCACAATAACATCATACTTATCTTCCACAATAAGTTGTGCCGCTTTTGCATTTACCTGTGCAACCGACGGATATATATAATAATCCATCTCGCGCTCCAGAAAAATGCAGGATATGCTGTCATTTGCCGTTGAAACGATAGCGCATTTTTTGCCGGCTCTTATCATTGCATCAAAAAGTGTTTCTGTCTTTATAACGGGTTTTGTATAGGTTCGTATGCCGTGAACCTCGGGCTGAGCACCCGTGTACATCGTTCCGAAACAAACGGGCGTTACAGATGGCATTACGGTGCAAAACGGTATCTCAAGCTCCGTACGCTCGGTTACCTCGCGCATTAAAAAACCGTATTTTTCATACACCCACTGACCTATGGCATCGGGATTGTACATAAAAATTCTGTCAGCGCACGCTCCCCCAAAGGTCTTTTCGGCATATTCCGCAAGCTCTCTGCAAAAAGATGCGGAAGTTTCCGGTGCATCCACGCCCATTGTCCTGCAAAGAGCGGCGCAAAGCGTATCAAGTGAAAGTGTGTTTTTTTCCATAATATCCTCCAAACAAGATAGGTTACAGCAAACCGAGTTTGCCTGACATATATTTTTCGACTTCCTGCTTTATTTTGACCGATATTTCCCTCACCTTTGGAAAATCCGGAGCATTTGCGGCATGATCTGCGAATTTTGCAATATACTCTATATCACGCATCAGAACATCTTTATCAACGCATTCGGCGGTGTCGTATCTTGTGTGTGATATCGCAGTATCTCCCACGGGGTATCTTGCAAAGGAAACTGTGGGCACTCCGCATTCAATAAATGAGTTGGAATCGCTGGAGCGTATCCCATACGTCACCGTGCCGGGGAATGAGCTATGCTTTGCAAAGTCTGCAAGAAAGCTTTCCATTGTTTCGTCAATACACGAAAACGATACAAAGTTTCCCATAACACAGCCCAAAAGATCAAGATTTATGCAAAGTGAAACTTTTTCAAGCTCCCTTTTGTGATCACGGCAATATGCCCGCGAGCCGATAAGTCCCACTTCCTCCGCCCCGCACCACACAAGGCGTATATTGCGTTCATGTCTGTGTTCCGAAAAGTATTCAGCAAGGTGCAAAAGTGCAATGCATCCGCTCATATTGTCATATGCCCCGTGGGAATATTCCGTGGTATCGTAATGTGCAATTATGACAACTGTTTCATCGCAATTTCCCTGAAGATCAAGCACAATGTTTTGCGAATACCCTTCGTATTCACGGTATTCATTGCAAAGCTCGGCATATTTTCCGTCCGCACGCACAACTTCCAATACATCTTTCAAATGGATACACACGCCCGGAATATGCATATCTGTTTCAAAGCCGATTCTTTTTTCATCAATATCGCGATCATCGCGCGTTACACTTCCGTTAAAAACAATATAGCCGACGGCACCGCATTTGCACAGCTTTTCATAAAGCGCCGCCCCCACCTGCTTGTACGACAAAACGATCTTTCCGCAACAACGTGATAAAGACACATCATCTGCCGATTCAAGCAAATACAAAGGAGCGCACGCCCTGCCGTTTCCCGACCCCATAATGCCTTTGCATGGGTACTCTTTGCCATCAACTTTCAAAAATGACGCAACCCGCTCATACATTCTTACTTTGAAGGGTTCTTTTTTGGCTTCAAGCCCCATTTCTCCACACAGCGAACAAATATGATCCGCGCAGGCAAGCTCCTGCTTTGTGCCTGGTTTTCTTACGTATGCTGTATCTGAGAGGATTTTCGTTATTTTTTCAGTATCTATTGTTATCACTTCTTTCCAAAAGGCGATTTAATCTTTCAAATCATATAGTTTAAAAGTATTTTACTCCTTAACGCACGGTTTGTCAATACGGCTTTTATTATATACAGGAATAAATACGAATGCTGAATTATAAAAATATTTCATAAAACTATTGCAAAAATCACGTAAAATGGGTATAATATATTGCGTGACGGTTTTCCCGCTATTCTTCCACGGGGGCGTAAAGGTTTCGACGGGGAAGTTGATATACGATAAGCGAGCAGAGGTTGCGGAAGCTCTTTAAAACGCCGTACTTTAAAATTAAACGCTAACAATAATAAATTAGCTCTCGCTGCCTGACTTACGGCAGCCATCGTACCGTTGAGTACTGCGGCTTCGGATACGGTGTCATTCAGCAGTGAACGTGAGATAGCTCAAGCTTTGCGGCTTTCCATGAACTTATGAAGCTACCGACATTTGCCGTTTGTTTGTTGATGGCACTTGCCGGGAAATTTAACAACAAACTGCGCTCGGAGAAAGTTGTATAAAGGCTTTTTCGGACAGGGGTTCGACTCCCCTCGCCTCCACCACACATTAACACGAAAATGGATATATAACAATCGCCCCCACCACGGAAAAGTTTGCACAAGTCCGTTTTTAACGGACTTGTGCATTTCCGGGTGAGGGTGTGTTTTTTATTAATGAGTGAAAAACGTCAAATATCAGAAATTGAGTTTTACCGGAGATTTACCCAAAAATTCCCTTTCGCCGACAAGGCATTCAGCCACTGCTTTTGCAATAGTCGTGTTTGCTCCGGATGTGTTGGTGTTTATAAAAGTTTTTGCCTCGGGGAAATAGTCGTCAGCAAAATATGGATCTTTAAAATTCACAAAAATGGTTTTGTCTCTGTCAAGCAAGTGCACCGACCATGTGGTAGAAAAACAAATTTTGCAATAATCAACAGACATAAGAGGGATATTGTAGCACACTATCACAACGTCAAATTTATTTTGTATTGCATCCACCTGATCCTGCCAGCAGCTATAGAGACCTTCCATAAATTCGGTTTCAAATCCGCGGCTTTTAAGTTCTTCGTCAAGGTTTTTTATTCCATTCATTTCGTTTTCGTCTCTGCCGACACCTATAATCAGAGCCTTTTTGTGAGTGTTGGGATTCAAAGGAATAAGCCCTGCTTTGTTTCGTATGAGAGCTATGGACGAGTCTACAACTTCTTTGTAATTTTTTTCTGGAAAGCTTTTTTCGACAGGTGCGTATTCTCTTTCTTTTCCTTTGTAATTGAGGAAATTGCGCACTCGCTCGATGCGTGACAATGCATCCTCAAGCCTTGACATCGGAATATTTCCTTTTTCAATTTCTTCAACGATTCTGTCTGCCGTTTCCATAGGCGGCCAAAGAAGAAAATCTGCTCCGCTCTTAAATGCCTGCACCGAATCTTCGATTTGATTTCCGCAAGCCATTCCTCCCATTATGAGAGCATCCGAAACAACAGCTCCCTTAAAGCCAAGGTGTTCTTTAAGAAGCTTTATTGTGATATCGGAAGAAAAAGTTGCAATCGGAAAATGACCGTCATCACCCTTGTTGCTCCATGCTTCAAAGGTCAGGTGAGATGTCATGACACACATACATCCCGCCTCAAAGCACGCTCTGTAGGATTTTCCGTAGGTTGCTTCCCATTCTTCAACAGACTGCGTGTTTTTACCGGGAGCATAGTGGAAATTGACGTGATAAAGTCCGATTCCCGGAAAATGCTTTACGGTTGCGGCAACACCCTGATCCTGTATTCCGCGTACATAAGCACTGTACATAGCCGCGTTCAGCTCGGCATCATCTGTAGCCGTTGTTGATATGCTGGAATTTGTGCGCGAAAGCGACATATCTGTACAAGGTCCCAAAACCCAGTCAACATGGTTGTAGTTCATCTGCATACCAATTGTTTTTCCGGCATTATAGGCAAATTCCATATTTCGCGTTGCGGCTACAGCGGTTGCCGATACCGGATTGCATCCGTCATCAATCGTACATCCGTCTGCACATACGATAAGGGGATTTTTTGAAGCATTCCGACAGTTTTTTACAAAATCTTTCGGAGCGATAGCGCCGGATTCCATCTCCCGGGCAAGATCATGTACCGCGTGTTTGGCAAAATAAACACCTCCGCAGGGATGTTTTTCAAAAAACTTTTCAAAGGTGCCTTCTTTTGAAATGTGGTATGGATAAGTTATGAATGTCTGATATACCTTTTCCTTAAGAGTCATATTTTCAAACATTTTGTCGACCTCCTGATGTATAATTAAGAAGTTTTTTATTCGAGCCTTATTGTAACATAGAGAGACTTTGTTGTCAACAATTTAAAGAAGAAAATTTACTGTGACAAGTGCCTTCTGTTATTCGCCGTTTTTATCTTTTCGTCATATGGGCGGGGTGGTTCGGTGTATCCGTCGGAATTCCGTGGGTGATATCCCTTCGGAAAGGCGGAACGCACTGCTGAAATGAGAAAAATTCATAAAACCGTTGTCCATTGCGATGAGGGAGATAGCTTTGTCTGTTTCAAGCAAGGCGGATTTTGCAAGAAGTATCCTTTGCTTTGTGATATACTGCATGACGGTGATTCCGAGTTCCTGACGGAACAAATGACAGAGATGAAATTTGCTGACGTGGCATTTATCAGCGATCTGATCAAGAGTCAGTTGGGTGCCCAGTTTGCTGTTTGCCTGCCTGATAAGGATTTAATTTTTGTGATCACATCGGATAATCAAGGATTTGACGGTGCCAAAGCACTTATTATGTCAGCTTTTTATGAGATTATTGTTGATAACTCACACGACGAACCTTTACCCGAAGATAATGAGGCATATGAAGAACTTAAAAAAATTGAAAATAGTCTGGAACTTGATTTTTTAAAAGGGAATATTGCTTCGGCTTTTGCCAAAGAAATAAATGGCAAAAAATTTATTTGCAATAATAACCCAACAGGTATCAAAGATTTTTCTTTGCTTTTTTCAAAAAAAGAGGGAGAATTCAGATATACCAATGCGCAAGGTGAAAAGACCATCAAATTTGGCTTTGATAAAAATATTTTCGGGAAGTTTCCTCAATTTGGATATTCCAATGAAGTGGCTTGCCGCCCTACAACTGATGGTTTTTTGTATGATTGTGCAGCATCTGCCGCTTGGCGGGAAGAAAAAAAGCTACTTTTAAAAATTCAAATAATTGATAAATACTTTGCAAACTTGTTGGTCATTTTTTCATTCAAGGATGACTATGCTACGATTACTATGCACAAAGTGGCACATGGTTTTATGGAAGAATATCAAGGCGAATGGGTTGCAAAATTATTGTAAGCAGAAAACTACAACTTTTGGACTTAACACACCTCCTCATTCCCACGCCACGATATGACTATTAAAGCCAGATCCGGTGCGGAGTCGGTTTTATCAAGCCCCACCATTTAACTCATTTCGTGATAATAAGAAGGTACCGGTCGCCTCCACCACACAATTTCACAATTTTTATAAAATTACAAATCACCCCACAACGAAAAGTTTGGTTTCGTTGTGGGGCTTTTGTTTGTTGGGGATAGTGTATGTTGATGGTTGTATTTTACGAAAAAATGCAATTTTGAGTAGATGGAGTTGAAAACGCATGGATGCGGCGATGCTTTATTTTTGGACAGTTGTAGTATTACTTGTGATGGTATTTTTTAGTCCGTTTTCCCTGGATACTTTGATAGCGGGGCAATCCGGGTTTTTATTTATAATGTTTGATATTACAGAATCGGTGAGAAAACCTTCAACGCAAACAGCGCCTTTGCTGTTGCACACAATATTTGAAACTGTGATGTTTGCAAGGCTGTCGGGGTAATTTTCTCCATAATCTCCCATGTCGCCGAGCAATAGGGTACCTGCGCTTGCATTACAAGTGGGAGCTGTGTCGATTACACCGTCGATTACTATATTGTAAATTTTTGAAAAAGCAGGGAGAAGTCTTATGGTGTAACAGAGATAAGAGTGTGCTATAACATTGCGTATTATAATATCGTGAATATCCCGCTCTCTTATATTCCAATCGTTGTGCATGACGTGAGTGCTTCTAAAAGAGCCACCCGGACGAAAATTCGGGGAGGCAATCGCTGTAAGTGCGATTACATCATCACCGGTATGTCCTGTTATGTCTGAAATTATGATATGATGACAGCCGTTTCTTAAATCGATTCCATCCTGGTTTTCCATATTCATAAGCATTCCGTCAATTTCTTTGTACATGGTTGCGTCAAAATCTATTTTTTCGATTCTACCATTGTCGCATGCCTCAAGCGAGATTCCCCATCCGTGTGATCTGATGATGCGAACCCCTGAAATTGAAAAATCACTGACGTTTGCGAAAAGAATTCCGATCCCGCGCCAATCACCGTATTGTGATTCTTCCGGATTTTGAGAGTCTGTGCCGTACGAATGATTGTGTATATCCCAAAAATCGATGTTTCCTGAATCAAGGTGCTCTTTTTTCACCCAATCTGCCCTTATTGCACGAATATCTTCCGGACGGTGAGGACAGGGGCAATGAAGAAGTTTTGATGAGTCACCGGTTGCTCTTGGACGGTCGGCACCCTCAAGAATACAAAGACCTTCGGCTTTTATATGGATGTTTTTTATTCTTTCCGGAATGTTTATTCCAATGCCGCAGTTTGCTGATCTGAAAAAGTTATCTCTGCATCTGTCCGAAAGCTTCAGCTTGCAATTACGAAGAATAACAGTTGTGTTTTCGGGCATCAGAATTGCTTCATCAAGAAGCCAGAACGTTCTTTCCGGTTCAATATCTGATAATCTTTCATCGATAACCACAATTCCATCACCTGTTCTGTGACGGATAGCGTTATTAATGATTTCGCTGTCGTTTTTACCCTTGAAATCGTTTGCAAAAATCATATTAGATATAATCTCCTTTACAATATTTTCGATTAATTATAAACCATAACACAATGGCTTCATTTTAATTCCTGTCTTCATGTTATATTAAAACACATCACCGCAGTTTTATTTATTAATCTATATAATATACTTTTGAATTTTTGTCGCCAAAAACATTTGCAATAACATTGTCTGCATTCATATCAAATGTTATATTTTCAGGTTCTTTTATTTTGTTTTCGCCATACTGACCTATTTTGCCATTTAAATGCTGAATGTATGTATTACCGTCCATATAAGCAAGACTTGTCTTTTCAAGCGCCACAAGGTGAAGTAATCTATATGCACATCTGTCAAAAATGTTATCCGTTATACTGTAGTTTTTCGCTGTATTTACATAACTCCAACCTTTTATTGCAGCGGGGGTGTGCTTGTTGTGGCGCTGCTGACCCCAGCCATAGCCTGAATTTCGGATAAAGTTCGCCTTTATAATCACGTTATCCATACAACTTTCATTCTCGCCGTCTATCTGATTCAAAAAATATTCTATACCATAAACGCAGTTTTCTATAAGATTGTTTTCGTATTTGATATCAGACATAGATAGTTTAGTGCTTGTGGTAACCTGGTGTGTTATGCCCGCATCGTAAACCTCGTAGATATAGTTGTTGGATACTGTGTAATTTTTGCATCCGCCATACACTTCTATTGCGTTACCGAAACGGGTAACTGTGCCTCTGCCGCCCTCGGGATAGTTTGGGTCAAGTCCAAAATAGTGCTGAATGGTACCGCCGATCCAGCCGAATTCGCAGTTGGTAACAGTTAAATCCTCCACATATATACCTGCCGCTACTCCGTGCATACCAACATATTTTATACAAAGATTATCTATTTTAACACCCTTGTTCTGCCCAACATAAAACATATGGCTTCTTGCTACATTTTCAATAGAATTAAAAACATCTCCCGGGTTACCGTTATCACATCTTAAATAAATATAACCAAGCGCTCCGTTTACATCGGGCACGGGAAAATCCTCTCCGCTTACGGGGTGGCGGTGAGAAGTGGTGAGTTTTTCGTCAAACTCCCAATACATATCAAGGTCGTTTTTCATTTCAATGTGCATAATAAAGCTTTTTTGAGGGTTTTCCCTTACAACAAACTTGCCTTCGATGTATGAGGGTATCAGTTTGTTTGCACATTTTTCGCCATTATTGAAAACAAGAGTTCCGGGGTCCGGTTGTTTGTCTGCATACTTCCATATATTTGCACGAGAATCAACAAGTGACCATTTTGTATCATCTGCAAGGTCGATATTTCCGGCAAAAAGCTTGGGTTTATCACCACAGCCGAAAGCGGCGTAAGTAACACCGGGTTTTGTTTTTATGCATCCGCGGAACAAATCGCCTCTTTCAAAAAGCACTCCGTCACCATATTTTAAATCAGCCCAGGATACTTTTTCAAGTGTTTTCCACGCGCTTTTCGGGGTAAGTCCGTCGTTTTGATCGTTTCCGCCGTTGCTTACGTAATATGTTGTACCGTCTATTTTAACATGGTCTGCACTTTCAAGAATTTGCTTTTTTCTTTTTTCAAAAGAAAGGTTAAATTCATTTATAATATCTTTTGTTGCTTTTATCATTGCATACATTCCCTTGCTGAATTTACAAAGTTATTTTAACGTTGTTTTTTCAAGATCGCTGATGATATTTGTAAAACAAAAAGGAATTACTTTTTGATTGCGTAAACAACGGCGTTCTTTTCTTTTACCTTTTCGGCAAGGTCTTTTTCGAGATTTTCGTCAAAGAACAGACAAGATCCGCCGTACTGATCGCCGCCGTCTCTTCGTCTGCCCTGCGGATCATTAACTCCGCAATATCCCCAGGGAGCGCCATCATACTGGATATAGGTGTTGCCTTCCATCACGGGCATATATTTTTCATCGCTCATGCCGCAATCGATGAGATACGAGCTTGATCTGTCAAAAATGTTGCCGCTGAAATACATATTATCCGCAGGGCTTTCAATAGGCCAACCTTTGATGTGGGCACCTGTTTTTCCGCCGCCTGCACGGACGTTTCCCCAACCTTCGCCTGCGTGGCGAAGAATGTTGTCGCGTATGTAAATTTCGCTCATGCGGTTGTCATCTGCATAGTCGCCTCGCGCAACATATTCAATGTTCCAATAGCAGTACTCGATAAGATTGCGCTCATATCGGCAGTCGTGCATATAAGCAGGCACTGTTGTTGACCAGTACTGATGGGTAATGCCTGTGTCGTATATGTCGTGGATATAGTTGTCTGTAACGTAAAAGCCGTCGCAGCTTCCGTAGAGTTCAACTGCGTTTCCGTAAAGAGTGGTGTCAGAAAGGAACGAGCCGCCACACCAGGCTATCTCGCAATTACGGACAGTTACCTTTACGGCATATCCGCCGCCCATGGCGTGCGAGCCCGAATACATTGCACAAATATTGTCAATGGTGCATCCGCTTGCCAGCTGGATGCAATGTCCTTTGCAAACGACCTCGGCTGTCTTGTAAACTTCACCGGGATTTCCCTTGTCGCAGTAAAGATAAACCTTGTTGTCGGTTTTGTCGTGATGGAACTGGAGATTTTCTTTAAGGTCCGAAAGACCGTTGTAAGGACCGACACCGTCGGGACGTGTCCATTCTTTTCTGCCGTCGGGCAGCTCTTTTTCAATGGCAGAAAAACGCTTTCTTGAATAGTATTTTCCGTCAAAAAGAATGTTTCCGACATCGTCGGGTATCTCTCTTGTCATAACCCACACATTGGGTACATCTGTCTTTTCCCAGCTTTCTTTTCCTTCGGCGGTGCCGCCTTTTCCGAGAAGCTTAGGCTTTTCGCCCTCGCCGTAGGCAGAATATGTTACACAGGTGCGTGCCCACAAAAGACCTCTCCAAACGCCGCCTCTTTCAAAAAGCACGACCTGACCGGGCTTTATGTCCATGGCGTTCAGTTTGCCAAGCGTTGCAATGGCGGTTTCGGGGGTTTCGCCGTTGTTGTTGTCGTCGCCGTTGTTCGAAACATATATTTTTTGGGCAGTTCGAGGATATTCCGATTTTGCGTTTAGTATTCTGTTCTTGCGTTCTTCGGCTTTTGCGTCTATCTGACCAAGTGTTTTTTCATCTGCGTAATTCATAAGTAAGCTCCTTTCATTAAAAAGCCTTTGTTTTTAACATTACCTTAATACTATCACAAAAAGTGAAAAAAATAAACGATTTTTCAATAAATGGACGAAAAAAGTTTTTTGCACATTTACGCGGTGTTTTGTTGTTGATACTTTTATGCTTTTGCACGAAGTTCGTTTACTCTTGAGGCAATCTTCTTTGCCGAAGATACTGCGCGTTCAACGTATTCTTCGTCGGAAATATCGTCGTAGAAAGGTTTGCCGTCTGTTTTTGCACTGCGGCATATCTCAAGCATAACGGTGATATCCTTGCCGCTTGCCGCAATGTATTTTGCAACTTCTTCAAAATCAATGTTTCCGTCATAGGGCAAAAGATGGTCGTCGGCATCCTTAACCGCGCGATTGTCGTGGATATGCAGTGCGCCCAGTCTTTGGGAAAAATATTCCATGTGCTTTACATTGTCGGTATAGCAGTTTTCGTGTCCCGTATCCCAGCAGAAAACGGGGAAATCGTAGCGATCCATAAAATATTTGAGATTTTCAAGGTATCGCAGATTTTCAAGAGCAACCTTAACGCCCTTTTCCTTTGCATAGCAAAAGAGCTTTTCGTAGCGTGCCACACCCTTTTCGCTTATTTCGGGCATGGGACGTCCGCTCGAAACGTGAACGATAGTCGTCGGAATGCCGTATTTTGCGCATTTGTCAACACTGTCAAAAAGCCGTGCAAGCATGGCATCACCCTTTTCGTCATCGTCCGACCACATGCCGTTTATGCCGTGAAAAGGCGCGTGCAGAGTTTCCATTGTGATGCCGTTTTCGGTATAAATTTTCATCACCTTGTCAAAATCTTCGGTTTCCGAGCCGATAAAGCTTCTGTCTATTCCGTTTTTCTTTAACAAAGATGCCACCTTTTCGTGGGATATTTCGCCGAATATGGACATACCGATTTTCATACAAATACCTTGCTTTCGTTTTTTCTTATATGATAACACAGGTTGGCTGAAAAAACAAGAAAATTTTGAAAATGCACCGGTCAATATATTTTTGCATTGTTGTCAATCGGCGCTTGTTATATCTCCACAAATTTAAGCTCGTGTTTCAAAAAGCTTACGCTGACGTCCTCGTTTTTGCTGCGTATTGTGACTTTTGCATTTACTTCCTCGTCGGATGTGTTGTAAAGGGTAAGTATATATTTGCCGTCCTTTTTCCTTATGGACGAAAGGATAATGCGAGGATCGCAAAGCTCGACTGCAGAGGATATCTTTCTTCCTTCGCCCGAAGGAAAGAACGAAAGAAGACCCGCTTCTTCGTTGAAAATTTGGGCGTTTTTGTCAAGCTCGCATGTGTCTGTTATTCTAAACTCAAATCTCCGCTCGCCGATGTCGATGTGCTCAAGAAATCTGTTGTGGGGAGCAAGGGGTCTGTCAAGAATCGGATGTGTGGAATATACAGGAGTTCTCAAAAGCGAGATTTTCATGCAGTCCGGTGCAAAACTTCCGCCGTAGGTGCCGCGGTTTAACACGGCAACTCCGGTATTCTCGTTTTCCATCGAGCACCATTTGTGAAAAACACATTCCTTGCCGTCGGCAAAAAGTTCTTCGCTTCCAAAGGCGGTCTGCCCGTAAGGCTTGCCGCAAAATCCGAGGTCAAGGCGGTATTTTATCATCTTGTTGGGCAGGGTAGAGTTGATGATAAGCTTTGTGTCGATGTATATGCCGTTTTTGGGTATGGTGTATTCCACAACTGCGGTAGAGCTCTTGTATTCAAAAAACGCTTGTATCTTGATTCTGACCTTGCCGTCCTCCACGACACGCACGTTCTGCGCGTTTTCGTCGGGATAGCCGATAAATTCGTTGACAGCGCTGTCACTCATCAGGCTGTATGTGCCCTCAAACTCGCCGAACGAATCAACTGTCATTCCCCATGGGTCTTCGTTGTCGCGGTATACTTCTATGATTCCTGCGTTTTTGGCAAGAAGCTTTCCGTCCACCTCATAGTGCTCGATAAGTCCCGTTTTGCGGCTGATAACAGCTTTCATTCGGGTGTTTTCAATAACAATGCGGTCTTTGTCATATTCTGTCTTTTCAAGCTTGTCAGTCTTAACCGTTTCAAGCTTGCAGTTAAACCGTGTGATAGAAGACGGTGCGGCTTTTGCAAAAAAGCTTACTTTCTGTATCCAGTCGAGCGCGAATGTGCATTCAGGCTTTTCGTTTTGCGTCAAAAGCTCGTTTCCGCTTTCATCAAAAACGGTGGCAATGGTGGTTTCTCCGTCATTCCAGTTTTGATTTGCCAGCATAAAGCCGATCTCAAATTCTCCCTCTATCTCATATGGATGAGGGTTGAAAAGCATGATGGGAATGATACCGTCCTCGGCTTTTTTCTGACCTGCGCACAATTTTAGAAAAGCTTTGTTGTAAAGCTTTTCTGCAATCTCCTGCGCATACGACATGGTTCTCAAAGAGTCCTCCTCCACAGGCTTTATACCCGATCCGGGAAGAATGTCGTGGAACTGGCAGAAAGCGAGGGCTTTTTTTACTTCTGTCATCTTTTTTGTATCAAAATCCAAAGCTTTCGCCATATCCGCATAGCTCATGATCTTTTCTGTTACGGCGATCATGTTTTCAAGCTTACGATGAGCCTGCTTTATCCGTGACATCGAGGTATAACAACCCACCATGGTGGGAATAAGGGAGCTTTTGACGACGGGAAGATCGTTTTTGTCCACCTGTGCAAAATAGTCCTCTGCACACGAATGAACGATATCCACATTGGCTTGCTTGATATAAGCGTTTATTTCGTTAAGGTCAATCTCAGAAGGTCCGCCGCCGTGGTTTCCAATGCCCCATGGGCAAAGGTCTACGTCTTTTTGGCTTGTTTCAACGTGCTTTTTCACCTTGTCGCAGGCGCATCCTTTAAGGGTGTTGTACGAGTCACATCCGTGGGCAAGTATGCGACTTCCGTCAAATCCTTCCCAAATAAAATCTCCTTTGAAAATCCGGGGCCGCATGAAAAGATAACTGTCATAACCTGTGGATTTCAGAATCTGAACAAGACCTCTTGTGTGACCAAACGGGTCAAAGTTTATGGCGGTGGTGGGTTCAACACCGAATTTTTCTTTGAAATAGCTTTTTCCAAGCTCTATTTGCGAAATCAGACTCTCGCCCGAGGGCATGACACAGTCGGACTGCAGATACCATCCGCCCATTATGCGCCATTTCCCTTGAGCAACGAGCTTTTTTATCCTTTCAAAAAGCGCAGGTTCGTGCTCTTCCACCCATTCATAAAGCAACGCTTCGTTGTGATTAAAAACAAATCCGTCGTATTTTTCGCAAAAATCCGCTGCCACACGGAAGGTGGATATAGCCTCCGCCAGGCCTTCGTTCCAGCGCCACAGCCATGCAGGGTCGAGATGTGCGTTGCAAAGCAGATGAATCTTTTTCATATGTGCCTCCAAAAAGTTTTTGTGTTCACTTATATTTATAACAAAACGCCTATTGAAAATCTACGAGATATATGATAAAATAATTACACTATTTTGATATCGAGGTTTTTGATATGAAGTATCCAAGACTAAAAGTTTCGGATAATACCGAAGCTTCCACAGGGTGTTTTTATCAGTATATATACGGTCATAATGATATTTACTATCCCCACAGTCACGAATATTACGAGATATTCGTAACGGTGACAAAGGGTGTTCGCCATTGGATAAACGGCGAGCTGCATACCCTGCCTGCGGGAAGTCTCGTGTTTATCCGCCCTGATGACACCCACGGATTTTTGTACGAGGACGAAAAATCAAGGAACACAGAGTATATCAATCTTGCATTTACAAAAGAGATCGCCCGTGCGCTGTTTGAATATCTCTCGGCAGACGATTTTCCGATAAATAAGCTTCTCAATGCCCCGTCTCCTCCCACCGTCATTCTTTCGCCTACGGCAAAGGAGCATTTGCTTTTTCTTCTCGGTCAGTTAAATACCATAAACTGGAAAAACAAAACTGCGCTTAAACTTCGCGTAAAGACCATCCTTGCCGATGTTTTCGTTCAGCATTTTTACGATATGCCCGACCGGCGTGCTGACAATATGCCCTTTTGGCTTATACATGTTTTGCAGGAGATGGAGCAGGTCGAAAACTTCACTGCAGGCGCCGAGCGCATGACAGAACTTTGCGGAAAAAGCCGAGAGCATCTGTCGAGGGTGATAAAAAAGTATATGAACGTAACTCTTTCGGGATATATAAATAAACTTCGTGTAAACTACGCTGCAAACCTGCTTCTCAATTCCAACAATTCTATCATCGACATCTGCTATCTTTGCGGCTTTCAGAATTTGGGATATTTTTACAAGGTGTTCAAAATCGAATTCGGTCTTTCTCCTGCTAAATTTTCGGAAAGCTACAGCCTTGCAAATAAATAAAAATACCGCTCACAAGCTTTTTGCTTTGTGAACGGTATTTGCATTTTGTGATTTATTCGGCAGGGGGAGAACTGTGTTCCTTGATGTAAAGACGTGCAAGATGCGCCGCAAGAAAAGGCACCGACGTTTCGAATGTGGAGGTTGTTGCGACCAATGGTATAATATAATCGTTAGAGCCAGAACTAAGCGCGCTTGCAAAAGTGATGACGTGCAAAACTGAAATTACGATGGTTATGGCAATCATGATTCTTGTTTTTTTGAAAGCACAAAGAAGACTGAAGATCGCAAGAGTGACCGCGATGATTATGGTTATGGGCACAATTCCTATTTCGCAGAAAACAAAGTATAGCGAAAGCATAGTATACCTCCTCAAACAAAAATGTGAAAAATGCCAAAGTTAACATTTATTTTAACTCATTATAGCATATAATTCGTGGTTTGTCAAGGAAGGTAGGTGTGCTCGTGGTGGTATTGTGTGTTTTTAATCAAGTTAATGCTGCATCTGATTTTTTGCCAAGTTATCGGGCAAAAAATAATTGTTGACAAGTGACATTTATTATGATATGATGCACTTGATTACTATCCATTCTGTTTCAAAGGAGCAGTGTATGAACAACGAAATTCTGTTTTATAAAGAGCCTGCAAATAAATATCTCGAAGCTCTTCCCATCGGAAACGGAAGACTTGGCGCCATGGTTTGCGGTGGTGTAGAAGCCGAAAAAATCAACCTTAACGATGACACCCTCTGGTCAGGCTATCCGCGAACAAACGTGATATACAATGCGTACGAGCGCTTTACAAAGCGATTGAGAAAAAAGATGCTTGAAGAAAACGATTATTACGCTGCCGAGGATTTTGCAGACCGCCTGCAAGGACCCTACAACGAAAGCTATCTGCCGGCCGGCGAGCTTCTTTTTTCGTGTCCCGATCACGCCGATGCCGGAGATTATGTTCGCGGTCTTGATATCAAGCGCGGAGTTGCATTTACCGAATATACCGCAAATGGGGTAAAGTATCGCCGAGAGGCTTTTGTCAGCGCACCCGATGATATAATGGTGTTCCGCTTTACTTGCGACAAGAAGGGCGCAATATCAACAAACATAAAGCTTACGGGCAAGATCCGTAACACAGTAAAATGCGAAAAAGACGAGATCGCCCTTGTTGCCCGTGCTCCTCGCCACGTCGAGCCGCAGTATCTTGAATATACCGCCGCTTGCAGACAGGCAATTGTTTATGATGAAGAGTGGGAGTATCAAAAGGGACTGCGATACGAGTGTCACGCAAAGATCGTGTCTGATGCTCAAAGGGTTTTTGAAGAAAACGGCGGAGTTTCTGTGGTCGGCGCATCCGAAGTGGTTGTATATCTTTGGATCGGAACAAACTATAATCCAAAATTGTTTATCGAAACGCAGGCCATCGAGGATTATTGCATAAGAGATCTTGACATCACCTCTTTGGCAAAAGAAAAAATCGCATCCGCTGTCAAAAAAGGCTATGATTCGGTATACAAAAGCCATGTTGCAGATATGGAAGAATATTTCAAGAGAGTTGTTTTTGCACCCGAATATGATAAGGCGCTTGACGAGCTTCCCACAAACGAGAGAAAGAAAAGATATGCCGAGGGAAATGAGGATGCGGGATTTGAAAAGCAATGCTTTGATTTCGGAAGATATATGCTTTATTCTTCCTCGCGTCCGGGTACCAGAGCGGCAAATCTGCAAGGTATATGGAACTGGGATATGCGCCCTGCGTGGAGCTGTAATTACACAATAAACATCAATACCCAGATGAACTATTGGGGTGCCGACGCCATGAATATGTCCGAGTGTCATCTGCCGCTTATGCAGCTTCTTGACGGAATATCCCACACGGGTGCCGCCACAGCGACCGAGCTTTACGGTGCAAGAGGCTTTTGTGCCCACCACAACGTGGATCTCTGGTGCGCTACTGTTCCCGCAGGTCTTGGCGAAACAGATAATATGTGGGCACTCTTTCCGACGGCAGGCATTTGGCTCAGCATAAACGTCTGGGAGCACTATCTTTTCACACGCGACGTGGAATTTTTGAAAAAGTACTATCACGTTCTTCGCGGCAGTGCACTTTTTGCCGTTGATATGATGTGTGAGATGCCCGACGGAAGCCTTGGCATCTGTCCCGCAACTGTGCCCGAAAGAAGATTTACCCGTCCCGACGGCACGGTTTTTGCCGTGGGTGCAGGCTCCACCTTTGATTACGAGCTTGCAACAGAGATCTTTGATGCCGTAAGACAGGCATCGGTTATAATAGGCGCCGACGAAAAAGAGCTTGTTTTACAAATGGATGAGGTTCAAAAGAGATTTCCTCCCATACCGATAAATTCCGAAGGCTTGATAACCGAGTGGCAGTTTGAATGTGTTTCAACTCCGTATCTCTGGCTTGCTATTCTTTACGGAGTATTCCCCGGCCATTGTCTGCTTGATTCGTCCGACGAGCTACTCTCTGCCGCAAAGAAAACTCTTGAAGTCCGAGACGTCACCACACGCAGCTTTGCAAACTGCTGCTATGCAGGCGCGTGGGCAAGAATGGGAAGAGGGGACAGGGCATACCAAAAACTTCGAGCTCACCTTTCCGATACCTTGTTTGATAGCCTGCTTGGCGTAAATATGTCCTATCCCGAGCCGGTGTTCCAGATAGATTCAAACCTCGGAATCATTGCCGTCGTGGGCGAAATGCTTGTTCAGAGCACAACGAATGGTATCATTCTTCTTCCTGCGCTTCCCGATGAATGGAAAAACGGAAGCATCGAAAAAATCAGAACCCGTTGCGGCTGTTCTGTTGACGTATCGTGGCAGGACGGAAAGCTTAAAGAATTCACTATCTCAAGCGATCGCGACGTTGCGGTTTTTGTATCGCTCGGCACCAACGGCGCAAAGAAAAATATATCTCTTTGCGCAAACAAACCCCAAACTTTTAAATACAGCGATCTTGTATGATAAGGCAACAAAAAAATCACCGTGCCATGGGGCACGGGTTCTAAAGGACAGTAAAATAGCCGATATGGATTTATTTCCGTATCGGCTGTTTTTTATGCACAGTTTACCACCTTGGGTGGGGAGTAAGTGCGCATTTCCTGATAGTTTTTGGTGATATGCTGTCTTCGACAGCGTGATATTTTTGCTATCGCAAAAGTGATATTTCAAGACATTGTCTTGAAGTGATATTCTATTCGCCTCTAAACTCGCGAAGCGAATATCACTCGGCGTAAGCCGAATATCACTGCGAAGCAATATCACTCGCCGAAGGCGAATAGAGTTGGCGTTGTGTCCTTAGGAACACAACGCCTGTGGCACGGTGATGTTTTTTGTTATTTAAACTCTTTGTACTGTACTTGTGCGTACTTGGGAAGAGAGTATCCGCGAAGAGTGTAAAGCTCTGTGGCGGTTACGATCTTGTAGCCCTGCGCGATAAGCTCGGGGATTGCCACTTCCAGCATGGGAACGTTTTCGTCTTTGTCATGCATAAGGATAATGTGTCCGTCGCCTGCCGCTCTTCTGAAAGCCGCAAGTCGGCTTTCGTAGGGGTAGTCAACCTCCCAGTCGGTTCCAATGTTGTGACCGTTAAGTACGGGAACGGGAATTGCCGAGTATGAGGTTTCGGACATTGCGCATCCGGGAGCGCGGTATACCGAGGGATAGAATCCCGTAAGGCTGTAAACCTTTTCCTGGCATGCGTTGAAGTCGTTAAGAACCTCTTCTTTTGAAAGCTCTGCAACCGACGACCAGCGGTTGGAATGGTTTCCTATTTCACATCCTGCTTCAAGCATTCTGTTAAGCACGCTCTTTGTGTTTTCGTTGCAGCTTGTGCCGACAACAAAGAATGTGGCGTGGGCTCCGTATTTTTCAAGAATATCAAGAATAGCGTTTGATGAAGAAACCTTTGGCCCATCGTCGATGGTAAGGGCAACGAGTTTGTCTGTGCTTTTGATTTGATTTGACATAATGTATCACCCTGTTTTTTGATTACTTTGCAAATTCTTCGTACTGAACTTCGGCGTACTTGGGGGTCGCATATCCGCGAAGAGTATAAAGTTCTGTGGCGGTTACTATCTTGTAACCGTTATTTATCGCTTCGGGGATCACAACTTCAAGCACGGGCGCGTTTTGTTCCATGTCGTGGATCAAAACAACGCGTCCGTCGCCGATGGCTTTGCGGAGTCTTGTCAGTCGTGTTTCATAAGTCATTTCTGCTTTCCAGTCGCCGTTGAGGCTGTAACCGCCCATGCAGGGAATCGGAATTACCGAGAAAGCATCTGCGGACATTGCAAGGCCGGGAGCTCTGAAAACCTTTGGATAAACGCCCGTCTGTGCATAAACTGCATTTTGACAAGCATTAAAGTTTTCAAGAACAGCTTCTTTGGAAAGCTGATGGATCGTTGCGCCGGAGTTTGCGTGGTTGCCGATCTCACAACCTGCAGAAAGCATTCTGTTCAATACTTCTTTTGTGCTTGCGTTACATTTTACACCCATAACGAAGAATGTTGCATGAACACCGTACTTCTCGAAAATATCAAGAAGCATACCGGAAGATGGGATTTCTGGACCATCGTCGATGGTAAGAGCAAACATTTTGCCAAATCCGTTGTCCACACCTGCCACGGCGGCACCTCCGATACGAACGTTTACAGTTCCGTCGCTTGTGGGATTGAACTTAAGCTGGATCTTGTGGGTGCCGTAGGCAAGCTCTTGTTCAAATACGATAAGCTGGGTGTGTGCATATTTCTGGAAAGCGAGCAGGTCTTCGTCTATTTCTGCCTTTTTCCAGCCGTGTCCATCGATCTGATATTCGATATCAAAGCCGGATGCGTTCATGCCAAAGATAAGTCCGAATGCTGTACCTGTAAAGGTGAATTCCGCTGTGGCATCTGTGCCGGAGAAGATGACAGAATCTTTTGTCACCGCAACGTTTTCAGCCGCAGTATCGGTGCCGTACATCGACGAGGTAAGACCTGCGCCTGCTGTTGCGGTGCCCGATACTGTAAATTCGGATGCGGGGATGATCGAAGGATTAAGCCAGAGCGAGCGGTTTATCTGCTCGGGCATATTCGCCGCGTGGTCTTTCTTTGCGGGGAAGTAAACGGGAGTGTCAACGAGAAGCTCTGCAAGGAAATTTTTGATCTGCTCAAAGTATATGCCGTATCCCTCTGCGCTCGGATGCAGATTGTCTACGGTATAGCGGTAATTACCATCAGATTCGTTCGTGGCGCCGTTCTGTGTCATAAGCGCCTGCATGGGAATACCCATGTCGATGCATTCGATGCCGTAGCTTTGTGCTATCTTGATATATTCCGCACGGGATGCGGATGATTCGCTTCTTGCGGTGAATACGAATACGATATCAGCGTGAGGATTTGCCGCATAAATGTTTCTTACAAGCGATTCGATCTGACGGGAAATATCGGCGTTTGTCTGCTCGATGTCTGCGGAATATGTCCAGTCGTTGGATGTAAATTCCACAAACACAAGATCGGGCATATCGTGGCCGTTTTCGTTCATAAGGTGATCTTCAAGACGGAAGATGCCAAAGTTTGTTGCCGTGTCCGAAATACCTGCGTTGATCGCTTCGATCTCGGCTTCGGGAAATGTTTCTTTAAGCCAGCTTGTGGTTCTGTTTACGTACGAAAGGTTTATGTCGCCGCCTGTTGCGGAAACTGTGCCGTTTTGTACAAGCTTTGCGGCCGACGAGCCGTAGGTGATAGAGCCGCCGAGGTAGCCGACAGTGAGCTTCTTGTCGTTTTTAAGTGCGCGATAGGTGTTGGCAAGGGGATTTTTAACACCGTCGGTCTTGGAAAGAATGTTGTTGTAAAGGAACGAAAGAACTTCTTCTCTGTTTTCTTCGGGACAACATTCTGCGCCGTTTTCGTAAATTACCGATGCTACCTTGTACATGTTTGCACTGTATTGCTCGCCGTATACCGTGTGTTCAACGCCCGAAGCGTCGGTGTAGGTTACATAAGCGCGTGCACTGTAGTTTGTTGCAAGGTTTTCGTCGGAAATACCGATAAGTACCGCGGTGTATCTGTCGTGTCCGTCAAGAATTTCAAAGGTGTTCTTTGCGGGAACGGTTTTTGCCGCATAGTCCTTTTCGTTGTAAGAGTAAACCGCACCCTTTTCAAGCTTTTTGCCCGGAAGAACGGCGCTGGGAACAACGATGGTGCCGTAGCTTATTCCGTTGCTTGCATTGAATGCTTCGTTTTCGGGATCAATCACCGCATTTGCACTGTTAAGAGCAACGAGAGCAGCTCTTGTTTCGTGGGTGATGTTGTTGATAAATCTGAGACCTGTGGGCTCCTTGATTCTGATCTGTACACCCTCGCAGTAGAAGTCTTTTTCGGAAAGCTCTATCCATTTTGCATAGATCTTTGTGCCAGCGGTAACGTTACTGCCGTTTGCAATGGGTGTGTTGAGCGCTTCGTCCGAATACCAACCGCCAAAGAGGTGACCTGCTTTTATAATGTCGGCAGGGAAGGTAATCTTACCGCTTGCCGTTATGGTAACACCGTCTTCTGCACCGAAAACGTGATCCTTTGTGCCGTCGTTTACTTTGATAACGATATCAAGATCGTTGACGTCACCGTAGGTTACGTTGGTGGTGCCTGTTGAAAGTGTGATTTCGCAAGGAGAGTATATGTAAGTTTCTTTTCCGCCGTTTTCAAGGATGGCGTAGTTGCCCTCGTCGGGAGTGATTGCAAACTTGCCTGCAACAGTCTTGCCGTTTTCGTATACGAAATCGACTTTTCCGCCCTCGCCTGAGAAGACGAGATATTTGTTTGCAAGGTTATCAACTGTGGTATCGATCGTTGTTACGGTCGTGCCGTTGTTGAATATCGCCATTACGGCGCCGTTTATGGTGGGAGCGTAGTTGTTAAGACCAAGCTTGATAACCTTGATCGTGCCGCCGTCTGCCTTTATCGCAACGTTCGAGTTGAACACAACGCCCTTGTGGCCTGACGACCAACCGTCGCCGCCGATGATAAGGTTGTTTATCGTGCCGCCTGTTATTGCAAGCTTGGAATCGCCCGATACAGTGTGGTTGCTGCTTGCGGCGATAGAACCGAGGACCATCTTATTCCAGGTGCCCGAAGATATCTCAACATCGTGAACTCCCGTGCCCTGTGTGCCGTAGTTTCCGCCGGCAACTATCTGATGGCTGCCCGAAACTGTTACGTTTTCGCCAAGAACAACTTTGTTTCCGCAAAGAGAAATCCATGCGTAAAGTCCGTTGGTGAACTTGATGTTTTTGAGAGTGAGGGGAGATTTCACCGAGTATCCGCCGTTGGCTGTGGTGTAAAGCTCGGAATTTGCGTTATATCCCGAAATAGTAAGCATTCCGGTGTAGCCTTGGAGATTGGTAGGCAAAAGATACGAGCCGATGATCTTTACTTCAAAGGGCTTTGCGGAATCCGCAAGACTTATTGCCTTTTCAATCGATGCAATGGGGGTTTCTGCTGTTTCACCATCATTTGCATCGCTTCCGTTTGCGCTGTCAACATAGAAGAGAGTGGGTGCAACGTACGGGGGAGGAGTGATAACACTGTCGGTGTCGGAATCCACGGTGTTGCCGTTTGCGTCCTTACAAATTGCGTATACCTTGCGGTTGTTGTCAACGTTTTGAATATTGCCGTCCCAACCTTCGAGTGTGTAGCCTTCTGCAAGAGTGTAGCTTGTGGGATAGCTTGCATCTTCGCCTTCAACGATCACCTGCTTTTCCACAATTGTTTCTTTGTCTGTGCCGTAGAATTCAACTGTGTATGTGGTGTCGCCAAAGTCAACGGGGCTTTCCCAGTCGCCAAAGTTTTCGTGCATGTACTTGTAGGTCACGACCTTGATCTTGCCTGCATTCTGCTGTTCGATAAGGTATTCGCAGAAAGCTCTGAGGTTATCTTCGGAAACTTCCGTAAGATCGTGGCCGTAGATAACTTCCCACGTCTTGTTTGTGGCGTTGGTTTCAACAATACCCTTGAGCTGATCGAGTGTTCTGCCCGAGAACCAGTTGCGCTGCTTCCAGTACTGGGTGGAAAGTCCGTATTTGTCGGAGTACTTGTAATATTTGTTGGTGATAAGTTCGATAAGTCCGCGGTATTCTGTATCGGTCACTGCAATTTGTCCGGTACCGCCCGCAAGAATAATACCGTTTACGTTAAAGCCTTCTTCTGTGAGGATCTTGTAAGAATCACCGAGCTGGGTTTCAACGTCTTCCCAGCTTGTCACAAAGGGCTTGATTACCATGTGGCTCTTGGTATGCGAAAGAATTTCGCCGCCGCGGTCCTGAAGCTCATGCAAAGCTGTGGGGTTGTTCTTTATGTTGTTGGAAGGAACAGCGGCGCAAAGAGGCAGGTTGTATTCCTTGCTTACGATCTCAAAGATCTTCTGGAAATCTGTTCTTACGTCGTCAAAGATAAGAGTGATATATCCCTTGTCCATCTCTTTCCAGGTCATGGGTATGGTCTTACCGGGGTTGGGAGGATAGAAACCGTAGGATATCTTTGTTGTGCCGGGATTCAAGGTTATCTCACCGCTTTCGGTAATTGTTGTGACATTATCGCCGTTTTCTACAAGGGCGTTATTTATAGCATCGCTGTCGATGGTAAGAATGAATTTTCCTGCAATGGCGTTGCCTTCCTCATCAACCGCGGGAACAATGCTTCCGCCCTCGCCCGACGTGATGAAATATTTTCCGCCTGCCGAAATGCTGTCAAGTGTCGAATCGTATACGGGGGATGTGGTGTTGTTGCTTATAACAACAAGCGAGCCTTTGATGGCGGTGGGACTGCCGTTGCCTGTGGCAATGGCAGAAACTTTTCCTATCGATCCGCCGTTGTGCATGATAACAACGCTCTTTTCAAAGGTGGTTGCGCCGCAAGCGCCCCAGCTTGTCGAACCGAGAAGAATGTTGGAAACCGATCCGCCGTTTATGTTGATGTTGGCATCATTTTTAACAGAAAATCCTGCCGATGCGGGCATGATGGCACCCACGTTGAATTTTCCTGTAAAGTTGCCTTCGTTTACCGTTACGTTGATGTCGTCTGTCGACGAGGCGCCCTGACTTCCGCCAAAAACAAACCAGTCATCACTCGACGTGGTCGAAAAGCCTTCGTCAAAGGTTATGTCTTTTCCACGTGTTACAACATATGCATTGTTGCCGCGCTTGTATGTAATGTTCTTCAATGTGACGGGACCGCCAAAGCTTATGCCGTCTCCTGCGTTCGATGTGATGGAAGCACCTTCTTCATATCCTTCGATGCTGATATGTCCCGAGTGTGAAGCGTAATCTGCGCCCGAGATCGTGTAGTCACCGATGACGAAAATGAAGCCGTCGTTTGCATTAAGAGCTGTCATCGCAGTCTTCATACTGCAAGGAGTGGCAGGAGAGGTTCCGTCACCCGTCGCGCCGCTCTTGACGTAGTATTTAAGTCCTTCGTTTTCTTTGGTGGTGGCAGAAATGGTGCCTTTGCCGTCGTCTTTCCAACTGTCGAATACGTATATCGACGAGAAAGAGGGAATGGCAAGAGCATTCTTCACTGCATCAACAGAATTTGCGGTCTTTATGGTGTAGGTGCCGGGCTCTGTGATGGTGATATAACCGTCAACCGAGTACCAGGCGGTCTTAAGATCCTGCGATTGAGCATATACAATGCGATCCGAGTCCACAGAATATTTACCTGCGGTATCTGTTACGTCAAGAACAGCGCCGCTTTCAACCGTAAGGTCATATATATCAGCGGATTCTGCTCTTGTCGTGTCCTTGTATGCAGTAAAGCTGTTTGTTCCGACCGTTGCGCCGTTGTTGCGGATAAGCTGGAAAGCGCCTTCAATAACGGGCTGATAAGCGTCGGTCTTGTCGGATCTGTTGATGATTCCTTTAAGAGTTGTGCCGTCGAGCACAACATTTACGTTTTTCTTGAAGAGAGCGTAGGTGTTTGCCATGTTGTCAACCGTAAGGTTGCAGGTGTTTCCTGCGCCGATCTTCATGGTTACGTTTTCGTTAAAGGTCATTATACCCGAGTTGTTGTAACCGGTGAAGTTGATGTAGGAGAAACCTTTTGTCGCGTTGTCGGCAAACTCGATCACCTGGGGAGAGGTGAAGGTTTTTGTCTGTCTTGCGCCGCCGCCGATACCGCCGGAGTATGATCTTCCTTCAAAGGTGAAGGCGTCAGATGTGGCGTTGTAGGAGCTGGAATACCACTTGACTCCCGAATCGATCTTGAGATCATAACCCATGCAGTAAAAGTCCCAATAGTAGTTGATTCTCGAATCTATCATCTTGATATCCTTAAGAATTGTGGGACCGGTAAGAGCGATATTTCCACCCTTGTTGTTTTCTGCCATGTAAGTGTTTGTCCAGGCAAGTCTTGAGGGACTTGCAGGATCTGCGCTCGTAATAAGCAGAGTTGCCGCATGCGCGGGAATATCTGCCATGGATGCGTGGAAAACGTTGCCGAGCTCTGCTTTTTTCACAGAAGCCACGTCGTCATACTCGCCCTTCACGATCTTTATGGTAACCGTGTCGTCTGCATCATACGAGGCGTTTATAATAGCAACTACTGTTGCAAACGAACCGGGTGTGCTTTCGGAAAGACCGTTGCCGGTTGCGCCGTGCTTGACGTAATATACGATTTCTTTATCATCATCTTCTTCGTCGTCGGAAAAAGCGCCCTTGGCGGTGAGAACGCCTGCCACGGAATCATCCCATTCGGAAAAACCGGCAGGAGCAAGCACTGCGTTTTTGATAGATGCAAGGTCTGCCGCGTTCTTTACGGTGTATGTGCCGGGAGCGGCAATGTTTATTTTTCCGTCCACGCTGTAATATACGGTTTTAAGGTCAGCCGACTGTGCATAGGCGATCTTGTTGCCGCTTGCGGTATAAGAGCCTGCCTTTGACGTAACGTCAAGCGAGATGCCTTCTTCAACCGTGATATCATAAAGCTTGGAGATAAGGTTTTCGGCGATCGACTGCGATTCAATCGTCGTGCCGGGGTTCTTGATGATCTGCAGAGCGCCGTCGATAACAGTACCCTTGGATTCGGCTCTTGTGGAATTAAGCAGCGGAACCTTTGTGCCATTGAGAACGATGTTGACGTTCTTCTTGAAATGGGCGTAGCCGCCGTTCATATTGTCGACAGTAATCTTGTACGCTGTACCTTTACCGATCTTGTAGGTGATGTCTTCGTTAAAGGTCATGGCACCGGAAGTGTCGTAACCCGAAATGGCAAAACCGTTGGTGTTGCCAAGGTTCATATTGTCGGCAACCTCAATTACAGCAGCTGTCGAGAAGGTTTTTTTCGAACGCGAACCGCCGTGGATCGGAGACAGAGAGTTTTCGCCCTTGAGATTAAGGGTTGTTCCTCCGACGACCTTGGGAGAATACCATTCTATATCTCCGCAGATCTTCACAGAATGCGAGTTCGCATAAAAATCCGCGTGCCAGTTGTTTCTGCCGTCGAGCAGCTTGACCTTGGTGATAACCACAGGACCCGAAAGCTCAACGTTGCAGTTGTTGTTTTCGCTGGATTTGAGACTGTAAAAGTTTTTGTAGGTAAGCCACGAAAGATCGTTTTCGTCCGCACTTGTAAGCACAAGAGTTGCGGAGTGAGCGGGAATGTCGGAAATCGAAGCAAGTCCGATGGCGGATATATCCGTGTATGTATCTGCTTCGTTTGCGGCTTTCACGATCTTTACGGTTACTGTGTCGTCAGCACCGTACTTTTCGTTTATGTCTGCAACAACCGTTGCAAACGAACCGGGGGTGTCTTTTGTCAGACCGTTTCCTGTTGCGCCGTGCTGAACGTAGTAAACTCCCTCTTCCGAAAGCGGCTGTGTTTCGCCTTCGGCAAAAGCTGTAAAACAGCAGACCGAAAGCACCATGCACAAGGAAAGAAGAATACCAAGACAGCTTCTCAACTTGTTTTTCATAATTTTTCTCCTTTGCGGGTGAGATTTGTAATGCTCCGTGCCGAAAACGAGGTCGGATTTTATGTCATTTGCTGTTTTGTGTTCGATTTTCACATTCAAAGCATAAAATCAAGCGCGTCTTTGGTGCGGATTGTACAACTACATTATATAATTTATAGAATGCTTTGTCAATACTTTCCGACTTTTTGCAAAAAAAACTTTATTTACTGCAACAAGAAACCCCGATGCGTATGCATCGGGGCGATGTTCAGTAGCTTATGCCTTCGGCACGCTTAATGTATGCGTCCTGTTCTTCTTTGGCCATATCGTTCCACAAAATATTCCATCCGCAGACTCTTACCTGAAGATTTTTGTAGTTTTCAGGATGAGCCTGGGCGTCCTTTAAAAGCTCGGGACTGAAAATGTTGAAGTGTATCGAATGACCGCCTTTGTTTATATATGTGTAAAGCACCGAATAAAGCGCTTCAAGTCCGTCCTCTCCCTGCACTGCCGAGGGATGAAGCATTGCATCAAGGCAGGCACCCACCGTACAAAGAACGGTGTCTATCGTTGTTACAGATTTGATAAGTGCGGTTATGCCGCTTTTGTCAGATCCCGGTGCAGGGGAAGCATTTTTTGATGTTTCCTCGCCTGCAAATCGGCCGTCGGGTGTTGCCTTTGTGGCTTTGCCGTGGATAACAAAAGCTCTTGCCGAGTGAAGCTCAAGCCCTTTGTATGGCTGGCCGTGGCCGTTTGTAAGTGAAGAACTGCAGCTTACCAGCGCTTTGATGATAGCGGGGGCATAAAGGTCTGCCGCCTCATTGCCGTTGCCGTATTTAAGCTTTGAATTTTGTGCTATAAGACGGTATTTTTCATATCCTTCCCAGTTGTTGTCAAGCGCTTTTTTAAGTTCGGGCAGGGTAAGAAGCTTTTTGTCAAAAACAAGCTCTTTCACCGCCATAAGAGCATCTATCGCAGAGCCGAGGGCGGAAAGCGTGCCGCCCGAGATATTCTCGATTCCGTTGTCGAGAGCATCGGTAAGCGTTTCCACGCACTCGTTTATGGTGCAAGAGAACATAAGCGACGGATTTATGGTTTGTATCTGCGCTTCTTGCGGACGAAGTGCTCCGATGTAATTAAGATAAAGATGTGTTAAATGTTCAAGATAAAGTGAATAAAATTCTTCAAAGCTTGATATTTCCGAAACATCCTTTGTCTTTAAGCTCAGCTGTTTTCCCGTGACCGTATCAAAACCGCTGTCAATAACCATCGAGACGGGCTTCAAAGCGTTGAAGTAAATGCACGAAATACCGATGCCCTTGTTCTTTACCTTGTATTCGTAACAACCCGACATAACAGAGTCACAGGCTTCCTCATAGGTAGCACCGCGTGACATAAGAGCTTTGGTTATTGCATCATCGCTGGTGAAAACAATGCTTGTGTTGCCGTGACGGATCATTTCAAGCGCTTTCAGAACAAAATCCTTCGGGGTATCGTTGTTGACCTTTATCTGGATCTTGGGATTAAAAATTCCAAGCTTGTCATAAACGTCAAGTATCACATACGAAAGCTCGTTTACAAGAGTTTTCTTGTATGCCGTTCTGCCTGCAAGATAAAAAGGCTGTCCCCAATAGTTTGCGATCGAAGACCATTGCATAAGAAAGTAGCCGATAAATTCCGCAATTTCTTCTTTTGAAAATCTTCCACTTTCAACGTCGTTTTTAAAATAGGGGAGAAGAGTGGAATCAAGTCCGTATCCGAGCGAACGCACCTGGTAGTGATCTATGCTTTCGCTCAGCATGAAATAAATATAGATGAGCTGCAGCACGTCGTAGGTGGTCTTTGGTGCACCGTCGCGAAGATTTTTCAGACATTCCGAAATAACAGGTGCTTTTTCAAAGCTTTTTGTCAAAGAATATTCGTAAAGTCTGTCGATAAAGCGGATTATTGCAAGACATTCTATTTTTGCCCCTTTAAAAAACTCTTCTTTCTTTTCGGTAAGCGTACCTTCTGCTTTGTGTTTTTCGAAAGAAGCCTCAAGGCGGTTGAGTATACCTTTAAAACCAAGGGCGCAAAGAGAATCCCAGTCGGGCACGGTGTGGTCATAGTCAAGCCAGCCGTAGCAGATTCCTGCGTTACCGTAATCGTCCAGCAGCTGTCTTTCATCGGAATACTTTTTGTTGAGCTCGTCTCTCCATTTAAAAACAGTGTGGGGGGAGATTGTTCGGCCCCAGCTGTACAGACCGATAAAATAATCGTGCTCGTTAACGTCAATGCGCGTGTTGTCAAGCACAAATTCAAACAGTTTTGCTTTGATAACGGGACGTGAAAAATTGTCATAAAGGGTTGCCGCATAATCGGCAAGCTTTTCTTTCAGTTCTTCGTCGGAAAGTCCTGTGGATTCATCATAGTCATAGCCGTGGTAAGCCATTCTGTTAAAAAAGTCGTATTCCTCGTCAAGCTTGTGATATTTGTTTTCAATCACTTCTCTGTCGGACAAAAGCGTTTTAAACATAAAAATCTCCTTTCGGATGTCTTTGTTTCCATTTTATAAAGGCGGTCGGCCAAAGTCAATGAACAATTCGATATATTTGACTTTTTCGAAACAAATTATTGAAAACTCTCTTGAAAACGATTTGAAAAAACGCTATAATACAAACGAAAGCGGTGAAATAATGAAATTTGTTTTTGATGATACACTTGATGTTTCGGAAATAGTCGTGGCAATCAAAGTTCCTGCGGGACACGGACAGGTGGTGCACAAGGACAGGGCATCCCACGGCTTTGCAATGCACCTTGACGGGGACAAAGATTATGTTTTCGGCAGTGGTAAAATTTTAAAAGTTCAGAAAAACGACATCATATATATGCCAAAAGGCTCGGATTATTTTGTTCAAACGCGGGAAATCGGCGATTGTTATGCCATAAATTTTCAGTTGTCTCAAAAGCTGAAAAACGAACCCTTTGTATTTTCACCAAAAAATCCAAACGCCTTTGCCGAAGCTTTTCGCTCTGCCGAAAAAGCGTGGCGAACGAAAAAAGAAGGATATGTTTTCAGATGCAAATCCCAGCTCTACGGGATTTTTTCCGAGATGCGCGGCGAAAGCCTTTCGGGATATCATCCCTCGATGAAAACGGAAATCATAAGACCTGCCATAGAAATGATAAGCGAAAACTATGCTTCGGGCAACCTTTCGGTGCCCGAGCTTGCAAAGTTGTGTAACGTTTCAGAGGTGTATTTCAGAAAAGTTTTCAGCACGGTTTTCGGCTTGTCTCCCATAAAGTACATAAACGATCTGAAAATTGCCCGTGCCAAAGAGCTTCTTTTGACCCAAATGTATTCTGTGGCAGAAGTGTCTGAAATGTCGGGATTTTCGGATATCAGCTATTTCTCGCGTGAGTTCAAAAAAGCGGTCGGCGTTTCTCCGTCGGAATATGAAGGATAATGAATAAAAAAACAGGATGTCACCATCCTGTTTTTTATTCGTTATTACTTTTCAAAAACGCAATTGCCGCCTACAAACACCTTTTCGATATTGATGTTTTCGTCAAATACGGCAATGTCGGCATCAAAGCCTTCCTTCAAAATACCTTTGTTCAGCGAAAAAAGCTTTGCGGGGATCTCTGTAAGCATTCTCACCGCCTGCACAAGGTCTGTACCGCAATCTTTTGTCAGCACGCGGATCAGTCTGTCGCTTGTGGCGATACTTCCCGCAAAAGCGCTTCTGTCGCACAGTTTGCAAACGCCGTCTTCGATAATGTATTCCGTGGCGCCCATAAAACCGTGGGTGGCATCGGTTCCCGCAAGCTCAAGGCTGTCTGTAACCGCCATAACCGAATCCTTGCCCTTGATCTTGCAGATCATGTTGATAAGCTCGGGGGGCAGATGCTTGCCGTCGGCAATTATTTCGCAGAAAAGCTCGTCGCGAAGATATGCGCTCTCGATAACGCCAAGGCTTCTGAAACCGCCTTTTCTCGTCACTGTGGAGGTGCAGGAATAAAGGTGGGTAATCAGCTTGCATCCGTTCTTTATGGCAACGTCCATGTCGGAAAGTGTGGCATCTGTGTGACCGGCGCTTGCAAGAATACCCTTTTCGGTTATAAATCTGCAAAACTCTCCGCCCTCGTCGTTTTCGGGGGCATAGGTCCATCTGACAATATCATTTCCAAGTTCTGCAACCAAAGCTTCGTATTCTTCCTTGTTGGGGGGAGTGATAAAATCGGGGCATTGTGCACCGCACTGTTTTGCAGAAAGATACGGTCCTTCAAGGTGAGCACCAAGGATCACGGAAAGAAGCTCTTCGCTTCTTCTTGCTTTTGCAATCTTTTCGGTGGCTTCACGCATCAGGCTGAAAGGAGCCGCCGAAACTGTGGGGGCAATTGCCGTTGTGCCGTGGGAAAGATGAAAGTTGCAGGCCTTCACCATATCCTCGACTGTGCCTGTAAGAAAAGAATATCCGCATCCGCCGTGGGTGTGAGTTTCCACAAATCCGGGCGAAACGTATTTTGACGTGAAATCATACACTTTGTCAGCAGGCATATCCTTGTCGGATACACAATCGATCTTGCCGTCTTTTATATAGATGAAACCGTTAAAAATACGGTCGGACAAAATTATCTTGTCCGAAATTATCTTTGTAACCATGGCTTATTTTGAAAGCTTTGCCGAGCTTGCATCGTCAAGATACATTCTGGCGTTGTCATGGGTGCGAAGAATTGTTGCGGGAACCATTTCGGTGATCTCGCCCTCAAGGGTGAGCTTAACCGCATCCGCCTTTGTGGGTGCGGGAACGATGCAGAAGAGATATTTTGCACAAACAAGGGTGGGAACGGTGAGGGTGATCGCCTTTTCGGGAACAAGCTCAAGCTTTTCAAAGCATCCGTCGTGTACCTGCTGGTTGCGGCAAACAAGGTCAAGGTCTGCAATTTTTACAGCTTCGGGATCGTCAAATTTTGCAACGCCGGGGTCGTTGAAGGCGATGTGTCCGTTTTCGCCGATACCCATAATAACGATGTCGGTGGGGTTGTCGGCAAGGATCTTTGAATATCTTGCACATTCTGCCTTTGCATCTTTTGCGGTGCTGTCGATGTAGTATACCGAGCGCAGGGGAACAAGGCCGAAGATGTGCTCTTTAAGGAAGTTTCCGAACGCCTGGGGCGCACCTGCGGGAAGACCCACGTATTCATCCATGTGGAATGCACAAACGCGGGACCAATCGATGTTTTTGTCTGTGGCAAGATAGTGAAGAACGTCGTTCTGCGAGGGGGCTGCCGCAAAAATGATGTTTACTGTTTCTTTTTCTTTCAAAAGCTCGCAGATCTTTTCGCTGATGTCGCGGGCTGCCGCTTTTCCCATTTCGTCACGGTTTTCAAAAATGTCTGTTCTGAGTTTGTCTGTATAGATAGTTTTCATTTTTTCTCCTTTAATTGAAGAGTGCGCGGAACAGGCGCAGATCCTCTTCAAAAGCTTTTTCTTTTGTTTCAAATTTGTATGGATTGTCAAAATTCTTGCCTGCCAGCTGATTAAGTCCCGAAAACGTTTGCAGATGAGGCTCGATGCTTACAAAAAAGTCACTGTTTGCGGTGCTCTGATAGTCGGAAAGAATTTCTTTTATGTTTGCCTCTCCGCATCCTGCGGGAACGATGGCACCCGCCGAAAGGGCATCCTTGATATGAAAATATCTGATGCTGTGCTTTAAGCTTTCGTAGTTTTCTTTCCAGGGCTTGTAGCCGTCAAGAACGTAGTTGCCCATATCGAAAACAGTGTGGAATCTGCCGTCGAAACTGTTTATCAGTTCCAGACACTTTTCGGGGCTTTGTCCGTAGATACCCCATTCGTTTTCGTGGCACAGCGAAACTCCGTATTGCTCGGAAAGACAGATGAGCTTTTCGAGGTTTTCATATACCTTTTCTTTGTAATCGTCGGGGTTTTTGCCCTCGGGCATATAAAAGCTGAAAACACGGCAAAGCTTTGCGCCGAAAAGGTTTGCAAATTCAAAGATCTTCTTTGCAGTGTCAAGATGAGGGTTTATGTCGTCTTCAATGGGATATTTTCCGAGAGGCGAACCCATCGACGAAACTTTTATACCTGCTTTGTCAAGCTCTTTTTTACATTCCTTCGCTTCGCTTTCCGAAAGTGTAGAAATGTTTTTGCCGTTCACACCGCGTATCTCGATAAAACCGATACCCTCGCGATTGAGAAATTCGAGCTGACCGCAAAAATCGTCGCAGTATTCGTCGGCAAAAGCCGAAAGTATCATTTTTGCCATGCCTTATTTCACCTGCGTTTCTTTTCCGTCGTTGTTGACAGAGTCCATGATAGCGTTCATGATATAAACGGGCTTCATCATTCTGTCCGCCTTTTCGCCGTCGCTTTCTTTGGTAAGAAGCTTAAGAAAATCCATAAGTTCAAGCTTGAAGCATTCGTTGCCGAGGGGGAATTCTCCGCCAAGCACACCTTCTTCGGTGTGGCGGACGGCGCCGTAAATATAGTTTTTCTCGGCAAAAATTCCCGTGACGTCAAAATCGTCATATCGGAAATTAAGGGTTATGCCCACAGGGGACTTCAACGCACACACCTTTTTCACGTCAACGCCGAAAACTTCAATAAGAATTTCCACAAGGTGCTGAGCGTAGAAATAAAAACCGCCGTACGGAGATCCAAGATCGATGGGCGCACACAAAAATCCTCCGACAGTACGTTTTCCCTTGCCGTCAAGACGATCCTTTTTCATTTCCTTGACTTCCTTCACGTGTTTAAGGCTCGATCCGCCGACAAATCTGCATCCGTTTTCTTCAAGACGTTTGCACAGCTTTTCGCCCTCGTCGGGATTGATGGTAAAAGGCTTGTCAATGAAGAAGGGAACACCGTCTTCAATATAGGGGGCGGCGTATTTCATGTGGTTGTCGCCGTGGCGGGCGGTGATGATAACACCGTCTACTTTTCCTTTTGCTTCGTCGAAACTTTGCATTATTTTTACGCCATACTCGTCGGACAAAGCTTTTGCTTTGTCTGCCTCGTCGCTGTAAACGCCTATCACCTCAATGGAGGAAAATTCGGGATCGTTTTTGATAGATTCAAGAAAAGAGTTGGCGTGGGAGTTTTCGCATCCAAGTATTACTGTCTTAAACATTTTTCCACCTGTAATCAGAATTTTCTTTCAAGTCTGTTGTCGGCGTGTACTTTTTCGATAACGCCGATAACCGCCGACGCGGTTTCGGGAGTTACCGCAATGGGCTTACCCTCGGTAAGAGCAAAATAGAGGCTTTCGTAGAAGCGTGCGGTGGCAAGTCCGAAGGCATCGCCGTCAAAGTCGCCCGATTCCTCGTGGGAGATAAGCTCTTCTCTGCAATAGATAGGCTCGTGATCTTCACTGCGGATGCTTTCTTCAATGTAGGGGCGCTCGATGTTTTCGCCGTCAACAACGTATTTCATGCTGTACTTTGCGGGGGTGCACTTGAAGCTGCCGCGTGTACCCTGGATCTTCAGTGTGAAATCGTTGAAAGCGTCAACCGAGCTTATTTCGATATCAACAACAGGCTTGTCGGGAGCGGTGAGAATGATCTTTGCATAGTCTTCTGCGTCGCCGCTTGTCAGCGCAAGATCAAGCTTTGAGAAAACGACTTGTGCTTTTTCGTCATAATCAAGAAAACCGAGACCCATTCCGATGGGGTGAGGACCTGTGTTGTAAACACTTCCGCCCAGCTTCTTCTGAAGAGTCTGCCAGTCCCAACGGCGTGCAAAGCCGTTGTAATGAATGTTGACGGTAAGTATCTTTCCAAGCTTTCCGCTGTCGCAAACTTCTTTTGCAAAAATAAAGAAGGGAGCAAGGAAGGTCTGCTGGAAAACGGCAAGATATGCGCCGTTGTCCTTTGCGGTCTTCATAAGAGTATCGCATTCATATCTGTTTCTGCCAAAGGGCTTTTCAACGAGAACGTTCTTTTTGTGTTCAAGAAGTTCCTTTGTGATGGAAAAATGCATTTCGGAATAAGAAGCGTTGACAACAATGTCCACGTCCTTGTCAAAAAGCTCTCTCCAATCGGTAAGAGTTTCGCACGAAGGATAAAGCTTCTTTGCCTTTTCAAGCATGATCTCATCAAAGTCTACAACGTATGCAACGTCAAAATATTTGTTGGCATCGCTTGTGTAATAAGCGCCGTGGATATCTTTGCCCGAACGGCCCTGACCGATGACGGCAAGTCTTAATTTTTTCATAAAACACACTCCTTTTTATGGTTGTGAATAATCTTCCATACTCCTATTATATAGTTTGTTTTTTGAAATGTAAATGCTAAAATTTACAATAATACATTGCAAAAACTGAAATAATGAGTTATAATATCTCAAAAAGCAAAAACGGAGAAGAAAATGGCGGTCATATCAAGCTATCAGTCAAAAAAACTTATATATCACCACAGCGTTTCAAACGCCGACGAGCCGGAGTTTTTCACTTTGCACACCCACAGCGTTTCAGAGCTTATGTTTTTTGTGCGGGGCAGGGCAAACCAGGTGGTGGAGGACAGATTGTACGAATTGAGAAAAAACGACCTTGTCTACGTCAAGCCCACCGTGCATCATAGGGTGGACCCCGATTTTTCGGCAGAATACGAGCGATACGTGCTTATGTTCGATCCCGAAATAATCAAGGACATCCCCGCATCGGGAGTTTTTGAAAACACCGCGGTAGTCAATTGCTCGCACGAGAGGATAGTAACCGAAATATTCAAAAAGTTCGATTATTATTGCCTCAATTTCCCGCACGACGATTTTTATCAGCTGGCAAAAATGCTGTTGCGTGAGATATTTTTCAACCTGTCTCTTTCGCTACCGCCCGAAAACCGCTTTGAAACCCCTTTTTCTCCCATTCTTTCACAGGCATTGCAATATATAAACGCAAATCTTTATACCATCAAAAGCGTTTCCGAGATCAGCGATCGGATGCACATTACCGAAAGCTATCTGTATTCGCTTTTCCGTCAGCAATTAAGAACCACGCCGAAAAAGTATATCAGCGACAAAAGACTGCTTGCCGCACGCAAGGCAATTATACTCGGCAAAAAACCGACAGAGGTGTATCAGGAATTTGGGTTTTCGGAATATTCCACATTTTATCGCAGTTTTGTGGGACTTTTCGGATATCCTCCGTCAAAAAAGACTTCATCCTCCGCCATCACGGTTGTCGGAGAAAACAGAAAAATGCAATGACGTTTGTCATTGCATTTTTCGTTTTTATTTCACGATTTTTGAAATGGGAAGCTCAAACCAGAAGGTGCTTCCGGAGTTTACGTTGCTTATGACGCCGTAGTTTGCCTTGTGCAGCTCGAGCACCGATTTTACGATCGAAAGACCGATGCCGCTGCCCGATTGTGCGCGCTTGTGGGTGCTGTCGATCTTGTAATATCTGTCCCAGATGCTGGGCAGTTTTTCTTTTGGAATACCCTTGCCAAAGTCGGTGAATTCAAATCGCACCTTACCCGAAACCGTCTTTTGACACACAACCACCCTTCGGGACTCTTCCGAATAGTTTACGGAATTTATAAGGAAGTTGTAGATGACCTGGGTTATCTTTATTGCATCCGCGTTGACAATTATCTCTTTTGCGGGCTCAAATTCAAAAACAAAACCGTCTTTTTCGTTCAGCTTGCGCATACGGTCAACTATCTCTTTCGTCAGCGCGGTTATGTTGAATTCGCTCATATCAAGCGATGCCGCACCCGATTGGAGATTTGAAAGATCGAGCATATCGTTCACAAGGTTTGTGAGGCGTGTGGCCTCGTCGATTATCACCTGCACGTTTTCGGGGGTGTTTTCGCCGGGCAGATCCCGCATAACTTCGGCATATCCGATTATCATGGTAAGAGGTGTTCGCATGTCGTGGGACGTGTTGGCAATAAGCTCACGCTTCACATTGTCGGCTTCTTTCAGCTCTTTTGCGGTAAAGTTCAGTGTTTCCGAAAGCTGGGCGACCTCAAGATATCCATCCCCCGAAAAATCGGTTTCGTAGTTTCCTGCCGCCAGCTTTTTTGCCGAGCGGTTTATGTCGGTTATGGGTTTTGATATCTTGTCCGAAAGCAGTTGTGCAATGATTGCGGCTATGGCAAGAATGAGTACCGATTGGAATATAAGTTGAGATTTCAGGGTCTTCACGGTGCTGTGCATGGGTGTTATCACACTGTCGAAAATCAAAAGATATTCGTTTCCGTCAGCTGATGTCACAACCTTTGCAAGCAAAAGCTCTTGTGTTATACCAAGCTTAAAAAAAGAAGGCGCACCTTGCTTGAACGAATGCTTTGGAAAAAATTCGTCGTGCCCGTCGTTTTCCCATTGGTTAAATTCGCCGTCCTCGATCCTTTTTGGCCTTGCCGAAGGATTGCTTTTGCTCACCACAGAGTACGCTCCGCGCTGGTAATGCTGAAGAGTTTCTCCGCCGTTGTCAAGAGCCTCGTTGTATATTTCGAGCATGGCGTATGGGGTCATGGTATCAAGCATGTTTCCCTGATCCGACAAAACAGAAAATTCGCGGAAAAAAAGCTCGTCGCTTGTGGCAATAACGGTTATCGAAACCTCGTTTTTGATGGCAAGATCGTTGGCTGTGACTTTTACAAGCCCCATGTCTGTGCTTTCGCTGGTCTCAACCGTTGCGGCAATGGCAGACGCCGTGCTTTTAAGGTTTTGCGTTTTGATCTGCTTGTAAAAAAATTCAAGCAGGACCGCATGGAACACCCACAGGGAAATTATAAGAAGGACGGCAAAGCTCATGAAGGCAATAAAGAGCTTTGAATGTATCGGTCTTTGCTTTTTCTTACGCTTCATTTGATTCAAAACGATAGCCAACTCCTCTCAGAGTAACGATGTAAGAACTGTATTCGCCGAGATTTTTGCGCAAAAGCTTTATGTGCGTGTCAAGTGTTCTGTCATCGCCGAAAAAGTCATATCCCCATACGTTGCTGATAAGCTTTTCTCTGGTCAGGGCGATTCCGCGGTTTTTGACAAGGTAAAAGAGCAGATCGTATTCTTTTGGGGTGAGATCCACGTTTTTTCCGTCAATGGTCACGATGCGTCCCGTAAAATCTATTTTCAGCTTTCCGATCTTTACGACCTCCGCATCGTTTGCCGACGAGCGTTTTATGATGGCGGCAACGCGCATCATCAGCTCTTTGGGAGAAAAAGGCTTGACAACGTAATCATCCACGCCTACCTCAAATCCGTGTATCTTGTCGTATTCCTCGCCCCTTGCCGAAAGCATGATAACAGGCGTCTGAGAGCTTTTTCTTATTTCGCGGCAAACCGAAAAACCGTCGAGGTCGGGCATCATGATGTCAAGGATTATTATATCAAAATCCTTTTCTCTGCAAAGCCTTACGGCTTCAAGTCCTCCCGATGCTTCTGTGACCTCGTGTCCTTCAAACACGGCGTATTTTTTTATTATTTCTCTGATTTTCATTTCGTCATCGACAACAAGTATTTTGCTCAAAACAAATCCTCCGTGGACAAAGTTTATCAAACATATTGTATTAGTCTAATGTGAATTTAGTGTGAAATCCGAATGAAAGATTGAAAAAAACTCAAAAAAATCCAAAAAAATTCAAAAAAGGCTTTAATCTTGCGAAATTTTGTGGTATACTGGTAAGACCTGTGGAGAATTGCGCAAAGCATTCTCGCAGATTTTTGATCTTCATGAAAAACAATAATATATTTTAAGGCGGATACAAACGTGTCAAAAAACAAAAAACTTTTTTCCGGCGCCATCGGCGGCTTCAAAAAATCGCAGGTGGTCGAATACATCGAAGAGCTTAACAGAAAAGCCAAGATGACCAAGGAAGAATCAGACTATGAAATAACAAGGCTCGAAAACGAAATTTCCTCTCTTTCGGGACAGCTTGCGGAACTCGACGAGATCAAAGGCAACTTTGAAGAAGCAAAAGAAGCTCTCGAAAAGCTCGATGCAACCCTTTCACAGGTTTATGGCGATCTTGAAGAAACAAAGCTTGCGCTTTCCGAAAAAGAAAAAGCCTTCCTTGACGAAAAAGAAAAGGCTTCTGCTCTTTCCGCAAGCAATGCGGATCTGTCGGCAGAGCTTGCCGAGCTTCGCGCAAAGTGCGAAAAACTTGAATCCGAAAACAAGATGCTCTCTGACGACGTTCAAAACCAGCGCGGCATCATCCTCGCTTCCCATAACGAAAACGAAGCGCTTCTTCAAAAGCTTGCACTTTCCGAGTCGGAATGTGCAAGGTATAAGGAAAAGGCAGAACAGTACGATGCCGATCTTCTCTTTGCGGGTGGCGTTTGCGAGCGCGCAAAGACCGAGTCCTCAAGAATTCTTTCCGAAACCGGCGAAAAGGCGGCAAATCTTCTCACCACCGCAAAGCTTGAATCCGACAAGATAATCGCACAGGCAAAC
>JAFYUZ010000098.1 GCA_017549365.1 Clostridia bacterium
ACCCACTCAACGAAGTTTTCACCGGGAGTAAGTTCTACTGTGCCGTTGTAAACGAGCTGACCGTCGATCTTTGCAACCTTTGTTTCGGAGTCGGAGATAACTTCGAACACGCCTGCATCTACTGTAGGCATGATCTTACCGCCCTCTTCAGAGTAAACGATGTATACGCCGCCAGCAACTGTTTCTTCAGGATATGCGAACTTTTCGGGAGCTTCCATACCGTTGTTGAAGATGATGTTGAGAGCGCCCATGATTTCGGGAGGAGTGGCCTCGTTTGTGCCGATGGCGCCAACTGTACCGCCGTTGATAACGATGTTTGCGTTACCGCCGACAGAGATACCTGTCATGTTGTCCATGTACTTATCTGCAGAGATGCTGAGCTGCTTAATTGTACCGCCGTTAACGATGATGGTGTTGTCACCCATAACGCCGTTAGCGTAGGATGTGGAGTAACCGCCGCAGAAGTGAACTGTGCCAACTGTACCGCTGTTCCATTCTGTGTAGCCTTCTTCAACGATAGCGTTGCCGAGTGCGGGAAGGTGGAACATGTACTTGAATTCTGCATCTTCGCCGAAGTCGCAGATCATCTTTGTACCGTTGGGGTTGAAGTGAGCGTATTCGCCGATTTCTGTGAGGATGTCCTTGAATGTAACGTCGCCGTTGAAGATGATACCTGCGCTCTTCTGGACTGTGAGGATGGAATCAGAGGAAGCACCTGCAATTGTAACCATACCTTCCCAAGCGGGAGCCTTGAAAGCGGTCATATCGTATGCACCGTAAACGTAAACTGTACCGTCCTTGCCACCGAGAGCAAGAATAGCTTCGTCGATTGTACCAAAGGGGCTGTCCTCGGTACCGTTACCTGTTGCACCTGCTTCAACGTAGTAAGCAAGCTCGTCGTCAGCGCTTACAACAAAAGCAGAGAGAGAGAGTACGAGCATTACTGCAAGTACAGCGGATAAGATTTTCTTTGTCATGATATAATACCTCCTAAAAGTATTGACTACATTTTAGCACAACAAAACAAAAAAATCCACCTTTTTTTAAACTTTTCACATCTATTAAGTTAATTTCAGCAAAAAAGCAAAATTTGCTTTGCAAAAATTGTGCATATCATCCAAATAAAACAGCCATTTTCAGCTTCGTGATGCAATAATATCCTTTTTCAGATGGCTGACGATGGCAAGAGCCACCTCATAGGCATCGCCTTTGTCCGAATCGACGATGCAATCGGCATATTTTTCGTAAAGGGGGCGTCTTTCTTCAAAGATGTTTTCGATGGATTTTTCCTTTGCGCCCGCCACCCCGCGGGAGGCAAGGTTGGTGAGCCTTTTTTTGATCTCGGAAATTTCGGCGCGCATATAGACGATTTTGCCGACAGAAGAAAGATAGCGCATTCCGCGCTCGGAATATATGGCGCTGCCGCCGGTGGCGATAACTGTTGAATCGCAATAGACCGAGCACAAAGCCTTTTCCTCGGCGGTCATAAAAGCGGAAAGGCCGTCCTCGTCAATAACGTCCTGCAACACCTTGCCCTCCATATTCTGAATAACAAGGTCGGTGTCAAGAAAGCGAAAGCCGATAAGCTTTGAAAGAATGCTGCCGACGGTGCTTTTTCCGCAGCCGGGCATGCCGATGAGGATTATGTTCATCCATGGTCTCTCCTTTCTTTTTCTTTCATACTATTATAGTACTTCTGCCGATCGGTTGTGTTAAGCTTTTGTTAAAACGAATGCTTTTTTGCGGTTGACACGGAGGCAAATGTGTGGTATCATATCTTAAACTGACGGAGGGAAACAATATGATCTCGTTATTATCAAAAATTTTTATAAAAAACCACGGGCTTTTCTCGGATCAGAAGGTACGAAGGAGCTATGGCACCCTGTGCTCTGCCGTGGGGATTTTTTTGAACCTTGTGCTTTTTGGCATAAAGCTTTTTGCAGGGCTTCTTTCGGGCTCTGTTGCCATTCTTGCCGATGCTGTCAACAACCTTTCGGATGCGGGATCGTCATTGGTCACCCTTTTGGGATTTAAGATCGCCGCAAAAAAGCCCGACGCTTCCCACCCCTTCGGACACGGCAGAAGCGAATACATCGCAGGGCTTATCGTTTCGTTTCTTATCATAACCATGGGCTTTGAGCTTTTGAAAAGCTCGGTTTCAAAGATCGTTTCGCCCGAAAGCATCATTTTTTCGCCCATCTCTCTTGCGATCCTTGCAATTTCTGTTTTTATAAAGCTTTATATGGCGTACTACAACCGCAAAATCGGCAAAAAGATAGCATCGTCCGCCATGCGCGCCACCGCCGCCGACAGCGCCAGCGACGCTTTGTCCACCCTTGTGGTTCTGGTATCGATGCTGATATTCAGATTTTTTGATATCAACGTCGACGCGTGGTGCGGACTTCTTGTTTCGATTTTCATCTTTGCGGCAGGCATACGCTCTGCGGCAGAGACCATCTCTCCCCTGCTGGGTCAGCGCGCCGACCCCGAAACGGCACAAAGAATAGAAGAGATCGCCATGTCTTTTCCGCAGACCCTTGGCATACACGATCTGATCGTGCACGATTACGGCGGAGGCAGAACGGTGGCGTCGGTGCACGTTGAGGTGGATGCCTGCGGAAACTTTCTTTCGTTGCACGATGCCATTGACAATATGGAAAAGACCATCTGCGAAGAGCTGGGCTGTATCATCACCATCCACATGGATCCCATTGTTACAGACGATCCCGAGCTTTGCGAGATAAAAGAAATTATATCGCAGTTCCTTGACAAAAAATATCCCGGGGTTCTGACCCACGATTTCAGAATGGTGCGCGGCGACACCCACACCAACGTGATATTTGATGCGGTGATACCCTTTGAAATGAAAGAAAACGAGGTCGCCGAGGCGTTGAAACGCGCCGTCAACGAATATAACAGCAGTTATTTTGCCGTTGTAAATACAGAAAGGCAGTATTCGTAAACACGCAGACAAAATACAAAAAGGACAGAGAATTTTGCTTCTCTGTCCTTATTTTTTGTAATTTTGCAAAGCCGTCAGATGGCAATGTGCTCTGCACGGTCCGCATCGTCCGAGCAGACCGAAAGCAAAAAGACCTTGTTACATAGCGAAACGGCTTTTGTAAAGACCTTGTGTTCACCCGTAACGATGCTTTTGGGTGCAAAGCTTTGTCCGCCGATTTTTTTGAAAATACTTTCTTTCTGCGTCCATTTTTCGGCGCAAAAAGCAGGTCTTTCGGGTGCGGAAAGCCTTTGATATTCGGCAAATTCGCCGTCGCACAGAATCTTTTTTGCGATTTTTTCGTTAAAGCGCGTGCCGTCAAATCCCTCGATATCAACGCCGCAAGAAGATGTGCCTATTGCCACGGCACAGGCGCCGTCGGTGTGGGACAGCGAAAAAAAGAAGCTGTCGTCGGTACTTTTCCACTTGCCGTTTTCGTCTTTTATCACCGCATCGTCGGGAAAAGCTTTGCCGAAGGTGTCGGAATATGCAAACTCCAAAAGCTTCCAGGCAAACAGTTTTTGTTCCCGAACCTTAACATTTCGCGCCGCAGATATCTCTGCGGCGCGAAGGGGATGGCTTATTTCGCCGTTTTTAAAAACCGTGCCGTTTTCGGAATTTGCGCAATATACCCGTGTGGGTCTATACGCTGTCATGGTTTTTTAATACATCATGCCCATGCCGCCCATAGAGCGCATCATGTTGTTCTGTACGGTCTGGCCGAGCTTTTCAATATCCTTCATGGACATGGAAAGAATGTCCTTGTATCCGGGAGCCTTGGGAGCCGCCTTTGTATCCAACGCGATGGTTACGGCAGGCTCTGTCTTTTCGCCGTTCAGCTCTTCAACGGTGAGCTCAAACGAGTTTTTGCTGAACTTGCAGGAACCCGAAAGAATCTCGTCGCCGTTTGCTTCCACGGTGATTCTGCCCTTCTTTATCTCGATGGCAAACATTTCGTCGCCGTCAATTTCAAACGAGATGTCGGCGTTGTTGCCCGAAAACTTTTTGTTGAGAACAATTTCGTGGTCTTCGCCGTCGGCTTCGATACCAAAGATCCATGCATCGCTCTTTTCGGGGTTTACACCAAGGTCAATAAACGCCTTTTCGCCGTCAACGTTTTCAAATTCGGCATAGATGAAAGCACCTGTTGCTTTGTTGAGAACGATGGTGACGGGGATGCAATCAAGATCGTTGTCTTCAAAGAACTCGTATACATCGTATTCCATCTCTTCGATGGCTTCGTCAAAATATTCGTCCATATAATCATCGAGCATGCCCGAATCAAACATGAAAGCGCCCATTTCGCCATAGCTTCCGAAGGTGGAAAGATATTCGGAAACGGCAGGATTATCGAGCATAACCGAGAGGTATTCTTCAAGGACTTCGCAAATAAGCTCGGGAGTGATCTCGTAATCAAGAACAACTGCCATAACTTCGCCGTCGCTTACAGAAAATCTTTCTTCTTTGGTGGTGTAGTTGCCCTCGTCGCTGATGATCTCGTAAATGTCGTTTTCGGTTTCGGCAAGATACTTTGCAGAATCCTTTACGTAGTCGCCGAAGTTTTCGATGGCTTCAATAACTCCGCCTGCCTCGCCGAGAAGCTCGTCTGCGGCAATGCCCATAAGGTCGGGGAGAATGGAATCCTCGAGCTTTTCGGAAAGATCCTCAAAGCCGATGCCGTATGCCTTGTTGCCAAGTATCTTGTCACATTCGACAACGAGAGCCTTTTCGTTGATATACGCGGTGCCCTTGATACCCATGGCATCCATTTTTGCGGCGGCGTTGAAGCCCGACTTGCCCATGGATGCAAAGAATTCCATGGCGATCTTCTGTCCGCCCTGAGCGGCAGAAATCGAAAGGTGGACGTTGCCCGAATCGCTTACCTTATTGAATACGGCAACGGGGGTGGTGTCAAGAGTTTTTTCAAAAGTCTTTGTTGCGGCCTCGGAAACCTGAAGACCGGGGTTTTCCTCAACGATCTCTTTGTTGACGCCCTTGTTTCCCGCACAGGAAGTGAGAAGAGAGGCTGTGCAAAGAGCCGCCATGGCAAGTGCTAAGAATTTTTTCATTTTTATATTCCTCCAAAAAAATATTACGTTTTTTATCTGAACTCGCGGCCGGCAATAAGCTCGCCCTCGCCGTTGTAGTATTCGTAAATGATCGATTCGATCTCACAGTCTGATTCCGTGCGGTGTCTTTCAAGAGCAGAAAGAACAGATTCGTCCATGGCTTCAAGGTCTGCTTCGAGATTTTCGGGGATGACCGCATCCTTTGAGTATCTGTACTCATACACGATGGAGTTGTCGCGTGCCATGATGCTGACCGAAAGATCGTCATAATAAACGAGTGCACGGTGGTTTTTGTCAAGCTCGTTTGCATATTCTTCAAGAGAGGTGTTTTTTTGTACGGCAACCTCGGGCTGTTTTATTTCCGCCACTGCGGTTTCTTCATGATAGAAAAGGTCTGCGAGATCCTCGAATTCTTCCTCGTCCATCTCGAAGATATTTGTGTACTCGGGAGTTTCGGGAAGCTTTTCGTCGTCGATAACAAGCTCGAGCGACTGATCTGCCGCCTCAAGCTCGAGTTCAAACGACTTTTCGCCGTACTCGACCGAAAGCTTAAAAGGAACGCCGTCAACACTTATGCTGAAAAAGCCGTCTTTTTCTTCAAAGTCGCCTGCAAGCATTGCCTGACCCATGGCGGACATTGTGTATCTTCCGTCCTTGCGGTCGGCTTCGATATTAAAAATCTCTATCTCTTCCTCGATCTCGCCGTCTTCATAGGAGGTGGCTGTGATGACCATGGAATATTCTTTTTTGTCAAGCTTTTCGGCAATCTTGACGACCGATTCCATTATCTTTTCGCCGTCGGACAATGTATATGCGTTGATGTAAACTGTGTCGCTTGTGAGATAATCATGGCCGAGGTCGATCTCGATAACATAGGTGGCATCGGGATCTTCCATGTAATCGGAGGTAAACTCGATGACAAACTGCGAAAGTCTGCCGTTGGCAGAATTGATGACAAATTTGAGATCGAGGCTTTCGACATATTCATCAAAAGCGGAAATCATGCTGTCAAAAATATATGCGTATTCGTCAAGAACGTATTCGTATTCGTACTCAAAGTCGGGATCTGCCATTGCAAAAAGTTCTGCACAGGGGAAGCCTTCGAGGGTGTCAAGATAGCAATAGCTTATGTCCTCGAGAAGGTCTGTGGTGACGGGATAATCAACGACAATTGCATCAAGCTTGCCCTGCGCTGTTTCAAGCTCGCAGTGCTCGACCTTGATATCGGCGTCCTTTATGATCTCCGAAAGGTCTTCGTTTGCTTTTGTGCTGTATTCTTCAAGGTCTTTTTCAAGCGACTTTAAGGTTTCCGCAAGCTTTTCGAGCGAAATGCCGAAATCGTCTTCGAATTCGTCATAAAACTCTTCGGGGGTCATGTCGGCAAATTCCCAGAACTTTGCCTTTTCAAAGTTTTCCTTAAGATTTTCCACGGGGATTCCGTAGGTCTTTCCGTCATATCCGATGGCGGCGTGCTTTTGGTTGATGTTTGCGCTGATGATCTGATCGGACTGCTTATCGTTAATGTCCATGGCAAAGCCCTTAAGATCCTCTGCCACGCTTGCCCACACTTCTATTTCTGCCATTTTGGCAATGTCGAGCGAAATATGAGCAGTTTCAAGCTTTCCGATGTTTTCAAATGTGGCAAGGATTCCACCTTCTGCCTTTGCGCTCATCGAGCCTTCGATGGCGGCAAAGGGATCTTCTTCTACCTGCGAAAGGGTTACGGGTGCGCCCGCATCGACGGCGGGCTTTTTCTTACACGAGGTAAGACAAATACCGGTGCAAAGGGTGAGCGCAAGGAAAAGTGCAAATAATCTTTTCATGTTTTTTCTCCTTTTTTGTTTGTTATAATCTCATTCGCCGTACTTGCCGAATTCGCAAAGTCCTTGAAAATTTTTCTGACGCAGGACTTCGTAAACGGCGATGGCGGCGGAATTTGAAAGATTGAGGCTTCGAAGCGATTGAAGCATGGGAATGCGCACGCAACGGTCAAGATTTTTTTCAAGCAGTTCCTCAGGGAGCCCCCTTGTTTCCTTTCCGAAGAAAAGATAGCAGTTGTCGGGATATTCCACCTCGGTATAGGCGCGGGGCGCCTTGGTGCTGAAATAAAAATACTGTCCGTCGGGATTTTTTTCGTAAAAATCCTCAATGTTTTTGTAATAGTGAATGTCGAGATACTGCCAGTAATCAAGACCTGCACGCTTTAGCTTTGCGTCTGTGATGGTAAAACCCAAAGGCTCTATGAGATGAAGTGATGCTCCCGTGGCGGCGCAGGTGCGGGAAATGTTCCCCGTGTTCTGGGGTATCTCGGGTTCGAGCAGAACGATGTTTATCTTCGCCATATCAATATCCAAGCTCCTCGCCCACAAGGATGACCTTTACCCTTTCGGGGGTCATCTGACGGCCCATTATCACGGTGTCGGCACAGATTCGTCTGTCGCTCTTGCAATCAGAGCATTTGCCCGTGACGGTGCAGGGGGTGCCGCAGTCAAGCCGCACGCAGTTTGCGGGGGCGGCAAGCTCTCTTACCCTTTGCTCTGCCTCGTCAAGGTTGCGGACTATCTTGTTGTAGCCTGCAATAACTATGACGCTTTTGGGGCCGTATACCATGGCGGCAACGCGGTTTCCGCTGCCGTCCACGTTGTAAAGCTTTCCGTCCTCGGTGATGGCGTTTGTACTGCAAAGATACGCATCGCACGAAAAAGCCTTGCGGTGGACCTCGCCTATCTGCTCTTTTGAAAGTCCCGTTTCATAGCGGTCGAAAAAGGTGTACTTTCCCGAGCGCAGAAGATCGATGGCGCCGATCTCGAAAAGAGTCATCGAGCCGCCGACGGCGACGGTGGATTCGTCGTCGATAAGAGACTCGAGTATTTCAAGAGCCTCCTCGCCGTTGTCGGCGCAGACGGCATAAAAATTGTTGCGGCGCAAAGCCTCTGCCGTGCGCTCCATGCGAAGACGGATTATTTCGTATTTGTTTCTGTCCATGGAATACCTCCGCAATACTTATTTATAATGTAATATTATACTACACTTTTTTAATAAATGCAAGGCTTTTTGTTCACAAAGCCTCTTTTGATTTCAAAGTTTGATATTCGCATTTCAGAAGTTGGTGACGGGTTTCGACATTTTGTTTAAAGTTTTTTCACATTCTGCCGCCGATTCGCCTGCCCCGCGGGCAAAAGCAAAAGCTTCCTTAACCCAAAAAGCTTGATTTTGACGGGCATCAGTGATAATCTTTGGGCTAGTGCTGTTCGGCACAATACTCCGAAAGAAGGAAATTTCATAATGTGCCAAAAGGACAGTGAGAAAAGCTGCCTTTGTTCTGCCCGTATAACGGAAACCCGGATAAAGCACGGACGAGGCGAGCTTTTTGTTTACGGTATCTGTGTATACTGTATGAAAAGCCTTGTCGCCGAATACCGCGACATCACAGACGACCGAGAAAAGATCCTTGCGCTTTTTTCTTTGCGCGACGGCGCCGACCTTGATCCGATACATGTAAACGACGTTATAGAAGACTTTGTTGATGCCATGCACTTTTTGCCGTAAGTGTCGCAAATTTCGCAAGCTTCATATTATAACAAAAAACATCAAAGGACTGATTTTTTGAACAAACCGAGCAAGGTTGCCGTTATCGGCGGTGACAAAAGATGTGCGGTGTGTGCCGAGCTTTTGGCAAAAAGCGGTGTGGAAACCGCCGTTTTCGGGCTTGAAAAATGCGTTTTGACCTACGCCACAAAGGCGGCGTCGGTGGCTGACGCCGTGGGTGATGGCGATGCCGTGATATTGCCGCTTCCTGTAATGAGCGACAGCGCAAGAATTTTTGCCCCCCTGTCCGACGAAAAAGTGCCTCTTTCGGAGGTTATTGAAAACATATCTGAAAAAGCCGTGATATTTGCGGGCAATCCGCAAAAATGCTTTTTTTCCGCCATTGAAAGTGCAGGACTTTGCAACGAGGTCATAAACTATGCGGCAAGCGAGCTTTTTGCAATTCTCGGAAGCGTCCCCACGGCAGAAGGGGCGGTCATCGAGGCAATAAACGCCACAGGCAAAACCGTTTTTTCATCAAGGGTGTTGGTGGCAGGCTTCGGACGGATGGGAAAACAGCTTTCGTCTCTTTTAAAAGCCATGAACGCAGACGTCACCGTCACCGCCCGCCGTCCCGCCGACCTTGCCGCCATTACAGTGCTTGGAATGGCGGCGGAAAAAACGGGAGATATCGCAAAACTGCCCGACGAATTTGATGTTGTGTTCAACACGGTGCCCGCCCCCGTTTTTGATGAAAAAACGCTTATGGCTCTAAAGGGCAGTCCCGTTATCATCGAGCTTGCATCAAAACCCTACGGGGCGGGTTTTAAACGCAAAAAAGGCGCACCGCAGTGCGCCCTTTTGTTGATGATATATTATTTTCCGCCGAGGCTGTCGGTCACGTCAACCGTAACCTTCTTGTTGTAGCAAGAGAACATTCCGTCAAGCACGTTTTTGTCAAGCTTCTTTGTAAAGAGACTGACAAGCGGCACGAGGATAAGTCCGCCGACCATGGCAAAAACGCCCGAGTAAAGCGAGTTTGTGAAGACAAAGCCGATAAAACCGTCGGGGCCGATGGCAAGAACGCCGAAATCCTTGAGAAGCTGGATTATTTCGATACCTGTGCCAAAGATGAAGCATGTCGCAACCGAGATCTTTGTGGCACCCTTCCAGTACAGGCCGTAGATAAAGGGAGCAAGGAAAGCGCCTGCAAGAGCACCCCACGAAACGCCCATCATCTGTGCGATGAAGGTAAATCCGGGGAACATATCCTTGATGATCGCTATTGCCGCAGATATTATGATGAAGAAAACGATGAAAATTCTAAGTGTAAGAAGCTTTTTCTTTTCGGTCATCGAGCCGCTCTTTTTCTTTTCGCAGGCGGGGGAAATAACGTCAAGAGTAAGTGTGGAGCTGGAGGTGAGCACCAGCGACGAAAGGGTGGACATCGACGCCGCAAGCACAAGAACGATAACGACCGCAACGATTATGGGCTGAAGATCCTGAAGCATCGAAGGAATGATGCGGTCATTCATCAACTTGCCGTTTACATACAGTGCTTCGCTGTCAAACAGTCTGCCAAAGCCGCCGAGGAAGTAGCATCCGCCCGCAACGATTATGGCAAAAATTGTGGAAATGATCGTGCCCTTGCGGATGGAATCCTCGTTTTTGATCGAATAGAACTTTCCGACCATCTGAGGAAGTCCCCAGGTGCCAAGCGAAGTGAGAAGCACGACGATGAAAAGGAACACGGGGTTCGGACCGAGGAAAGAAGCAAAGGATCCCGGAGTTTCGGAGGGAATGGATGCAAGCGAGTTGTAGGCTTCCATAAAGCCGCCCTTGTTTGCAAGCACCGAGCCGATGACGGCAACGATGCCGACGAGCATGATGATGCCCTGAATAAAATCGTTTATGGCGGTTGCCATGTATCCGCCAAACACAACGTACACGCCCGTGAGAATTGCCATTACAAGAATGACCGCCCAGTAAGGCACGTTGAAGGTGGTTTCAAAAAGGCTGGAAAGTCCGTTGTAAAGAGATGCGGTGTAAGGAATGAGGAAGATGAAAACGATAAACGATGCCGCGATCTTAAGCCCCTTTGACATATATCTTTTTTCAAAAAAGTCGGGCATGGTCTTGCTTTCGAGATGCTGGGTCATAACTCTTGTTCTTCTGCCGAGAATAACCCACGCAAGAAGCGAACCGATAAAGGCGTTTCCAAGACCGATCCAGGTGGATGCCATGCCGAACGCCCAGCCGAACTGTCCCGCATATCCGACGAAAATTACCGCCGAAAAGTAAGACGTGCCAAAGGCAAATGCCGTGAGCCACGGACCGACCGTTCGACCGCCGAGAACAAAGCCGTCTACGTTTGTGGAATGCTTGCGGCAGTAAAGACCGACACCGATCATCACTGCAAAAAAGATCACGAGCATTATGGATGTGATTACTGTTGTACCCATTTAAATACCTTCTTTCTGTTGTAAATTTGAGCGGAAAGCGGTGTCAAAATGGATAAAAAAACACCGTCCTCCGAAAAGAGGACGGCGAAAATGCACCGTGGTACCACCTCAATTTACCGCCGTGTCACCATGGCGGCCTCGTCAGGCACGAAAAAAATATGCCTTATTGCTGTAACGGGCAAACCCGGCACGGCCTACTTGCCAAAAAAAGCTTTTGGTGTGCAGCTCGCAGGATGTATTCACGGCGTATCTTCCCTTCTGTCTCGCACCGACCGACAGTTCTCTTGAGGGAAACGCTGCACCGCTACTTGTTCCCGGTCATCGCTTCTTGTGGTGTATTTTACACCTGCAAAGCGCATTTGTCAAGGGGTTTTTACAAAAAAGTCAAAATTATTTTTTCACAGGCTTTTGTATCGCAACAGCATAATGCCCACCTTTTCAAAAATTTCCCGACTTACCACCCCCTCGTGCGAAAAGGGCGAAACAAATCGAAATCCCCCATCGATCCTTGCCCGTTTTTTGGATTTATAGCTGACCTTTTTCACAAATCCCTGGGTGAGATCGCCGACATAGGTAGGGTTTGAAAGGATGCGCTTTATCATAACCGAGTTCCACGCACGGCTTCCCTTTTTTTCACCGAATTTATACGCCGACGGAGTGGGCACACCGTCAAAGGTGAGCGATCGGGCGATCGAAAGCATACTTTTTCCGCTCGCAAATTCGCAAAATATGCGCCCGACGATATCTTTTGTTTTTTCATCGGGCACAAGTTTTCCCTTGTCTTTTTCGGACTTTTTATATCCGTACGGCGCATAGCTTCCGATAAATTTGCCCGACGAGCGGCGTGCATCAAGGGCGGCGCGGACTTTTTTGCTGATGTCACGCGCATACATATCGTTAAAGGCGGCGCGAAACGCGATCATATCGTTGCCGCCCTCGTCCTTTTCGGTGTCCACCCCGTCGTTTACGGCAATATACCGCAGACCGTTTTCGGGGAAATACCGCTCGATATATTCGCCCGTGGCGATATAATCCCTGCCAAGGCGTGACATATCCTTGGTTATGATAACGTGAAAAAGTCCCTTTTTTGCATCGTCGAGCATTCTTATAAAATCGGGACGTTCAAAGTTTGTGCCCGAAAATCCGTCGTCCACGTACTGCGCCGCAATATCAAAGCCGTTTTCAAGACAGAATTTTTCAAGATATATCCTCTGCCCCGAAATGCTTTCGGATTCGCCCGCTCTTTTGTCATCCCGCGAAAGCCGCAGATATATTGCCGCCTTTTCCACAACAAAAAAACCTCCCCTTTGCCGATACTGTTAATACTTATGGCAAAAGAGAGGTTTTAATTCTTAAAAAATCAAAGTTCGACCACCGTGTAGGTATATCCGAGGGCAGGAAGTATTTTTTTGACAAGATCAGAGGTCAAAATCTTTAAGCTCGAGGTGTTTTCGCAAGGGTGGCAGCCGAAATATTCGCTTTTGAGAACGTCTGCGTCAATAAGCAGGCGCACTTCCCTTTCGGTATCGAAAACAAGGCCTAAAACGCTGGCAGATCCTGGGGTCGTGCCGATGTATTTTTCCATATTTTCGGGGCTTGCAAACGACAGGCGGGAGGAATCTATCTGTGCCGAAAGATCCTTGGTCTTAAAAGGCTTGTCCCCCGGCATCATAAGAAGATAAAACGATGTACACTGACGGTTGCAAAGGAAAAGATTTTTGCATATAAGAGCGCCCAGCGCCCCGTCGATCTTTTCACACACCTCCATGGTCATGGCAGGCTCGTGGTCGGCACGCTCAAAGGATACGCCCGCCTTTTCGAGAAAATCGTACACTTTTATTTCTTTTTCGCTTCTGCCTTCGTTTGTTTCGGGTCTTCCCGAATAAAGCTTGATTTCCATTTTTCTTTTCCTCTTATTCTTTTTCGTGTTTTTCTTTCAGTTCGTCTTTTTTGCCCTTTGCCTTTTCATACAGCTCGCGCAGAAGGCCCAGCGTTTTTTCGTCGTTCGGAAAAAGCAGCTTCATAAGCACCAGGGCTATCGTTACCGTAATGATCTTTTCGGGAGTAAAGGGGATCCACAAAAGAGCAAGATATCCGCCCCCCACCGCCATCATCCAGGGGATGCACAGCCACGTGCCCAACCCCAGCATGATATACGCCCAGCCGTTGGTTATCATCCAGCCGATGCCGAAGCAAAGAAGAAAACGGGGGTTCATGACGAGCATTATTATTTTTTTCGCCCATTCTTTGGTTATTTGCCAAATCCGAGACCATGTGAGTTTTTCTTTGTTTTTCAATTTGTTTTCCTTCGTTTTTTGACTTTCGGTTTATGCTTTTACAGTTTAATTTTATCAGATTTTGTCGGTTTGTCAAGAAAAAAAGAAAAAGAGCGCAAAAAAGGGTGCCCGGGCAAAAAGCACAGGCACCTTTTAAAAAAATAATTACTTCTTGGGAACGATCTTTTCCTGGCCGCCCATGTAAGGACGAAGAGCCACGGGAATATTTACGCTGCCGTCGGCGTTAAGGTTGTTTTCGAGGAATGCAATGAGCATTCTGGGGGGAGCAACGACGGTGTTGTTGAGGGTGTGGGCAAGATATTTGGAATCCTTGCCGTTTACTCTGATCTTAAGTCTTCTTGCCTGAGCATCGCCAAGGTTCGAGCAGCTGCCGACCTCGAAATACTTCTTCTGTCTGGGCGACCACGCCTCGACGTCAACCGACTTGACCTTAAGGTCTGCAAGGTCACCCGAGCAGCACTCGAGAGTTCTTACGGGAATATCCATCGAGCGGAAGAGATCAACGGTGTTCTGCCAGAGCTTGTCAAACCACATGGGGCTGTCCTCGGGCTTGCAGACAACGATCATTTCCTGCTTTTCAAACTGGTGGATACGGTAAACACCGCGTTCTTCGATGCCGTGGGCACCCTTTTCCTTACGGAAGCAGGGAGAATAGCTGGTTAAAGTCTGGGGAAGCTGTTCCTCGGGGATGATCTGGTCGATGAACTTGCCGATCATCGAGTGTTCGGAGGTACCGATGAGATAGAGGTCTTCGCCCTCGATCTTGTACATCATGGCTTCCATTTCGGCAAAGCTCATAACGCCGGTTACAACGTCCGAGCGGATCATAAAGGGAGGTACGCAATAGGTAAATCCGCGCTGAACCATGAAATCGCGGGCATACGAGATAACGGCAGAATGGATTCTTGCGATATCGCCCATGAGGTAATAAAAACCGTTGCCTGCAACGCGGCGGGCGCTGTCAAGGTCGATGCCGTCAAAGCTTTCCATAATGTCGGTGTGGTAGGGAATTTCAAAATCGGGAACGAAGGGATCGCCGAATCTTTCGACTTCCACGTTTTCGCTGTCGTCCTTGCCGATCGGAACCGACTTGTCGATGATCTGGGGAATGACCATCATGATCTTCTTTATTTTTTCTTCGTATTCAGCCTCAAGAGCTTCACATTCGGCAAGGCGTGCGGCCTGCTCGCCGACCTTCTTTTTCATCTCCTCGGCTTCTTCCTTTTTGCCCTGTCCCATAAGGGCGCCGATCATTTTTGAGCACTTGTTGCGCTCGGCACGAAGGCCGTCTGCCTCAAGCTTTACGGCACGGGACTGCTTGTCAAGCTCGATAACCTCGTCCACAAGGGCAAGCTTTTGATCCTGGAACTTGTTTTTGATGTTCTGCTTTACAAGGTCGGGGTTTTCGCGCAGAAATTTGATATCGATCATTTTCTTTTCCTCCGAAAAATATATAATAATTTTTTGACATAAAAAAACAGAGTCTGTTCCCTTTAAAAAATGGGACGAAAGACTCCGTGTTGCCACCCAAATTGCAATGATGTCATTGCCGCTCGTTTTCGCTGTAAGGGGCGAGCCCCGGGGTTTGTGGCCCCACGCTCCGAAAGCGGAAAAGCAAACCGCACTTACCGCTCTCACCTGCCGCGGTATCTCTGAAAAGCGCCGTCGTCTGCCGATTCTTTCATCATAGCTTTATTATTATACAACAATCTTCCGAAAATTGCAAGAGGAAATTTGAAATCCGCCGGGGTGGATATTAAAGCCGCCGAAAAGCTGGGAATAAAAGCCGTGGTTGCATCGGGGCTTCCGGGAAAATACACCCCCGAAACGTCGGGTGAGATACTTTTTGAATGTATAAAACACGAGCTTTGCGAAAGGGGCTTTGATATATGATCGGTTTTTGTATGACAGGCTCGTTCTGTTCTTTTTCAAAATCGTTGGCGGTGCTCTTAAAACTTGCCGAAAAATACGAGATACTTCCCATTATGTCCGAAAATGCATACTTTCTTGATACGAAATTCGGCAAAGCCGAAGATTTCAGAAAAAAGGTTGAGGATATCTGCAAAAAGCAGATAGTCCGCACCATTCCCGATGCCGAGCCGATCGGCCCTTCGGTGGTGCTTGACTGTCTTGTTGTCTGCCCCTGCACGGGAAACACTCTTTCAAAGGTGGCGCTGGGCATCACCGACACAGCTGCCACCATGGCGATAAAAGCCCAGCTGCGTAACTGCCGTCCCGTGCTTGTTGCCCTTGCCACAAACGACGGACTTTCGGGGTCGGCGCCGAATATTGCAAAGCTTTTGCAGAGGAAAAACGTGTTTTTCGTCCCCTTTGCGCAGGATTCGCCCTTTAAAAAGAAAAACTCGCTCGTCTGCGATTTTGAAAAGGTGCGGGACGCCCTTGATGCCGCCCTTATGGGCGAACAGATACAGCCGATACTTGCGACATAGCTCTTTGGCGCAGGCACTCTTTTTGCGCAAAGTTTTCGTTGTTTACAAAAAAACATAGAAATCCAACATCCGCAATGATAGAATACGAATATTCAAAATTCATGTTTTCAAGAAGTGAAAAAAAGAAAACCGACGTACGCAGAATTGTTTTGTGTGCTCTTTTTGCAGCCCTTGCATTTGTGGCAACCATCATCCCCGTGCCTGTGCCGATGCTTCACGGATATGTCAACATCGGAGACAGTGTTGTGCTTTTGTGCGCATATGCGGCAGGCTGACTTTTTGGTGCTCTTGCGGCAGGCGCAGGATGTGCAATTGCGGACATAACCCTTTCGTTCGCTCTTTACGCCCCCGCCACCTTCGTCATCAAGGCGGCAATGGCTTTTTGTGCATATCTCTTTTTCAAAAACGGAAAGATGATATTCCGCGCCGCAGGCCGTGTTGTTGACGAGATCATCATGGTTTTGGGATATCTTGTGTTTGAATTTTTCCTTTACGATGCAGGCTGTCTTGCATCTGTGCCGGGAAATCTTATTCAGGGCGGAGCAAACGCTGTCATCGGTTTTTGCCTTATTTCGGTGCTGACAAAAAACAAATATCTTACAAAATACTGTGGTGTTCACAACGGAAAGAGCAACCTTTGATAAAAAAATATCATTGTTTACAAAATATTAAAAAATGTTATCTAAAAGCTATTGCATTTTTTGTAAAAAGGTATTAAAATATGTAAGGTGTTTATTTATACCAATTTACAAGGACTAACAGCGAGGTAAAATATATGGCAGATAAAAAATTCAAGAGAATAGGCGTTTTGACCTCCGGCGGCGATGCTCCCGGTATGAACGCGGCAGTCAGAAGCGTTGTGAGAACAGCCATCCAGAACGGCGTTGAAGTTATGGGTATCATCGGCGGATACAGAGGCCTTGTCGAAAACGATATGAAGCTTCTCGATGCACGCGATGTGGCAAACATCATCAATCACGGCGGCACAATGCTCTTTACAGACAGATGCCTTGAATTCAAAGAAGAATCGGGCCTTCAGAAGGCGATTGCCACCTGCCGCGAAAACAAGATCGACGGTCTTGTCTGCATCGGCGGCGACGGCACCTTCAGAGGCGCACAGGATCTTACACGCCGCGGAATCCCCTGCATCGGAATCCCCGGCACCATCGACAACGATATTTCCGCAACAGACTACACCATCGGCTACGACACGGCGATGAACACCGTTGTTGACCTTGTCGACAAGCTCCGCGACACCTGCGAATCGCACGCAAGATGCAACGTTGTTGAAGTTATGGGCAGAAACGCAGGATATATCGCAATCAACACCGGCCTTGCCACAGGTGCTGTCGGCATTGCCATTGAAGAGTTCCCCTTTGACATTGAAGGCACCATCGCAAAGATGAAAGAGCTGAAAAAGGCAAAGAAGAGAAACTTCATCGTCATCGTTTCCGAAGCTTTCGGCAAAGATTTTTCCGAAAACCTTGCAAAGCGCATTGAAAAGGAAACCGAGATCGAAACAAAGTTTGCCCGCCTTGCCCACGTTCAGCGCGGCGGATGCCCCACCCTTCGCGACCGCGAGCTTGCAAGCCTTATGGGATTTAAGGCTGTTGAGCTTTTGCTCGACGGACAGTCGAACCTCGTTGTCTGCATCCGCGACGAAGTTATCTGCGGCATCGACATCGAATACGCCCTTACCTACGACAAGCTCTGCAAGGGCAAGATCAAGGCAGAGGACATCACAGGTTACTCGCAGGAGCAGGTGGCAAAGATGGTTGCCGACGCCAAGATCCGCGAGGACAGAATGCGCACATCCTACGAGATTGCAAACAAGATCTCTATCTGAACATTTACGGGAGTATGCCGAAAGGTATGCTCCCATTGGTTTTTTTAGCCGATTTTTTTACTTTTTGCGCTTTTTCAATTTTTTTGAACACAAACGGAAAGTTTTAGTGCAAATCTATCATATTTCCTGTTCAGTTGTAACAAACCACGGATATTTTCTGAATAAATTCATAAAATTATATAAACTTATGGCAGAAATCTATTGCTTTTTTGCTCAAAAAGTTGTATAATATTGGTACATTCTTTGTACAAAATATCGAATCGCGGTGAAAAATGCATGATAAACTCAAAAAATGACGAGATGGCGGCAGGTTCTGTTGTGACAGCAACCGATTTTTACAGATACCGCTATCTCGGTTTTCATATTATCCCCGACAGCCGCGGTGAGAAAAACGCCGTTTTTCGTGTTTTGGCGCCAAATGCAAGGCGCTCCTTTCTGGTCGGAGATTTCAACGGCTGGCAGGAAAGCCACCCGATGGACAAAAAAGACGGTGGCATCTTCGAGATCTTTCTTCCCGCATCGGTTCTGCAACACGGGCAGAACTACAAATACAAAATAACAACTTCCGACGGCAGAGAGCTTTACAAGGCGGACCCCTACGCCGTATTTTGCGAAAGTATGCCTGCCACGGCGTCAAAGATCTTTCTTTCCGAGCCTTATTCGTGGCAGGACGAAGGATATATCAGAAACAGAAAAAGGCTTTTTTCCGAAAAAGGCAGGAACATTCCTCTTAATATCTACAAGCTCTGCCCTTTCTTTTGGAAAAATCTCACCGACTACAAAAACCTTGCGGACGAGCTTATTCCGTATCTTAAGCAGATGGGCTACACCCACGCTCTTTTGACTTTTGTGGCAGAGGGAGTGCGTGACGGCACACGGGCTTGTGAAACCTCGTCGTTTTTCGTCCCTGCCACCGGCATGGGCGATCCCGACTGTTTCCGCGCCCTCGTCGATGCGATGCACGGAGCGGGGCTTGGGGTCATCCTCGAATGGACGCCCGCGGGTTTTGCGCTTTGCGAGCACGGACTTTCGGGATTTGACGGAACCCCTGTTTTTGAAGGGGCGCAGATCGGCGAAAACGGCAGCATGCCCTTTGACCTTAAAAGCAGTGCGACAAGAGAGCTTCTTTTGTCAAACGCAATTTTCTGGCTTGAAGAATACCACATCGACGGTCTTTCGTGCGATGTTTCGCAAATGCTTGCGGGCAACCGCGAAGACGACGTTTTTTCGTTTTTCGCATCTCTTAACGGCAAAATACATTCCGAATACCCCGACGTCATCACTATTGCAAAATCTCGCCTTACCTCTGACGGCGTGACCGACAGTGTGCAAAACGGAGGTTTGGGCTTTTCCTTTGTACGGGACAGACGGCTTGAAAACGAGATACTTTCGGTCTGCGACCTTGCACGGGATGCAAAGCTTGCGGCCAGTTTGCACCACGGAATATGCGCGCTTTCGGATTGCGAAAGCTTTGCGGGAAGGCTCAGGTGTGAAAGCAAAGAGCGTTTTGCCGCCTCGCGGCTTCTCATATTCTGCATGATGCTTTCTGATTCAAAAAAGCTGACCTTTTCGGGAAGCGAGATATGCAGTCTCGGAAATGCCGAAAACAGAGTGGAATGGGAATGTCTTTCGGGCGAAGCTTCCCTTCACAAAAAGCACCAGCTTTTCGTACGAGATATGGGCGATTTCTATCTTTCCCACCCCGTTTTGTGGCAAGAGGGGGGCGTAACGCAGGAAAATATCTGCAAGGAAGATGCAAACCTTTCACGAATATACCGCGTCTGCGGCGCATATAAAGAAATGATAGCCGTAATAAACTTTGGCATAAAGAAAGCAGACGACGTTTTGATAGAAACGGCATCGGCGACAGGCTACAAAAAGGTCTTTTCAACCGCCCTTTCGGTTTACGGAGGAAGCGAGCAAAAGGACGACACCGTGTATTTTGCGAAAAGTGCCAACGGCAAAAACTATATAACAGCAGAGCTTTCGCCCTTGTCGGCATACATTTTTGAGCCGTGCGGCGACGGATAAAGGCAACAATTTACAAAAGAGAACAGTTTTAACCAAAAGGAAAATCAAAATCAAGACAACAATATATTTAAGGGGGCACGACCAAGTGTTTAAGAAAAAAGAATGCGTAGCAATGCTTCTCGCCGGAGGACAGGGAAGCAGACTTTATGCCCTTACTGAAAAGGTTGCAAAACCTGCGGTAAGCTTTGGCGGCAAGTACAGGATCATTGACTTTCCTCTTTCCAACTGTGTAAATTCGGGCATCGACACAGTCGGTGTTCTCACCCAGTATCAGCCTTTGGTACTTAACGAATATATCGGCAACGGTCAGCCGTGGGACCTTGACCGTACTTACGGCGGTGTGAAGATCCTTCCTCCCTATCAGGGCAAAAAGAAGGCAGACTGGTACTCGGGCACAGCCAACGCCATCTACCAGAACATGAACTTTATCAACCGCTACAACCCCGAATACGTTCTTATCCTTTCGGGCGACCACATATATCAGATGCAGTACGACGCCATGCTTGCATATCACAAGCAGATGAACGCAGACTGCACCATCGCGGTTATTGAAGTTCCGATCGAAGAAGCAAGCAGATTCGGCATTATGAGCGCAGACGAGGAAGGCAAGATCTTTAAGTTTGCCGAAAAGCCCAAAAAGCCCGACAGCACCCTTGCTTCGATGGGTATTTATATCTTCAACAGAGACAAGCTTGAAAAATACCTGGAAGACGACGAAAACGATCCGAACTCGTCAAAAGACTTTGGCAAAAACATCATCCCCGCAATGCTTGCGGCAGGTGAAAGAATGTATGCATATCCCTTCTCGGGCTATTGGAAGGACGTCGGAACCATCGACAGCCTTTGGGAAGCAAACATGGACCTTCTGCGCGACGACTGCACCCTTTCGCTTTCCAGCAAGCAGCGCCGCGTCTTCTCGCGTACAAACGCCGAGCCTCCGCAGTTTATCGGCGAGGGCGCAAAGGTTGCAAATTCGCTTGTCACCGAAGGTTGCGAGATCTACGGCACGGTTGAAAACTCGGTTCTTTTCGGCGGCGTTATCGTTGAAAACGGCGCAATCGTAAAAGATTCGGTGGTCATGAGCGGCGTTGTTGTCAAAAAGGGCGCAACGGTTGACTATTCGATCATCGACTCGGGTGCCACCATCGGTGCGGGCGCATCGGTGGGCAAGGACAAGACCTGCGCCAAGGGTATCACCGTCATCGGTGCAGACCTTGACATTGCCGCAGGCACCGTTATTGAAGACGGAGCCATGGTAAACGATGCCTATTACGAAGAAAATCTGAAGGGGGGCAACAAATAATGACAGCTTTCGGTCTTGTATTTTCAAACATCCACGATAAAAGTATCCCCGAGCTTACCCGCCGCCGCACCATGGCGTCGGTGCCTTTCGGATGCCGCTATCGCCTTATCGACTTCACTCTTTCCAACATGGTAAACGCAGAGATCTCCAAGGTCGGCGTTATCGTTCACAACAACTATCAGTCGCTTCTTGACCATCTCGGAAACGGTAAGGACTGGGACCTTGCCCGCCGCTCGGGCGGTATCAAGGTGCTTCCGCCCTTTATCACAGCCTACGACAGCTTTGCGGCAAGCCAGCTTTACACCACACGTCTGCAAGCGCTTATGGGTGTTTTAAACTTTATCCAGCACTGCACAGAGGAATACTCCGTGCTTTCCGACTGCGACGTTATCTGCAACCTTGACATAAAGGACGTGCTTGCAAAGCACGAGGCTTCGGGCGCCGACATAACCTTTGTTACAAAGAAAGAATTCCTCACCGAGGACAAGGCGCAGTCGCGCACCTTCTTTGAAACGAAAAACGGAAAAATAACCCAGGTATATTCCCAGCCCAAGCACGTTTCGGGCGAATTTGATGTGTCGCTCAACGTTTTCGTTATGAAAACAAAGCTGCTTTATGATATTCTCGTTGATGCAATGTCCCGCGATCTCAAGAGCTTCTCGCTTGACATCATTGCAAAGCATGTTGACGATATGAACTTTGCAATTTACGAGCACAACGATTTTTATGCCACAGTCGGCTCGATGGAAGAATATTTTGAATGCAACATGAAGCTTTTGGACAAAGACGTTCGCGAAGCCCTCTTTGGTGTTCCCGACAGAGCCATCTACACAAAGGTCAGAAACTCTGCCCCCACCCAATATGCGAACACCGCAAACGTCAAAAACTCGCTGATCGCCGACGGTTGTGAGATCGAAGGCACGGTTGAAAACTGCATTATCTTCCGCGGCGCCAAGGTATGCAAAAACGCCGTTGTGAAAAACTGCATCCTCATGCAGGACGCATATGTTGGCAAAAACGCAAAGCTCAACTGTGTTATCACCGACAAAAACGTTGTTATCAAAGACGACCGCGAGCTTTCAGGACATCCCACAATCCCCTTCTATCTCAACAAAGGAGTAACCGTCTGATGAAACTTTTATTTGTAGGTTCCGAGGTAATGCCCTTTGCCGCAACAGGCGGCCTGGGCGACGTTCTCGGTTCTCTCCCCGCTTCCCTTAAAAAGACCTCGCCCGACGACGATATCCGCCTGGTCATGCCCCTTTACAGCAGTGTGGGCAAGGTTTGGCGCGACAGCATGACCTTTGTCAAATCCTTTGAGATCCAGCTTGCCTGGAGAAAAATATACTGCGGAGTTTTTACCCTTGAAAAGGACGGCGTTGTCTACTACTTCCTTGACAACGAGTATTATTTCAAGCGCGACGCTTTGTACGGCAGTTTTGACGACGGCGAAAGATATGCCTTTTTCTGCACGGCGGTTTTGAGACTTATGGGCGAGATAGATTTTTATCCCGACATTCTCCACGCCCACGACTGGCAGTCGGCTTTGTCGGTCATCTACCTCAATCTCAAATATCGTCACATCGAAAAATACAGATCCATCCGCACCATCTTTACCATCCACAACATCCAATATCAGGGTCAGTACGACTTTTCGATACTCGGCGACGTTTTTGACATTGATTACGTCGACAAGCGCTTTGTGGAATACGACGGCTGCATAAACCTTATGAAGGGCGCCATTGAATTTGCGGATTTTGTAACCACCGTTTCCCCCACCTACGCCAAGGAGATCATGACCTCCGCATACTCGCAGGGGCTTGACAGTATGCTCAGACGCTGCGATTTCAAGGTGCGCGGCATACTCAACGGCATCGACTATGATTACTACAACCCCAAGACTGATGCCGACATAGCATCAAACTTTACTTGGAGAACCCTTGACAAAAAGGTGGCCAACAAAACGGCTCTGCAGGAATACTGCAACCTGCCCGTGCGCGAGGACGTGCCGATATATGCCATCATCACCCGTCTTGCCTCCCACAAGGGACTTGATCTTGTAAAGCACATTCTTGAAGAATTTGTGGCAAACAACGACGTACAGATCGTGGTGCTTGGCAAGGGCGAATACGATTACGAATGCTATTTCCGCTATCTCGCATCCAAATACAGCGACAAGGTTGCCGCTCTTCTCGTTTATGACAGAGCGCTCTCAAAGAGGATCTACGCCGCGGCAGACATGTTTATCATGCCCTCAAAATCCGAGCCCTGCGGTCTTGCCCAGATGATCTGCTCGCGCTATGGTGCAGTGCCGATCACAAGAGAAACGGGCGGTCTTTACGACTCGATAAAGGGATATTACCTTGACGCCAAGGGAAAGGTTTGCGGAAACGGCTTTACCTTTGCCAACTACAACGCCCACGAGCTTCTTGACAGAATGCAGGCGGCTCTTGCCCTTTACGGCGACAAGGAAGGCTGGGAAAAGCTGGTTCGCAAGGTAATGCGCGAGGACTTTTCTTGGGAAAAATCGGCACAGACATACCTTGATCTTTACGCAGAGCTTGTGTAAAGCACAAAAATCACGGTAATAATCATTTATTATAAATATCTCGTTGCAAACGGTTTGCAACACGAAAGGAAACACAGACATTGAATTACACTAACGAAGAAATCAAAGAAATGCTTTGCGGCAAGCTGTCGCGCTATTTTGGCACCACCCCCCAGGACGCTTCTCTCGAGCAGATATACAAGGCGGCCGCAGTCTCGGTAAGAGACATTCTTGCAAACAAGCGCAACAGCTACAAAAAAGAGGTAAACAAACAGGGCGGAAAGCGCATCTACTATATGTGCATGGAATTTCTGCTTGGCAGAAGCCTCAAGATAAACCTTTTCAATCTCGGTCTTGCCGACGCTTTCAAGAGCGCTCTTTCCGAGCTTGGATTTTCTCTTGACGATCTTTATGAGCTCGAGCCCGACGCAGGTCTTGGAAACGGCGGTCTTGGCAGACTTGCCGCATGTTTCATGGATTCTCTTTCTTCCCTTGACTATCCGGCAACAGGCTTTTCGATCTGCTATGAATACGGACTTTTCAAGCAGAAGATCGTTGACGGAACACAGGTTGAGCTTCCCGACATCTGGCTTCCCGGCGGCGAAAGCTGGCTTATCCCCCGTACCGACCGAATCTTTAAAGTAAAGCTCGGCGGACACGTAAAGGAAAACTGGAAGGACGGAAGACTTGAGGTTCAGTACGAAAACTACGAAGAAGTCGAGGCTGTCCCCTACGACATGATGATATCGGGCTACGAATCGGATGCGGTGAGCCAACTGCGCCTTTGGAAAGCCCGCGATATCGTAAACTTCAACATGAAGCTCTTTACCCAGGGACAGTACACCCAGGCGCTTGAGGAAAGCACAAAGGCAGAGGTCATATCCAAGGTGCTCTACCCCTCTGACAATCACAACGAAGGCAAGCTTTTGCGCCTGACCCAGCAGTATTTCCTTGTTTCTGCTTCCTGCCAAAGCATCATCCGCGACCACATGGCGGTTTACGGAACTCTTCAGAACTTCCCCGACAAGGTCGCAATCCATATAAACGACACCCACCCTGCCCTTTGCATTCCCGAGCTTATGAGAATATTCATCGACGAATATTTTATGGATTGGGACACTGCCTGGGACATGGTTACAAGAACCGTTTCCTACACCAACCACACGGTCATGCCCGAGGCGCTTGAATGTTGGAACGAAGATCTCTTCCGTCTCAAGCTGCCCCGCATCCACTCGATCGTCCGCGAGATCAACGAGCGCTTCTGCCGCAGTGCATGGAACGCTTTCCCCGGCAACTGGGACAAGATCTCGAACCTTGCGATCCTTTGCAACGGTCAGGTAAAGATGGCAAACTTAAGCGTTGTCGGCTCAAACTCGGTAAACGGCGTTTCCAAGCTTCACTCGGACATTCTTAAGGCTTCGACCTTCAAGGATTTTTACAAAATGTACCCTGCGAAGTTCCGCAACGTAACCAACGGCATCGCCCACAGAAGATGGCTCAACTGCTCGAACCCCGCCCTTGCATCCCTTCTTGACGAGTGCATCGGCACGGGATATCACAAAAACCCCGAAGAGCTTGCGAACTTCAAAAAGTTTGAAAACGACAGTGCCGTTCTTGAAAGACTTGCAAAAATAAAGCACGATAACAAGATCGCTTTCTCTGAAAAGGTATACAAAAAGACAGGCATCAAGCTTAACCCCGATTCTGTTTTTGACGTTCAGATCAAGCGTCTGCACGAATACAAGCGCCAGCTTTTAAACGCTCTTAACATTATCAGCGTTTACAATATGCTCAAAGAAAACCCCGATGCCGACATCGTGCCCCAGACATACCTCTTTGGTGCAAAGGCGGCTCCCGGTTACTATATGGCAAAGCAGATCATCAAGCTGATCTACTTTATCTCGAAGGACATCGAAAGCAATCCCAAGCTCCGCGAAAAGCTTCGCGTTGTATTTCTTGAGGACTACAACGTTTCGATGGCAGAATCTCTTGTCCCCGCGGCGGAAATTTCCGAACAGATCTCTCTTGCGGGCAAGGAAGCCAGCGGCACGGGCTGTATGAAGCTGATGATGAACGGTGCCCTTACCATCGGAACTCTTGACGGCGCAAACGTTGAAATGCTTGCGGCGGCAGGAAAAGAAAACATGTTTATCTTTGGTCTTACGGCGGACGAGGTTGAAAAACAGTGGATAAGCGGCTACAACTCTGCCCTCTTCTGCGTCAACAACAAGCGTCTGAATGATGCCATCAACGCTCTTTACAACGGCTTTGCAGGTCAGAACTTTGCAGACATTGCAAACTATCTGCTGGCAGGTCACGGCGTTGCCGATCCTTATATGTGCCTTGCCGACTTCGACTCTTACACAAGAGTGCACGACAATCTTATCGAAAGCTATCGCAACAAGCCCGAATGGAACCGTATGTCGCTGTGCAACATTGCATCATCAGGTTTCTTTGCGGCAGACCGCAGTATCGAAGATTATGCCGGCGATATCTGGCATCTTAAAAAAGTAACTCTTCCCGAAACAAAATAATTTTTTCAAAAGAAACGCCGGCTGCCAAACGTTAAGATAACGCGGCAGTCGGCTTTTTGCACAGGAGTAAAAAAACAATGTTAGCTCTTGATCCAAGAGATATTTACGATAAAAACAGCATAATCCTTAAAAACAAAAGAAACGGATGCCACACCTTCAGCAAGGCTTATTCCACCCGTGACAGGGTGATGTTTGAGCTTTTCACCGAAAAAAACCTGGGGGTTTTTGCGCCGATGCTTCATCTGCGCGCCGACGGGATAAATTTTTCGCACACCGCCGAATTTTCGTTTGACAGAACCGACGGGAAATACGACGTTTATATCCTTGAATTTGACGTTTCCGCCGTTTGCGGTGCGCCGTCTCTTTTGTTTTACAAAATATCTTATTCCGTCGGCGACAACAGAATATATTTTTGCAGCAGAAACAACCTGGACGGATACCTGACCTATGACAAAAACGCACGCGACGAGTTTAAAATGCTGATATACTCCGAAGATTTTGAAACCCCGAAATGGTTTCACGGTTGCGTTATGTACCACGTCTTTGTCGACCGCTTCTGCAAGGGTTCAAAGGCAGTTCCCATACGCGACGATGCCATAATCAACGAAGACTGGTACGGCGGTGTGCCGCAATACGGCAACAGACCGGGAGATTTTTGTGCCAACAATATGTTTTTTGGCGGAACGCTTTGGGGAATCATCGAAAAGCTCGATTATCTGCAGTCGCTGGGGGTAAACGTCCTTTATTTAAGTCCCATATTCGAAGCCTATTCCAACCACAAATACGACACCGGCGATTATTCAAAAGTGGACGAAATGTTTGGCGGAGACAAGGCTCTTGATGAGCTTATTGCCGAATGTAACAAGCGCGGAATGCATATTATTCTCGACGGAGTTTTCAACCACACGGGCGACGACAGTGTTTATTTCAACAAGCACGGACGCTACGGAAACGGCGGCGCCTACCGCGACAAAAATTCGCCATATCATTCGTGGTACAGCTTCACCCGTTATCCCGACAGCTATGACAGCTGGTGGGGCATTGAAATTTTGCCAAGGCTTTGCACCGCAAACCCCGCCGTGGAAGAATACCTTGCGGGAGAATACGGAATTGCGGCAAAATATCTGAAAAAAGGCGTTGCGGGTCTGCGGCTTGACGTGGCAGACGAGCTGCCCGACAGCTTTCTTGAAAGGCTTAACAAGACCGCAAAAGGCGTACGCAACGATGCCGTGATAATCGGCGAGGTATGGGAAAACGCCGCCGACAAATGCGCCTACGGCAAGCGCAGAAAATATTTCAGAGGCTCACAGCTTGACGGCGTTATGAACTATCCCATAAAAGAAGGCATTGTTTCTTTTGTCAAAACAGGAGATGCGCAAAGCATAAAAGATGCCGTGTGCGACATATATTCGAGCTATCCTTTTTCTTGCTCGTTATCACTTATGAACATTGTCGGCACCCACGACACCGAGCGTGTTCTGACAGTGCTTGGCACAGACCGATACAAGGGAATGTGCGGTGACGAGCTGAAAAACCTTGTGCTTTCGCAAGAAGAGCTTGAGGATGCAAAAGAAAAGCTTCTTTGTGCCTCGGTTTTGCAGTTTACTCTGCCGGGTGTGCCGTCGATCTATTACGGTGACGAGGCAGGAGCTCAGGGCGGACGCGATCCTTTTTGCCGAATGCCCTTTCCCTGGGGACGCGAAAACAAGGATATCACAAAGCATTACAAAAAGCTTTGCGAGATACGGCGAAAGGAAAAAGCCCTGTGCTCGGGCGAGATAGAAAGCATTGATGC
>JAFYUZ010000099.1 GCA_017549365.1 Clostridia bacterium
CTGCTTCAATGCCGTGGAATGAGCCCTTGTCGATGGTGAAAAAGGCAGAGTATCCGGTGTTGGATTTTGATATTATATTGGAATTTATAAACTTGAAATCGGTTCTTTCTTTTTTCAGTTCAAGGAATTTGTAAAGCGATTCGTTTTCATTTTCCAGGAGCTTTAGAGCATTGTTGTCTTCCGCAAGCTGCTTGTTTAAGTGTCTTAACTGCTTGTTTTCTTCTCTGAGCTTGTCAATATCGGAAAAATATCCGCCAACGGATGAGGCTACAGAATGTAAGGCTTTTGCACCGCTTCTTAAAGGCGTTGTTATAATTGAAAGACCGCCCGAAAGGATGTTGCTTGTGCCCGAAGAGTGGGATAAAAAGCATACAACCGATAAAAGAACGGCGATAACAAGTGAAATGGGGATAAAGAAATCCCTTTTCTGGTGAGGTATCTTCATATTTATACTCCGTGTAAGTCATTTGTAAAAAAACAAAAAAATAATTTACTTTTACTTTAATTTATATTATAATGTAATAAACAAGTATTTGCAACAACAAAAATGTTAAAAAGAGGAGAAGATATGACAAAACCTCTTATTCTTTCGCCGGCAGGCTCGTATGAGGCACTTGTTGCGGCAATAAATGCGGGAGCAGACGAAGTTTACTTCGGTCTTCCCGAATTCAATGCAAGATATAATGCCAAGAATTTTACGGATGAAGAGCTTGAAAAAGCGCTTTTCATGTGCCGTGTTCTCGGTGTAAAATCGAATATTACGGTAAATACCCTTATAACCGATAAAGAAATGCCAAAGGCACTTGATATGGTGCATAAGGCGGCATCTTTGGGTGCAGATGCGTTTATTGTGCAGGACCTCGGTTTTGCGAGTGAAATCAAAAAGCAGATGCCGTCTGTAGTCCTCCACGCAAGTACCCAGTGCGCTTGTCATAATCTCGAAGGCGCAAAGGCGCTTACGGAACTTGGATTTTCAAGAGTGGTTCTTGCCCGTGAAATGCCGAAAAATGAGATACAAAAGGTCATAGATGCAGGCATTGAAACCGAAATTTTCGTTCACGGCGCTCTTTGTGTGTGCCAGTCGGGTATGTGCCTTATGAGTAGTGTTATCGGCGGTCGAAGCGGCAACCGTGGTCTTTGTGCCCAGCCCTGCAGACTTCATTATAATATGGACGAAAACAAGAATAAATATCCTTTAAGTCTTAAGGATTTGTCCTTGGCTTCAAGAATAGAAGACCTTGTACCCATGGGCGTTACAAGCCTTAAAATCGAAGGCAGAATGAAGAGCCCCGAATATGTCTACGGAACAACAAAGATATGGAGAAGCCTTGTGGATGGCGGTAAAAATGCGAGTAAAGACCAAATGCGAGAGCTTGAAAGCATCTTTTCAAGGGGCGGATATACCGATAAATATTTTACGGGTAAGTACACGGAAGATAACCGCGACATGTATGGTGTTCGAAGTGAAAGCGACAAGGAAAATACAAGAAAAATCGAAAAAGAACTTGATTTTTCCGAAGTGGCAAGAAAGAGAAGTATAGAAATATTCTGCCGTCTTGAAGCCGAAAAATGTGCATATGCTTTCGCCTTATGCGACGGAGTAAAAGTCGAAATTACATCCGATTTTGAAGTGCCCGCCGCAACGAGAAGACCCGTAACAAAAGAGGATGTAAAAGCATCCCTTATGAAACTCGGCACAACCTTTTTTGCGGCAAATGAAGATGATATAAAGATTGAAATTGACGGAGATGTGTTTCTCAGCAAATCCATGCTCAACTCTGTAAGACGCGACCTTTGCGCAGCCCTTGAAAATGCTCTTGTCGGAGAAAACGAAGTGAAGAGAAACACCTCGGAAATGACACTTTCAAGAAGAAATAAAGCAGAAAGACTGCAGAAAATTGTGTCCTGCATAAGCATAGATGCGGCAAAAAAAACAGATGCCGATTATGTTTCCATTCCTCTTTCGCAAATTGAAAAGGAATTTGATTTAGACGGCAAGAAATTCGGCGTGACTCTGCCGAGAGTTATCTATTCCTCCGAAATGGATGAATGTAAAAGACTTCTTGCCGTCGCAAAGCAGAAGGGTGCAGAGTTCGGACTTGTTTCCAACATCGGTCATGTTGATGCCGTTAAGGAATCGGGGCTTTCTCTCTATGGAAACATAGGCATGAATGTCTTCAATTCCTGCACAATAGGAGTGCTTGAAGACATGGGATTCGAGCTTATCACCGTATCACCCGAACTCAACGAAGCACAGATCCGTGACCTTTGCAAAAAGGACGAAACAAAGCTTTGTGCCTTTGTAAAGGGAAGACTTCCCGTCATGGTGCTTGAAAGCTGTATCGTCAGGGCAGGCGGCAAGTGCAGGATGCAGAATGATGAGCCTTGTTCAACGCTCTGCGACAGAAAAAACATAAATTTCCCCGTGTACGGAGAAAAAAGACTTCTTGATGAACCTTACCCTTGCAGAAATATCATATATAATTCCGTTGAAACGGATATTCTTTCAAAGAATGAAAAAATGCAGAAAATGAATGTCGATGCGGCACTCATTTATAGCTTGGAGAACTAATGAAAATAGGAAATGTAGAAATCAGAAACGGTGTGTTTCTTGCCCCCATGGCAGGTGTTACCGACAGAGCCTTCCGTCATATGTGCAAAAAGTACGGCGCAGGCGGAATGGTTACCGAAATGGTGTCGGCAAAGGCCATCTGCTATGGCGATAAAAAGACGGGCACACTTGCATATATTCTCGACGAAGAACGCCCCTGCGGGCTTCAGCTTTTCGGAAGTGAGCCTGATATTATGGCAAGGGCGGCTGTCAGTGTTTATGAGCAGTTCAAACCTGAATTTATCGATATAAACATGGGCTGTCCGGCACCTAAAATCGTCAATAACGGTGAAGGCTCAAGCCTTATGAAGAACCCGAAGCTTTGCCATGATATAGTAAAGGCGATGAAGACGGTGCTTGATGGTGCTTGTCCCTTGACTTTTAAAATAAGACGTGGGTTTGACGCAAAGAGCATAAATGCTGTTGAGGTTGCAAAAATGTGCGAAGATGCGGGTGCAGATGCTATCTTTGTTCATGCAAGAACAAGGGAGCAGATGTATATGCCACCCGTTGAGTATTCCACCATTGCCGATGTAAAGAATGCAGTAAAAATCCCCGTCATAGGTAACGGGGACATAATGTGCGGAAAAGATGCCGTTAATGTTATGAAGCTTACAGGCTGTGACGGTGTCATGGTCGGCAGAGCCGCTCAGGGAAATCCATTTGTTTTTGACGAAATCAACCACTATCTTGAAGGCAAGGAGTATACTCCGCCCTCAAATGAAGAAAAAATGGCATGCGTCAAGGAGCATATTGCTCTTCTCATCGAGGACAAGGGCGAATATGTGGGTGTACGTGAAGCGAGAAAGCACGTGGCATGGTACATCAAGGGGCTGCCCGGTTCTGC
>JAFYUZ010000100.1 GCA_017549365.1 Clostridia bacterium
GCAACGCCTTCGGGAACATTGTCTGCACCGTAGCACTTAACCTTAGCTCTGGGACCATCGGAATAAGGAGTTTCGGAAACAACTTTGATTTCTTCTGTGTTAGCGTTGAACTCTGTCTTTACGTAGGTAAAGCCGTTGATTCTGGAGATGATGAACGCAGCATCCTTGCCAAGACCGTTAAGGATAACACGGAGAGGCTTGTTTCTTACCTTGTTTGCGTTGAGGGCGATCTTGATAGCACCTTCAGCAGCAGCAAAAGATTCGTGACCTGCAAGGAAGCAGAAGCATTCGGTTTCTTCGGAAAGAAGCATGGAACCGAGGTTACCGTGGCCGAGACCAACCTTGCGGTTTTCAGCAACAGAACCGGGGATGCAGAATGCCTGGAGACCGATGCCGATGGCAGCTGCAGCGTCAGCAGCCTTTGTGCAACCCTTCTTGATTGCAATAGCGGCACCAACGGTGTATGCCCAAACTGCATTTTCAAAGCAGATAGGCTGAGTTTCCTTTACGATCTTGTCGCAGTCAATGCCCTTCGCAAGGGTGATCTCGCGACATTCTTCGATGGATTTGATTCCGTATTCAGCAAGAACAGCATTGATTTTATCAACGCGTCTTTCGTAGTTTTCAAATAATGCCATTATTTCGTACCTCCCGATTATTCTTTACGAGGATCGATGTACTTTACAGCTTCGTCGAATCTGCCGTAGGTACCCTGAGCCTTCTTGTATGCGGTGTTGGGGTCGTCGCCCTTCTTGATGAAATCTGTCATCTTGCCGAGAGAAACGAATTCGTAACCGATAACCTGGTCGTCCTTGTCGAGAGCCATTCTTGTAACGTAGCCCTCAGCCATTTCAAGGTAACGAACGCCCTTTGCACGGGTGCCGTACATTGTACCAACCTGCGAACGTGTGCCCTTGCCGAGGTCTTCAAGACCTGCGCCGATGGTAAGACCGTCTTCCGAGAAAGCAGACTGGCTTCTGCCGTATACGATCTGGAGGAAGAGTTCTCTCATTGCTGTGTTGATAGCGTCACAAACGAGGTCTGTGTTGAGAGCTTCGAGAATTGTCTTGCCCTGAAGAATTTCTGCCGCCATAGCTGCAGAGTGAGTCATACCCGAGCAACCGATGGTTTCAACGAGAGCTTCCTCGATGATACCGTTCTTGATGTTGAGCGAGAGCTTGCAGGCGCCCTGCTGAGGTGCGCACCAGCCGATACCGTGGGTAAAGCCCGAGATATCCTTGATTTCTTTTGCCTGGATCCATTTTCCTTCTTCGGGAATAGGAGCGGGACCGTGGTTAGGACCCTTGGCAACAACACACATTTCTTCTACTTCGCGTGAATAAATAGCCATGATTTATGTCTCCTTTATTTTTATTTTTCTATTTTACCTTTGCATATCGCAAAAAGGTGTTTACAAATAATTATTTGCAGTTGCAAACGCAGGTGTCGAGGATCTCAACTTCCATGCCGGGTACAGCACCGACAGCGTTGGATTCGTCTGTGTCGATGTGCATTGCGGAAGCAAACTTGTCGCTTACTCTTACAACAACGTCGCCGAGGATCGCTTTTCTTCCGTCAGAATCAACCTTAACGCAAACAACCTGCTTGTCAGAAAGACCCATGTCGTTTGCTGTCTTTGTGTCGAGGTGGATGTGACGCATAGCTGCGATAACACCTTCTGCGATCTCAACTTCGCCGCAGGGACCAACAAGCTTGCATGCGCCCGAGCCTGCGATGTCGCCGGATTCTCTGATGGGAGCGTTAACGCCGATGCTGCGTGCATCTGTGAGCGAAAGCTCAACCTGTGTTGCGGGTCTTGCGGGACCGAGAACAGAAACTCCGGGAAGCTCCTTCTTTGCGCCTACAACAGTTACTCTTTCTTCGCAAGCGAACTGACCGGGCTGGGAAAGATCCTTTTTCTTTGTGAGTTCGTGTCCCTTACCGAAAAGGATTTCGATGTGTTCGGCAGAAAGATGAAGATGTCTTGCCGATGTTTCGAGAAGAACTTTGTTTGCCATGATTTTATATCTCCTTTTTGTTTTGATTACAAAAAATGTTTGCCGGTAAAAAAACGGCCTTTTGGCGAAAAGACACTCTTTTCACATAATAAACCATTTTAGAATAGTATAACACATTCTGATGAATCTTTCAAGACCTGCAGAAAATATTGTTATTATTTTTACAATCTTTTTTGGATATTTTTTGCCAAAAGGGAAAAAATATAACAAAAGTTTATTGTTGAGGAAGAAAAAATGCAAAAAGATCTTACGTCAAACGGGCTTTGCCTATATCTCAAGGACAAATTTTCGGCAAGCTGTGATTTTGCCCTGCGCAAAATCGATCTGCCCTGCGGCGTTCGGGTGTATGCCGCGTCGATAATCGGACTTTGCGACAAGGAGTATATTTCCGAATTTGTAATAGAACCGCTTTTTGAGCTTGACGACAAAAAATATTTACCCGACGCGGTGTTTGCTTCAAGTCTTTTAAGACTTGAAGATGCCGAAAAAGCGGTTTCCTCTCTTCTTTTTGGCAACGTTGTCATATTTTTTGATCTTGATGGGCAAAACTTTATTTTTGCCACCGATGCAAGATCAAAAAATGCAAGATCCATAAGCGAGCCGGAAGGCGAAGTGGTGATAAGAGGACCGAGAGAGGGGTTTGTGGAAAGCGCCGTGTTGAACGTGGCGCTTTTGCGAAAAAGGCTTGTGACCGAAAGGCTTTGTGTAGAGAAAACGACGGTGGGATATATTTCGCCCACCGAAGTTTACATCGTTTATCTCGACGGAATTGCAGACAAAAAGGTGATAGAGCGCATCAAGCAAAGATTGTCAAAAATAGATATTCCCACCGTTATCGATTCGGGATATATCGAGCATACGCTTGGCGATTCGCGCTATCCGCTGTTTCCCGACGTGGGAAATTCCGAAAAGCCCGACAAGGTGGCGGCGAAGCTTGTGGGGGGCAGAGTTGCCGTGGTTTGCGACGGAAGTCCGTGTGTGCTTACCCTGCCGTATTTTTTTGTTGAAAGTCTGCAATCGGCAGAAGATTATCTGAAATCTCCGTATTATGCCACTTTTTTGCGAATACTGCGGGTTTTGGGCACTCTTATTGCCGTTTTTTTGCCCGGAATATACATTGCCCTTTTGCAATTTGACGTTTCGGCGATACCCCACACTTTGTATATGACGATAACCGAAGCACGAAACGATATTCCGTTCACTCCCTTTACAGAGCTTGTCGTTTTGCTTTTTGTTTTCGAAATAATCCGAGAGGTGGGAGTGCGGATGCCAAGAGCAGTGGGAGATGCCGTGTCGATCGTGGCAGGCATAATTCTCGGGGATGCCGCCATAAAAGCGGGCATTGCCTCGGCACCCGTAATAATGGTGGCGGCACTTTCGGCAACCTGCAATTTTATCGATCCGCCGATAATGAATGCATTGCCGCTGATAAGACTTTCAAACCTTGTTTTTGCCCGAATTTTCGGACTTTTCGGAGTGGCGTTTTTTATGCTTGCGCTTGCCGCCGCGCTGTGTGTCAAAACGAGCGGGGGAAAACCGTATCTTCTGCCCTTTGCGCCTACCGTTCCGAAAGGACTTCTTGACGGCATTGTTGCCGTACCCGATATTGCGCTTAAACATGCACCCGACGAAACGGAGGAAAAATGATAAAAAGGTTTATATTTGTTTTGCTGGCGGCATTTTTCCTTTCTTCCTGCACTGCCGAGCGGCAGGATGAGCATCTTTTTTGCAAAAAATTGGGCTTTGACCTTGACTCTGACGGGAAAATACGCATCACGGCATATCTCACCTCGTCGGGAAAGGACACCCCCGAAAAAGACGGCGCAAGGCTTGTGACAAGGACGGCAAACGATGTGCACGGCGCGATGGCTATGCTTGAAAACGAATTTGACAGCATACTTTTCAAACCGCTTGAAGAAATAATCTTCGGGCAGACGGTGGACCGGAAGACCGAAAGAAAACTGATGGAAATGCTTGTTAATCAAAGCGAATTTCAGCTGAAATGCAGTATCCGCCGCGAAAAAAGCGCGCATATTGCGATAAAGGAAAACGATGGTGCATCCGAAAACGAATCGGTTGCTTTTTCGGAATATTTCAGAAACATGAAGGAGAGAAGGAATGAAAAAGAGCAGGGAACTTGAGAATTTTTTTGCATATTTTGCCTGTCTTTTGTCGGGGATTTCGTTTTTTTCTCTGCCTGCGGATGCCGAAAATTTTGCATCTGCAATCCTGACACAACTTTTTACCCTTGCGGTGGTTTTTGCCGTTTTGTGCCCGTTTTTAAAGATAAAAAACGCCGCGAGCACAGAAGTAAAAAAGGAAAAGAGCGTAAGTAACCTGTTTTTTTCGATCCTTGGGGCAATATTCTGTGCCGCGGCGTACGCTTTTTTTACAAAAACCTTTGTGCTTGATCTTCCGTCGGTGTCCCACGATTTTTCGGGCGGAAGGTTTTCGCACTTTTTCGTTTTCCTTTCACTTTTGCTTTCGCTATATATCGGCAAACGCTCGTTTTTTTCGTATTCGGGGGTGAGTTTGCTGGTTTTGCCGATTCTCGTTTTGCCGTTTTTTCTGACCTTTTTCAATTTTCTCGAATACAAAGATGGCTTTGATGTCGCTTTATTTGCCGCAAAGCCTGCGTTTTGCGCAAATTACTTTTTTGATGCGCTGATAAATTGTGCGGGTATTTCCACACTTATCTTTCTGAATCCGCGAGGGGGCGGCTGTGACAAAAAAGGCCTTGGTGCGGCTTTTCTTGCCTTTGCGATTTTTACGGTTTTTGAGGGGGCAAAATATCTTTTGTGGTTCGGAAAGGAAAATCTTCCGCTCGTCGTCCGCCCCGACAGAACCATGCTTTCGCAGGTCCCGTTTATGAATGTTCAGGAGATATTTTTGTTTTCGTGGTATTTTGCATATATGCTGAAGATCGTGATTTTTTCGACTGCGACAAGAATTTTTGTGCAAAACGTATTGGGCTTTGGGGCAAAAAGAAAAAGACCGCCCGAATGGCAGGGCTATCTTCTGACGGTTGTTTTATTGTATTCTGCTTTTTTGTTTTTGCCGTATTCGCAGAGCAAAACATTTGCCCTTGCGGCTTTTTTGGGATTGTTTGTCTGCTGTTTTTCGTTTCTTTTGGCAAAATCACTGAAAAATCGGCGAAAAAGCGGAAAAGCTTCTTGAATAAACCCGTTTTCCGACAACAGGATAAGACAGTTTTTTTGCGCAGGGCAAGGTATAATCAAAAAAGTATCGGAGGTGAAAAAATGGATCTTACCGTATGGAACGAAAAGGACAAGCTTTTTTTGAAAATTTGCGGAGAGGTTGACCATCACGCCGTAAAGGACACACGCGAAAAGGTGGACAGCCTGATTTTGAAAAACCATCCAAAAACCCTTATTATGGATCTTTCGCAGATCGACTTTATGGACTCGTCGGGTCTTGGCTTTGTTTTGGGCAGACTTCGTAAAATGAATGATATAAAGGGTGAAATGCTGGTGCTTGACCCCGCGCGGCGCGTGGAGGATATGCTGAAAATGGCAGGCGCCGACAAGCTTTTGAAGATAGTACGCACAAAGGACAAGATATCCTGAACTTTTTTATAAAAAACGAAAGGACTTTGCAACAAAATGAAAAAAATTCTCAATTATTTCAAGACCACCTTGTATGCCTCGTCGGTAAACGAGGGGTATGCGCGGGTTTTGGTGTCGGCGTTTGCCGCCCAGCTCGACCCAACCGTTGAGGAGATTGCTGACATAAAAACCGCTGTGTCCGAGGCGGTGACAAACTGTATTGTCCACGCATACAAATACGAGCAGGACGAAAAAAAGAAAAAGATATACATACAGGGCAAATATGACACGGATGGATTTTTGACGGTCGTGGTAAAAGACAGCGGATGCGGTATAGACGACGTGAAGCTTGCCATGCAACCTCTTTTTACCACCGATGCGGCAAACGAAAGAAGCGGAATGGGTTTTTCGATAATGGAAAGCTTTACCGACAAGCTGACGGTGCGTTCGCAAAAAGACAAGGGCACCAGCGTGACCATGGTAAAAAGGCTGAATTTCAAAAAAAGACTGTCGGATTCATAAATTTGCGGTGAAAGTTTATGTATGACAATACAAGAAATATTGAACTGGTGCGGCTTGCAAAGCAGGGGGACGAGAGGGCGCTTGACGAGCTGATCGGCGAAAACACGGGACTTGTCAAAAGCATTGCCCTGCGTTTTCAGGGACGTGGGCAGGAAGCTGAGGATCTGATACAGATAGGAAATATCGGAATGATGAAAGCGGTGCGCGGTTTTGACGAAAGCTTCGGCACGGCTTTTTCCACCTACGCCGTGCATATGGTAACGGGAGAGCTCAAACGTTTTTTGCGGGACGACGGCCTTGTAAAGATCAGCCGCGATATCAAGCGCCGCGGATATCTGCTTTATCGCGCATCCGAAGAATTTGCGGCAAAAAACGGGCGCGAGCCCAAAGTTTCCGAGCTGTGCGAGCTTTGTTCGATGAGCTATGACGAGGTGGTAACCTCTATGGAGGCGATGTTGCCTCCCGTATCACTGCAGGAAAAGACGGGCGACGAGGATTCGGCAACCTTTGAGGAGCTTATCGGAGTGGACAACGGCGAGGAGTTGACCGACAGGCTTGCGCTTTCGGAGGCGCTGAAAAAACTGCCCGATGACGAGAGAAAACTGATATACCTGCGATATTTTCGCGGAATGACCCAAAGCGAAAGCGCAAAACAGCTGGGGCTTTCGCAGGTAAAGGTTTCGCGACGGGAAAAGAAGATCATCGAAAAACTGCGCCGTGAAATAATAGTTTGAAAAGCAAAGACGCAGTTTTGCATTTTAATAAGGGTGGTTATTGACAAAAGTGCAAAAAATTGGTACAATAGAGGTAAAGTTATAACAAACCCTTATGAAAGGAATTTTTAAAATGCTGAATCACGAAATCCTTGAAAAATATAATTTGTGGTGCGAAAAAGCCGTGGACGATCCCGCTCTTGTGACAGAGCTTAAGAGCGTTGCTTCTGACGAAGACGGTGTTTTTGACCGTTTTTATACCGAGCTTAAATTCGGCACTGCGGGTCTTCGCGGAGTTATCGGCGCAGGCACCAACCGAATGAACATATATACCGTCGGCAGAGTAACAAAAGGTCTTGCCGATTGCATCAATTCCAAAAGATCGGGCGGTAGCGTTGCCATTTCCTACGACCCCAGAATAAATTCCGAGCTTTTTGCCAAGCACGCGGCACGTGTTCTTGCGGCAAACGGCATAAAAGTATATATCACCCCCGTGCTCGAGCCCACTCCCGTTTTGTCGTTTATGGTGCGCTATTACGGATGCGATGCAGGTATTATGATTACCGCCAGCCACAACCCTGCGCAGTACAACGGATACAAATGCTATGGCCCCGATGGTTGCCAGATGACCGACGTTTATGCCGACGAAACCACAGCTTTTGTCAACAAGGTCGACTATTTCGGTGTTGAGGTTGCAGATTTTGACGAGGGCGTGAAGTCGGGCGTTATTGAGTATACAGACGACGCCATGCTCGATAATTATTACAAAAAAGTACTTGAAAGAGCCATCGACCCCGAAATCTGCGAAAAGAGCGGACTTTCGGTGCTTTATACCCCCCTTAACGGTACAGGAAACATCCCCGTAAGAGAGATACTTGCGCGCATGAAGGTGAAGTGCGACGTGGTGCACGAGCAGGAAATGCCCGATGGCAATTTCCCCACAACACCATACCCCAACCCCGAATTTCCCAAGGCGTTTGAGATCGGAATCGAGATGGCAAAGACCACCGCGCCCGATATCATCCTTGCCACCGACCCCGATGCCGACCGCGCAGGCGTTGCCGTGCGTGACAAGGACGGACAGTACAAGCTTCTGACCGGAAACGAGATCGGATGCATGATGACCTATTACATTCTTTCGAGAAAGAGCGAAATGGGCAAATTGCCCGCAAACAGCATGGTCGTAAAGAGCCTTGTTACCTCTGACCTTGCATCCAAGATCGCCGAAAAATATTCCTGCCGCATGGTGAACGTGCTTACGGGATTTAAATACATCGGCGAGCAGATAAAACTGCTTGAAGAAAAGGGCAACGAGGAGCTTTTCCAGCTTGGATTTGAAGAAAGCTACGGCTATCTTTCGGGCTCGTACGTTCGCGACAAGGATGCTGTTTTTGCCGCAATGATGATAAGCGAAATGGCGGCATACTGCAAGCTTTCGGGCAAAACCCTGCTTGACTTTATGCAGGAAATATACTCGGAATTCGGAGTTTTCCGCCACAAGACCATAAGTGCTTCGTTTGACGGCGAGCAGGGTATGAACACCATGGCAGGCATTATGAAATCGTTGCGTGAAAACGCCCCCGAAAAGGTCGCGGGTCTTGAAGTTGTAAGCGTTGCCGACCATCTCGAAAGAAAGATACTCGACAAAAAGACAGGTGCCGTTTCGGCAATCGATCTTCCTCCTGCCGACGTTTTTGTTATGAATCTTGAAAACGATTGCAGCCTTATCATCCGTCCCTCGGGCACAGAACCCAAGATCAAGGCATATCTCACCGCCTGCGCCAAAACTCTTGAGCAGGCAGATGCCATTGTTGCGCAGATAGAAAAAACCGCAAACGAAATATTCGATAAGTGATTTTTCAAATAAAAATACCGCACAGATTGCTCTGCGCGGTGTTTTTTTATTTGTTGTTTATCATATCCGCCGTGATGACGATCTCTTTTTTTGTCTTGTCAGAGGGGGCGTCGAACATAAGCTTTGTCATGATCTCCTCGGTGATGGCACGAAGTCCTCTTGCACCCGTTTTTCTTTCGCAGGCAAGCTCGGCAATGGCGTCAAGCGCCGCATCTTCAAACGAAAGCTCGATGCCGTCCATTTTAAAGAGCTTTTTATACTGCTTTACCAGCGAATTTTTGGGTTCGACAAGAATACGCTTAAGGGCGTCCTTGTCAAGATTGTGCAGACCGACGATAACAGGCATTCTGCCCACAAGCTCGGGGATAATGCCGTATTTCACAAGGTCGCGTGCCTGGATCTTTGAGATAAGCGACTCTTTTTCCTTCTCTTTGGCGGTGAGAACGCTGGCTCCGTAGCCGATGGTCTGGGTGCCCTTGGTGCGCTCGGAGATGATATCTTCGATGCCGTCAAAAGCGCCGCCGCAGATAAAGAGGATGTTTGAGGTGTCTATCTCAATAAATTCCTGATTTGGGTGTTTTCTGCCGCCCTGGGGAGGAACGTTTGAAACGGTTCCTTCAAGGATCTTTAAAAGAGCCTGCTGCACGCCCTCGCCCGAAACGTCACGGGTGATCGAGCGGTTTTCGCTGCGTCTCGAGATCTTGTCGATCTCATCGACGTAAATAATACCCTTTTCTGCCCTTTCCACGTCAAAATCCGCCGCCTGGATAAGACGGAGCAGAATGTTTTCAACGTCCTCGCCCACGTAGCCTGCCTCGGTGAGAGTGGTGGCATCGGCGATGGCAAAGGGAACTTTCAGCATTTTTGCAAGGGTCTGGGCAAGCAGAGTTTTGCCGACACCGGTGGGACCGAGCATAAGGACGTTGCTCTTCTGGATCTCAACATCGTCCTCGTCATTTTTCTGCAAAATTCTCTTGTAGTGGTTGTATACCGCAACGCAAAGGGCGATCTTTGCATCGTCCTGACCGATAACGTAGCGGTCGAGCTCTGCTTTCAGCTCTTGGGGCTTGGGCAGATTTTCGAGGGAGATCTCGTCGTCCTCGCCGCTTTTTTCGGGGGCAAGGCTTTCGGCGTATTCTTCAAGAATACTGTCGCATATAGAAACACAGTTTGCGCAGATATTTATGCCGTTCGGGCCGATAATGATCTTTGAAAGATCGCTTTCTGCCTTGCCGCAAAAAGCGCAAACGGGATTTTTTGTATTGTCGTCCATGGGTGTGATTTGCCTTTCTGTGGGCGTATTTTTTGAAAAAGAGACTTATCTCTTTTCGATGACCTTGTCGATAAGACCGTATTCCATCGCTTCCTTTGCAGACATAAAGTTGTCGCGGTCGGTATCCTTTTCGATGATCTCAATGGGCTTGCCTGTCTTTTCGGCAAGGATAGAATTGAGAGTTTCGCGCATTTTGATGATGCGATCGGCGTGGATCTTGATATCGGTTGCCTGACCCTGCATTCCGCCGAGCGGCTGATGGATCATGATCTCGGAGTTGGGAAGAGCAAGTCTTTTTCCCTTGGCGCCTGCGGCGAGCAAAAATGCTCCCATGCTTGCCGCCATTCCGACGCAGATGGTCGAAACGTCACACTTGATGAAATTCATCGTGTCATAGATCGCCATGCCTGCGGTGATAGATCCGCCGGGGCTGTTGATATAAAGGCAAATGTCCTTTTCGGGGTCTTTTGCTTCAAGATAAAGAAGCTGGGCGACCACAAGGGATGCCGTAACATCGTTTACTTCGTCAGACAAAAAGATAATGCGGTCATTCAAAAGTCTGGAATAAATGTCATAAGAACGCTCGCCGCGTCCTTCCTGTTCAACGACCATTGGTACGAGTGCCATAAAAAATCATCCTTTCATAAGTTTTAAAAAATGTTTCCGAATTGTGGCGTATCGGAAAGAAAAACGTCACATTTTGACGCAAAATCCGTATCAAACAGCAAATGCGAAACCGTGAGATTAGTCAAGGCTTCGCATTTTGCTTTTTAATTGATCTTTTTATAAAAACCGATTATTCGGCGTCAGCCTTCTTTGTGGTTTTTCTGGTTGTCTTTTTGGGAGCCTCTTCGCCCTCTGCCTTTTCAACCTTGGGCTTGCAGGTTCTCTTTGCGGCGGGCTTTTCTGCCTTTTCTTCGCCTTCAGCCTCTGCCTTCTTTGCAGTGGTCTTCTTTGCGGTGGTCTTCTTCTTGGGCTTTTCTTCTGTTGCTGCAGCTGCCTCGGGGTTGAGGATAGCTTCAAGCTCTTCGCGGGTAACTGTCTTTTCTGTTACCTTTGCAGAGTTCTTTACAACTTCGAATGCCTTGAGAGTTTCAACTTCGCTCTTGATGTCTTCAACGTCGATTCTTGCCTTAACGTCTTCAACCTTCATGCCGAACTGAGTTGCGAGCTCTTCAAATCTTGCTTCAACGGAAGCGTCGTCTGCTTCGATCTTTTCAGCCTTGACGATCTCGGCAAGAGCGAGCTGCTTTCTTACGTTTGCAACAGCCATTGTTGCGTATCTTGCACGGATGTCTTCCATCTTCATGCCTGTGTACTGCATAAGCATTTCAAGAGAGAGACCCTGCTGACGGAGGTTCATGTCGTGCTCGCGAACGAGAAGATCTGTTTCCTTTTCGTACATAACTTCGGGAATTTCGGCGTCGATTGCCGCACAGAGCTTTTCTGCGAGTTCTTCGCCAACTCTCATATCAGCTTCGTCTGCGTTTCTCTTTTCTATTTTAGCCTTGATATCAGCCTTGTATTCAGCGATTGTGTCAAAATCAGAGGCATCCTTTGCAAATTCGTCGTCGAGAAGAGGAAGCTCTTCAAATTCGATGGCGTTGAGCTTGATGTGGAAGGTTGCTTCCTTGCCCTTAAGATCTTCGGAGTGGTAGTCTTCGGGGAACTTAACAACGATGTCAAATTCTTCGCCCTTGGAGTGACCGATGATCTGCTCTTCAAAGCCGGGGATAAACTGCTTGGATCCGATCTTGAGCTTGTGGCCTTCTGCCTTGCCGCCGTCAAAAGCAACGCCGTCAACAAAGCCTTCGTAGTCGATGTCGGCGATGTCGCCGTCAACAACTGCTCTGTCGTCAACGCTTACTGTGCGGGCATAGCGCTTCTGAACGTTTTCAAGCTCTGCGTCAACGTCAGCGTCTGTGGCGTCAACTGTGTATTTTGTAACTTCATAGCCCTTGTATTCGCCGAGCTTAACGTCGGGGCGGCGTGTGAAGGCTGCCTTTACAACGATACCTTCTTCCGCTTCAAAATCAGCGTCGGTGATAGCAGGGGTTTCAACGGGGATAAAGCCGGATTCCTTAACTGCGGAATCAATAGCATCGGGAAGGAGCTCGTTAAGAGCATCTTCGTAGAAAACTCCCTTGCCGTAGAACTTTTCGATGATGCCTCTGGTTGCCTTTCCCTTGCGGAAGCCGGGAACCTGGATCTTCTTTGCGTTCTTCTTGAAAACGCCTGCAACTGCGGCTTCAAATTCAGCTCTGTCGATAACTACGACAAGCTCAACCTTGTTCTTTTCGGTTTCCTGAACATTCTTAAGCATTTTATAACCATTCCTTTCTCCGGAAGACGCCGGTTTGCGTTTCCGAAACCCACACCCTTCGGCGCAGGCAAAATAAATTATTAACAAAAATAAGTAAAGGTTAAAGCGATTCTATCCACTTTATCTTATATATTGTATATGATTTACAAAATATGTCAAGGGCTTTCGTGTAAATTAATTAAAAATTCAACTATTGATATAATCCTTGAACAAAAAAATCGCGCATTTTTGTACAATTTAACCGCTATTGTACAAGCCGGGGCACAAAATCCACGTAATCACAGGCGACAAGATTCAGCTTTATGCCGATATATTCCTTGTCCAGCTGTTCTTCGCGCACGTTGTGCAGATGGCCGAAATAAACCTTTGTTATATCGAAGCGGTAGAGGATGTCGAGAATGTCGAGATTCATAAATTCGCCAAAAATCGGCGGATAGTGCAGAAAAACGATCATCTCGTTGTCGGGATATTGCTCTTTCAGCTTCATCCCTTCGTTCAGCGAAATTTCAAGTCGCGCCGCTTCGCGCTTTATCAATCTTTCGTCCTCGCTTTTCACCCCGAATTCGTTTACCCATCCGCGGGTGCCGCAGATGATCTTGTTTTCGACGGCGTAGGCGTTGTTGAAAAGAAAATCGATGGTAGAAAGCTTTTTTTCTTCCTTGAAGTTTGTAAGCTTGTTCATGGTCGCCCACCAATAGTCGTGGTTTCCCTTGCCGATAAGCTTTTTGCCGGGGAGGTCGTTGATGAATTTCAGATCTTCATACACCTGTTCAAACGAGCTTGCCCACGAGATATCTCCGGGGATAACGACGGTGTCGGTGTCTTTTACAACTTTTTTCCATTCGGTCTCGAATTTTTCGGCGTGGTTGTCCCAGCGCGAGCCAAAGATGTCCATCGGCTTGTCTGTGGAAAACGAAAGATGGGGATCCGATATCGTGTAAATTATAAAAATCGTCCTTTCGCGGTATATTCGGCTCGATTTTTGCCGAAACTATACCCGTGATAATCCCTTATGAAAAGGAGGTTTTGAATATGGGAAAAGGCTTTTTTGACAATTCGCTTCTGAATTCCGACGTGCCCGATCATATCAGAGGCATATCGTGCAACGTGAAAAATTGCATTTATCACGACGGCGACGCATATTGCACGGCATCACGCATCAGCGTGGGACCGAGTTATGCCACTTCCTGCACAGACACCGTCTGTGCCACCTTTAAAGCGAAGAGTCTGAAATGATTATTTGATTCCGACAAACTTTTCGGAAGCTGCAAGCATTTCTTCCCAGCTCTTGCCGACAGAGGCGGTGAAGCGAACCTTTGCATCGCGAAGAGCCGCAAGGGGTGCGGGGATCTCTGTATCGGTTGCATCCGAAAGCTCGTAGATGACCTCAAAGCTTTCGCTCTTGGGGGTCTTGCCGAGTGATTTCAGAACGTCTGCCGCAAACTTATAGGGGGATGCGGTCGAAGCGGTAAGGATCTTTACGTTTCTGCCCTCGGTCGCGTTCTTCTTTTCGGCGTTTACAGATGCATAAAGCGCGCAAGCCGTGTGGGTGTCGATGAGGTAAGAATATTTGTCAAAGGTGTTGCGGATGGTCGATGCGGTGTTTTCTTCGGTGCAGTAGTCGGCAACAAAGCTTTCCTTTATCTTTGCAAGCACGTCATCTTCAACCTCGTATTTTCCGGTTTCGGAAAGCGACTTCATATATGCGGCGCACTTTTCGGGGCCGGCAATGAGATAAAGAAGTCTTTCAAGGTTGGAGGAGATAAGAATGTCCATAGAGGGGGACATGGTGGTGAAAAATTCGCGGTTGCGATCGTAAACACCGGTGTTTATGAAATCTGTGAGGATGTTGTTTCGGTTGGAGGCACAGATAAGCTTGCCGAAGGGCATACCCATAAGCTTTGCAACGTATGCCGCGAAGATGTTGCCGAAGTTTCCTGTGGGAACGGTGATGTCAATGACGTCGCCGAGCTTGATGTCACCCTCCGAAACGAGATCGCAATATGCCGATACATAATATACGATCTGAGGCACAAGTCTTCCCCAGTTGATCGAGTTTGCGCTCGAAAGGAAGATGCCGTTTTCGTCAAGTTTTTTTGCAACGTCAGCGTTGGAGAAGATCTTTTTTACTCCTGTCTGGGCATCGTCAAAATTGCCCTTGATAGCGCAAACGTTTACATTTTCGCCCGTCTGCGATGTCATCTGAAGCTTCTGCATTGCCGAAACGCCGTCTTCGGGATAGAAAACGGTGATCTTTACGCTGTCAACGTCCTTGTAGCCTTCGAGTGCGGCTTTGCCCGTATCGCCCGAGGTTGCAACAAGAATATACGCTGTGCGCTTTTCTCCGGTCTTTTTAAGAGCCAGCGAGAGAAGGCGGGGCATGATCTGAAGAGCCATGTCCTTGAATGCGCAGGTGGGACCGTGCCAAAGCTCGAGCACGCGGTGGGTGTCGCCCAGGGCAGAAATGCCTGTGGCGCCGCCTGCAAATTTTTCTTCGGAATACGCCGCTTTTGCCGAGGCAAGAAGCTCGTCATAGGTGTAATCTGTCAGGAATTTCGAAAGGATATTGGCCGCACGCTCGGTGTAGGGCAGAGCGGAAAGCGCCGATATCTCGGAAAGGGAGATGGCAGGAATATTTTCGGGCATAAAAAGTCCGCCGTCCTGCGCGATTCCCTGCTTGATGGCCTGGGCGCTGGTTTTGGGTGTTGTTCTTTCGGTGTCACGGGTGCTGAAATAGTTCATTTTATATCCTTCCTTTCGACGGCAGCATTTTTTCAAAAAATCTTTTTGCGTTGCCGCAGAATATATCTTTTATAATTTTTTCATCAACGTTTTTTTGCAAAAGCTTTTCGTAAAGTTCATACGCAAAGCGGGCGGGCGTGTACCCGTCGGTGTGTGGTATCCCGTCGCGGTCTGCGCCGAGAGCCAGATTTTTTTCTCCGCCGAGCGAGAGAAAATACATAATATGCTCGGCACAGGCATCAAACAGCTCGTCGGGGGTGTAATCATGAGCGTTTGCGCCTTGTATCAAAAAGGGTGCGTAAAGATTTATGCCCACAAGACCGCCCCGTTGCACTATCTCGCAAAACTCATCGTCAAGCAGATTTCGCGTGTGGGGACAGATCGAATAGGCGTTTGAATGAGAGGCAACAAGAGGGAAATCTCCCATCTGTGCCACCTGCTCAAAGGTTTGTCGCGAAGCGTGAGAAAGGTCGATGACAATGCCGAGCTTTTCACATTCGGAAACGAGCTGTCTGCCGAATTGGGAAAGTCCGTTTTCGGTGTCGTGTGCACCGCCTGCACAGTTGTCGCCCTGCCACATAAGGGTGAGAAGGCGCACTCCGCGGCGATAAAGCTCGAAAAGTCGGGTGATGTTGCCGCACAAAAGATCGGCTCCCTCGACTGCAAGGATGATCTTCAGCTTTTCGTCGCCGAAAAGATCCCCCTTTTCAGGGCACAGACGAACATTTCCTCTGTGTTTTTCTATTTCTCTTTCGAGGTTTGTAACTGTGGGAAAAAAGTCGATGTAATTCTGCTGGCCGCCGCGCTTTTTGTCAGACCAGACGGCAAAGACCTGAAAAGCCTTGTCAAAAAAAGCAAGCTCCGAAAGTCCGCCGTCAAGCTTTTCCGAATCGATCGGAAGCCTGTCGTTATACATATTGTAGGCAGTGTCGCAGTGCAGATCGAAAAATTCCGTAAGATCACCCCGGATTTCAGTTGATGTCTATTGATTTTATATGATTTATCGTGCCTTTTTGTGTGTAGACTTCGATAACGTCAAATCTCGGTTGCTTTCCCGAAAAATCGGCACTGTCGCCGTTTTCAAAAAGAAACCTTTCGGCGGCGGCAACAAGATGGGCAATCTTTTTTGCATCCACCGCATCGCGCGCCTTTGAATAAAAGTCGTTTTCGCGGCATTTCACTTCGACAAAGACTACGTGTTCGCCGTCGTACGCCACGATATCTATTTCTCCGCCGCGCACGGTATAGTTTCGGGCGGCAACAGAATAGCCGTTTTTCTCAAGAAAAGAGCAGGCGATATCTTCGCCGAGTTTTCCGAGTCTTTTCTTTTCAAGATTGCTTTTCATAGTATTTTCTCAAAAAGCTCATTCTATGCTCGGGGCAGGGGCCAAACTGAGATATGGCATCGTAATGCGCCTTTGTGCCGTAGCCCTTGTGCTTTGCAAAGCCGTACTGAGGATATTCACGATCGAGCACCTCACAGCACCATTTATCCCTTTCGGTTTTTGCAAGGATAGATGCCGCGGCAATAGACGGAGATATTCCGTCGCCGCCGATGATGGCGTGGGCTTCGATCTGAAAGTTTCGGGAGATATTGCCGTCAATAAGGGCAACGCCGGGTTTTGGCGAAAGACCGTCGATAGCTCGGCGCATGGCAAGAAGAGAGGCTTCAAGAATGTTTATGCGTTCGATCTCTTCTACAGTAGAAAATGCCACGCAATAGGAAACGGCAAGCTTTTTTATCTCGTCGGCAAGAAGAAAACGCTTTTTTTCGGAAAGCTTTTTTGAATCGTTGAGAGCGAGGATCGTTTCGTTTTCACGAAGCTCGTAGGGAAGAATGACCGCCGCGGCATAAACTCTGCCCACAAGAGGTCCTCTGCCCGCCTCGTCAACACCGCAGACGACTGACGGCAAATATTTCAGCTCGTGTTGCCACGACAGGGGTTCTGCCATCTTTTTTTCTGCCATAGCGTCTCCTTTTCAAAGCATTGTTATCAATTTAACAGTATAACATATTTTTTTCGGATTGTCAAATAATTAGTGCGCGTGTTTTTAAAGCTCAATAATATTGACACCGCCTGCTTTTTCAAGCATCTTCTTTTCGCGCTCGTGGCAGGTAAAGAGGAATATCTGATAGTTTTCCGAAAGCTTCACCAGACAGTCGAGCATTTTTTCGAGCCTTTCGTCATCGACGTAGGCAAAGACCTCGTCAAGAAAGAGCGGAGGCTTTTCTCTGAAAAGGTTTTCGCAAAGCGAAAGACGCAGTGAAAGGTATGCCGCATCGGCGGTGCCGCGGCTCAGATATCCGCTGTCGCGGATGATGCCGCCGTGGGTTATGCCCACGCCGAATTCGCCCGACACTTCGAGAGAAGAATATTTTCCGTCGGTAAAGAGCGAGAAAAATTCGCCTGCCTTTGCCGCGATCCTCGGTGATATACCGCCTTTAAGATCGTCGCACGCCTGCTCCAGCGCCAAAAGAGCAAGCTCTGCCGCGTCGGCTTTTTCCGCCGCTCTTTCAAGAAGTGCTTCGGTGGCACGGCGTTCGGCAAGTATTTCGGAAGGTTTTCTTATGGCAGATGCGGGGGATGCCGCCTGCTTTATATACTGTTTTTCAAGGTCAAGAAGATTTGCGTTTGCCTTTTTGAAAAATTCGTATTCGCGCAAAACGGTCTTTTTGTCGCGCTCGGGGGTGTGGGTGTATTTGTCTGCCGCTTCCGAAAGGGCGTGCAGATCGTTGGTCGAAAGAAAAGTATCGTATACGCTTTCGCATCTTTTAAGCTCGTTTTCCTTTGAAGTGAACAGATCAAAGGCTTTTTTCAGCTTTTCAATGACCGCATCCGCGTTTTCTGGATCTGTATTTTCGCTGACGTGGGCAATAAGCGACTCAAACGACGACCTTTCGCGGGCGTACTTTTCTTTTTTCTGTTCAAGATCATCGGTCACAACGCGCAGATGCGCTTCTTTTTCGGCAAGTTTTTCTTTTGCCTGCGGATAAACGATTGCAAATCTTTCAAGCTCGGCAACGCTTTCAAATCCCGAATCGGAGAGTATCTGCAAAAGTTTTTTTGATGCACGGAAAAAGAAAAATCCCAATACTGCCGAAGCGGCTGAAAAACAGATGCCCATAATAAGAAGATACGAGCGAAATTCGGGCAGAGGAAGGGCAAAATATCCCACAAAAAACAGGATCGCCGCCAAAAGTGCCACCGCACCGAATATCAAAAAGCTTCTTTTTGACGATGCGGCGCGTGCCATCGATTTTTCGGTCTCGCGGATATCGGGAACATCGCGGCCCGCAAACTTTGCAAGAACGGGATCTTCTTTTTCGGCGGCTGTGTTTTCGCTTTTCGCCTTTTCAAAGGATTTTTGTGCCGCATCGAGTTCTTCGGTTGCATGGCAGAGCGAATTGTGTGCCGAAAGCAGAAGCGAAATATTTTCCTGCGAAAGAGTTTTTCCAGAAAAAGTTATGCTTTCCTTTGCCTTTTCGTATTCTTCCTTTGCGGTGTCAAGGTCTTTTTTTGCGGCAAGTATCTTTTCGATAACGAGCGATGCTTCAAAGCCGCTTATGTTTTCCAGCTCTTTTTCAAGATTTTCCGCTTTTTCTTCGTTGCTCTTTATCTTGGCGCGGGTCTCGGCAAGCTTTGCCTCGGCCGAAAGCAGAGTTTTGTGGAGCTCGCTGGCTTTGTCAAAATCATATCTCAACTCGCGGATCTTTTCCTCAAGTTCATAGCATTTTCCTTTTTTGCCCACCTTCGAGCGGTAGACGTTGCGGAAGTCCGAAAGCTTTTTTCGCGCTTTTTCAATATCCACTGTTTCGTCGGCGGAATACACGGCGTTTTGTACCACGTCAGAAAGGTTGGACATTTTGTCGGCAGAAACATCGTTTTGACGGATAAACGCCATTTTTGAAAATGCCGCCTCGTCAAGTCCAAAAAATTCTTCGCCCGGTTCCTTGCCGAAAAGCAACTCTTTGCCTGCGGCATCGATTACCTTGACAGTGCTTTTTGCACCCGTTCTGCGCTCGATGCGCAAAGCTTCGCCGCTGTTTTCAATGGTGGCAGAGCCCGAGATCACGTCGGAATCCCACGGCATATATTTTGTTTTTTCGTTTGAATCCACGCTTCTTCCCTTTTGCGAGGAAAAACCGTAGAGCATATATTTCATGTAGGCGGAAAGGGTACTTTTTCCCGCCTCGTTTTTTCCGTAGATTATGTTAAGCTTGTCGGAAAAGCTGATCTCCTTGTCAGAAATCTTTCCAAAGCTTCCGACAGACAGATTTTTGAATTTCATCTAAACCGCTCACTCCTTTTTTCAGATTAAGTCGTCGGGTTTTTCGGTAAAGTCGTCAAGGCTGAAGGCTCCCATGGCATCATTTTCTTCAAAGGGTTTCATACCATCGAGATCCGCCTTGTTCTTTATGCCCTGTGTGTTCCAGTTTTCGATAATTTTCGACATATAGGAAAGCGAAGGCTTGCCGATGGCACCGATAGTGCGCTCGTAGGCAACAGAAATAAGCTCGTCCGAAACGTTTGCCGACGCAAATCCCGCAATGATCTCGCGCTCGGTTTTGGTGAGAGCGCGGTTTTCGGCGCCGATGATCGAGCGGACGGTGTTTTCAAAGGTCTTTTCTTTGGATTTCCGTGCGATATATTCTTCAAATTTCTCGTAGGTGTCCACGCCGTCCTCATCGTGCATTTTTGCCGCCGTGCGTTCGATATATCTCACGCTTTTCTTGTCCATGGTGTTGCAACAATAGTCGATTATTCCCATCACAAGCTCACATCCCATCGACATCGAATCGATGAGCGAAAGGATGATGCCCTGCTCGTTGGGGGTAAGTATCTTGCCGATGGTCTGCGAGGCAAAATTCATCAAAGAACGAACGTCCTCGTTGCCGTTTATGGCATCGGCGATCTCTTTTTGCGAGTATGAAACGGTTTTTTCGGAAGGTTTTGTTTCGGAAACTATGGTTATCTGCACCTCTTCCGATTTTCCGTAAGAAATGATGTCCGCACCCCGCCAAAAGGCAAGGGCAGAAGAAATATCTCCCGACGGTATGCCAAGTTCTTTTGCCATCTGCGCTTCGTCGCAGATGCCGCCGTGCGAGAAAATATATATCAAAACCTTAAGCTCGTTGCCGCTTGCCGATGCAAGGTGTTTTTCAACATCCTTCGGCATCAGAAAAACGCCCGACAGCGAGCTGTTTTCAAATTTCAGCATTTCAATTTTCTCCGATTATTTTCTGGGCCGCAAGAAGTATTCCGATCTTGCCGCTCTCGTATGTAAGTCCGCCCTGAAGGTATGCGGTAAAGGGAGCTTTCATGGGTCCGTCTGCCGAAAGCTCGATGGATGCACCCGAGACGAAAGCTCCTGCCGCCATGACCACGGCGTCTGCATAGCCGGGCATATCCCACGCTTCGGGGAGCACGTGTGAATCGACGGGCGAACCGCTTTGTATGCCCTGGCAGAATTTAAGAAGTCCGTCGGCGGTGCCGAGCGTTACTGTCTGGATAATATCGTGGCGTTCTTCCTCGGCCTTGGGGTAGATGTCGTAGCCGAGATATTCAAAAAGCTTTGCGGCAAAAACGCCCGTTTTCAGAGCCTGCGCCACCGTGTGGGGAGCGTAGAAAAGTCCTTTGTACATAAATTTTGTCTGACCGAGGCTTGCGCCCGCTTCTTTTCCGATGCCGGGGGTGGTCAGACGGTACGAGCAAAGTTCGACGGCTTTTTTTGTTCCTGCAATATATCCGCCGGTTTCCGCCATGCCGCCGCCCGCGTTTTTGATGAGCGAGCCGACACAAAGGTCTGCACCGTAATAGGTGGGTTCGTGCTCGTCGCAAAATTCGCCGTAGCAGTTGTCGACAAAGACGAAAACGTCCTTGTTTATGGCGTGTGCCGCCTTTGCGGCATCGCCTATTTCTTTTGCCGAAAGGGTGCGGCGCACCGCATAGCCTTTGGAACGCTGGATATACACCATCTTGATATCGTCGGTATTGCGCAGTGCTTCTTCCATGGCGGAAATATCAATGCCGCCGTCGGAGGTCATTGCGATCTCATCATATTTCACTCCGAAATCGCGCAGTGAACCCATGCCTTCTCCGCGCAGACCTATGACCTCGTCAAGGGTATCATACGGCTTTCCCGTAACCGAAAGCATTCTGTCGCCTGTGCGCAAAATTCCGAAAAGACCGATGCAAAGCGCTTGGGTTCCCGAAATGATGTTGTGGCGGACGATGGCATCCTCGGTTTCGAAAACGTCGGCAAACATTTCTTCCAGCACGTCGCGGCCGCGGTCGTCATAACCATAACCCGTGGTGGGGCAAAAATGTGATTCGGATACCTGATGCTCTCTGAAAGCGTCCATTACACGCATCTGATTGTCAAAGGCTGTTTTTTCTATTCCTGCAAATACTCCGCTTTCCACAAGTTCGCGTTCTGCCTTTTCGGCAAGCGCAAGGAGATTTTCGTTTATCTTCATTTTTCTTCTTCCTTTTCAGTTTCTTCAAAAATAAGGTATGCGCAAACAAGCGCCGCGGCGCCGCGCAGATCGCAAAGATTGCAGATGCCGATACCCTTTGAAAGCTTTGAGGCGCAAACCGAAACAAGTGCGGTTTTGGTGCCGTTTGCAATAAAGGGGGCGATGACCGACGGGCGGTCTTTTTCGTTGTCGGCTTTCAGCTGATAGCCGATGCCGATATTTTTTGCGGCGTTTTCAAGCTTTCCTATAAGCTCGCGAGAGCAGTTGCCCCCTGCATCCGAAAAGGCGATGCAAGGGCCTTTGCCGACAGAAGCGGTGCCCTCTGTGCACATATCAAGGCAGATACATTCGTCGGCATCTGCAACAAACGCTGCACATTTTTCTCCCCTTGCGCCTGAAAGATGCGCAGCGGCAAAGACAAAGATCACGTCAAAGGAAAAATCGCCTGCGCACTTTGCAACTGCAAGAAGAGATGCTCCGTGAGCCTTTGTGCAGACAGCACCCAGGGCCGAAAGATCGCCCGAAAGGAAAGAAGGAGTGTCGGAAATGCTTACAAAATCTCCCTCTGCGATACCGTCATCCTCGGGGGATGCACCTGTCTGAAGATAAAAATCGCCTGCCTCGGGGGTGTCCTTGTTACAGAGCAGTATGCCCGAAATATCTTTTCCGACAATTTTTGCTTCCTTGCCGCAAAGTCTTGAAAGATCGGGTTTTCCAATGGCTTGCAGTCGTGCGTTTTTTTCGTCCTTTACGCTTGTCACCACAAAGCCTGCCTCGTCAAAGGGGCAGACCACGGCGATCTTTTTGCGGTTTTCGCCGACGCCCTTTTTTACGGCATAGACGTTTCCGATATCGTCGGCAAATATCTCGTCGCAAAAGTCCGAAAGTTCGCTTTTTACAAAATCAAGGGCAGAATTTTCGCTGCCGCACACGGTTTTTACTTCGTATATTTTTTTAAGGTCTTCTCTGAGCCCGTTTTGTGTTGTAGTCGTTTTCATAATGTAATGATCCTCCCGTTTTCAAAGCAGGTCTTTTATATTGTCCGAAACGGCAAAAAGAAGCTTTTCGGTGGCCGCAACGTCGCTTTTTGCCGCAACGCAAGAGGCGGAATGAATGTATCTTGTGGGAAGAGCGATTCCCGTTATCTTCGTGCCGCCTGCCGCGCGGGAATACGATCCTGCATCTGTGCCGCCGGCGATCTTTGTTTTGGTCTGGCAGGGAATGCCCTCTTTTTCGGCAAGGGCGCGCACTTTTTTGTAAAGCGAAGGAGTATACACCGCCGAGCCGTCCATGTGGGGCACTGCCGCGCCTCCTCCCACCGTGCAGGTGCGTTCGGCACCCGAAACGCTATATATATCGCCCGCCGTGGTACATTCGAGATTTACGCAGATATCGGGTCGTACAAGACTTGCCACGGCTTTTGATCCGCGAAGACCGAGCTCCTCGCCGACACAAAAAGCAAAATACGAATCGTACTCCACCCCTCTTTCGAGAAGAGAGATAAGGAGCGCACAACCGATTCTGTCATCAAGCGCCTTTGCCTTGATCTTATCTTCTCCAAAGTCGGAAAATTCGGTGTCAAACACGGCGTAATCGGCAAAAACTCCAAGCCCTTCGGCTTCGCTTTTGGTTTTTGCTCCGATGTCGATGAAAAGACTGTCGGCACAAGGCACTTTGTCGCGCTCGTCGGACGAAACGAGATGAAAGGGTTTTACGGCAATGATGCCGGGAATACGGTTTTTGCCCACCAACACTCTGCGACCCGCATATACAAGAGGGCTCATGCCGATGGCGTCAAAATACAGTCTGCCCTCCGCGTCCACGTGGTTTATGACAAAACCGACTTCGTCGGCGTGGCAGGAATAAAGGATGGTTTTTCCAAGCGATCCTTTCGTTCCCTTTTTGAACACCACGAGGTTTCCGCATCTGTCGTATTGTGCACTTGTGGCATAAGGTTTTATTTTTTCTGCGATAAGCGACAGCACTTCGTCCTCGTATCCCGAAACTCCGCTTGCATCGCACAGCTCTTTCAAAAGACCGTAGTTCATGCCGTCACCTCCCCGCAAAGAGAAATTTTTCTTTTCCGGTCCATTTCCTGCGCGATTGCGGGAAATTCGTCGGCAAAAGCGCAAAGCAGGCACGCGCACGACAAAACGTCGGCAAGATTTACCGCCTCATACGCCGAATGCATATATTTTTCGGGGATCGAAAGAACGGCGCACGGGGTGCCGAGATGAGCGTTTGAAAGATGGTGTGCGTTGGTTCCCGTGTGCTTTGTTTCGACGAGAGTATGAAGAGGAATATCTGCTTTTTTTGCGCACGAAACAAGGGCGTCGGTGAGCGTGCGCGAGGTGGTGCAGGAATAGGAAACACCGCATCCGTCGCCGAGCACATAGCTTTCTTTTTCGTGGATGTCCTTGTCTCTGCCGAAATTGACGTCGAGCACAACGGCTCCGTCGCACATAAGCTTGCCCAAAACTTCGCCGCCCGTGCCGTTTACTTCTTCGGCGGACGAGAAGGAAAAGATCACGTCGCATGAGAGATCCTTGTGTGCTATTTCCATCATTTTGGCGGCAAGCAGAATGGCGACGGCACATATCCTGTCGTCCATACTGCGCGACGAAATCATATCGTTAAGATGCCGACGCATACTGTATGCAAAAGAGCAGGGGTCGCCGACGCGTACAAGCGACGAAAGGGTTTGATCGGAAAGTCCCGTGTCTATATAAATATCCGAGATATCGGGGAGCTTGTCCATGTCCTTTTTTGCAAGGTGGGGAGGGGTGGAAATAAAAACTCCCTTTACGTCGCATGTTCCGTGGATCTCGACCTCCGATGCAAAAAGCAGACGCTTGTCCACACCGCCCACAGGACGCACTCTTAAAAAGCCGCCGCAAAGTAGCTCTGTTACCACAAAGCCGACAGTGTCAAGATGGGCGTCAAAAAGAAGCTTCGGCGCCCCTTGCTTTCCGCACGAATGGGTAAAGATCAACCCTCCGCAGGGAAGCTTTTCGCATTTGTCAAAAAACGAAGTATATTCAAAAACCGCCTTTTCGATCTCGTGTGAAAAGATCTCTTCACTGCCGCTGACGGCAGGGATAGAGGTGAGCTTTTCGCACAGAGATGCGATTTCGGAAAAAGTCGTGTTGTCGCTCATGGATAAGAAAAAATCCTTTCGTTATGTCGGTTCAGTTTTCAAGTTCGTGTACGATGGATTTGAAGCGTTTGCCGCGCTCGTCAAAGTTTTTGAAAAGATCAAAGCTTGCAGAGGCGGGCGTAAGGATGACCTTGTCACCGCTTTTTGCATATTTGCGTGCGGCGACTATGGTTTCTTTGAAATCCGAAAACTTGAAAATTTCGGTGGTATCGTCAAAATTTTTCGCTTCTTTTATTGCCGCTTCTATCTTGTCTGCTGTGGCGCCGCAAAGAAAAACTGCGCGTGCCATGCGGCAAACCGGCTCGCCCACGGGGGCGTACGGAATGTTTTTGTCATATCCGCCCATGATGAGAACCAGCTTTTTTCTGAAAACGTCGGAAAAGCTTGACACTGCGGCAATTGTTCTTGAGGGGGACGAATCTATCGAGCTGTTGTAGTAATCTGCGCCGTCAATGGTTGCGGTGTATTCGAGTCTGTGCTCCACTCCGCCAAAGCTTGAGGCAACCGCTTTTACGTCGTCAAGCGACACAAAATCCTCTGTTGCCGCCATTGCCGCCATATAGTTTTCGGCGTTGTGTGCACCGGGAAGCTTTATGTCGGCGCGCAAAAGAAGCTTTTCGCCGTTTTTGTATATCGCCTCGTCGTCGGCAAAATATCCGGCAGTTTTCACCTTTGCCGAGAAAAAGCAGACTTTTTTGCCGTCTTTTTCTGCTTCTTTTGCAAACTTTTCGGTTATCTCACACGCGGCGTTGGTAACCAGCTTTCCGCCGCAGGCAAGGTTTTTGAAGATGGCTTTTTTAGAGTCGGCATATTCCTCGTAAGAGGTGTGCCAGTCGAGGTGGTTGGGGCTTACGTTTGTTACTATTGCCACATCGGGAAAATGTCCGAGGGGCACGGGCAGAGGATTGTTTTCGAAAAATCCGATCGAATGAAGCTGGAAACTCGAAAGCTCGAGCACGGCAAAGTCCGACGGACGCATGCAGGGGGTTTCGTAAAGCAGAGGTTTTCCGATGTTGCCGCCGAGATGGACGGTATATCCTGCCTTTTCAAGGATCTTTGCCACAAGGGTTGTGGTTGTTGTTTTTCCGTCGCTTCCCGTGACGGCAATTATCCTGCACGGGCAGATAGAAAGAAACGCTTCCATTTCGCTGGTGATAACAGCCCCGCGGGAACGTGCCCCGACAATTTCGGAAACGTCGGTGCGAAGCCCCGGAGTTTTGAAGATGACCTGCTCGGAAAGATCCGAAAGATATTCTTCTCCCGTCACAAAGCGCACGCCTTTTTTCGTGAGGTTTTCTATATCAAGTGCAGGGTTTTCGGAAAGGGCCGAAAGGTCCTTTTTGTCGCGGGCGGTCACGATCGCGCCGCTTTCGAGAAGAAATTTTATAAGGGGGATGTTGCTTACGCCGATCCCCAAAACCGCGCAACTTTTGCCGCGAAGAAAGTTTTTGTATTGTTCAAGCTTTTCGTTTCTGTAGTTTTCCATAAGAAACTGCCTTTCATTGAAAAAATTATGCTTTTTTTGCCTTTATCAATCTATAATATTCGGTGTCGCATTCGATAATGTCAACTATCTCAAAGCCTGCTTTTTCAAGAAGCGCGGCTTCTTCTTCGACGGTTATGGGCGTGTCGATGTGGGGGCGGGCATCCTTGTTTTCGTAATAGTCGGCAAGGCACGCCGCCTCTTCTTGTGCATCGTTTGCGTATTTGTCCGAGTTTATGAAGATGCCTCCGGGTTTGAGCGAGTTGTATATTCTGTCAAAAAGTCTTTTTTTGTCTTCTTTCAGAAAATGATGGAGTGCCGAGGAGGAGATGACGGCATCATATCCTTCGCCCAGATCGACCGTGAAAAAATCGCCCACGATCTTTGTCACCTTGTCTGCAAAATCGCGCTTGTCAAGCTCTGCAAGCATGTTTTCGGAAATGTCGGCGGCAAAAACTTTTGCATTTTCAAAACGTCTGAACAGATATATCAGTTCAAGTCCTGTACCTGCGCCGAGATCCAGCACCTTTTCGGTGTCGTCGGGAAGATTTTCTGTTATCATTTCTTTTGTGCGCATAAAAACAGTGTGCACTTCGTCATAACATTCTGCGGCTTTTCTGTTGAAAAAATCGCGCATGCTTTCGTTTCTTTCGTTAAGATCCATTTATTATTACCCCTTTAAAAAAAGCGATACAACCGCATTCTATTCCATCATATAACATTATAATCCCTTTCTGTAAAATAATCAATCCCTTTTTTCCCACGAATACGATTTTTGAAAATAAAAATATCAAATCTCTTGACTTTTCTGTGGGGGTATGATATACTTCATTATATATGTCATAATGTATAATTTTACGGGGTGAATAAAATGAAAAATTGGAAAAAATGTCTTGCACTTGTTTTTGCTGTGATTCTTTGCAGCCTTTCGGCGATCACTGTTTTTGCCGAGATAGACAATTTCATCAACGCTGACTGGGACAAAGACTACGAATCGGGGGATGTTAACGGCGACGGAAACGTAAATTCCGACGACATTCTTCTCATCAGAAAATACATTGCAGGTCTTGTGGGCGATGCCGACATCGAATATGATGCCGCAGACGTCAACCTTGATTCGAGCGTAAATTCCGACGATCTTCTTATCATCAGAAAGATGGTTGCAGGTCTTGTATAATTTTTGCAAAACAAGCGTTTTTTAAGAAAAGCTTGCGGCATGGCAGATAGCCGTGCCGCATTTTTTATATATCAATCGCAAAAAGGAGAAAAACATGGACGAAATAAAGCTTATACTCCCACAGATAAAAGCGCCCACAGGCGAAGCTTTTGAAATAACTCCCACAGACACGCCCGGCGTTTTCAAAACCTACAGCGGCTCGGATCTCAATTTCGGATACGGCAACACCACGTATATAGCGTACGTTTATTCCAACGACGGAAGAAGTATGTTCTATTCCGATTCCCGCACGAATTTCACCCTCACCATTCCCGAACCCGGTGAATACAAGGTGCACATCTGTGCCGAAAAGGATTACGTTGCCCACAACGGCAAATACATCCTTGGTTTTTCGGGTATAAAACCGATGAAAACAGATGCTGTTCCCGAATGGAAAGACGATATGGCGGGCACGATAAGCGCCGCATGGAGACCGACAAAGGAAACCAAGGTGATCTTCCCCGAAAGCATGAGAAAGCTTTCGGCGAAAGAAAAAGCAAAGCTTGAAACCCCTGTGGAATACCAGTTTGGCTCGGCAGACTCCACAGAAGAGGATTACAAAAAAGGTCTTGTCAGCTACAAGACAGCCGCAGGAACAAGAGTGCGCGAGATACACATCGACGCCGTTACTCCCGGCAAAAAGACTGTGGTTGCGGGCCTTTGCGATATGCACATAAACTATGTAAACGAAGAAGACGAAAACGATGCCGAAATACAGTATACCAACAAAACACGCTATTGGGGATATGGCAACTCGCTGACCCAGCGTGCGCTTTTCGGTATGGCTTTTGCGGATATTTACGACCAGTGCATTATTGCGGGCGATATTCTCGACTATATGTCGATGGGCGCCACACGCATGGTTATTGAAGGTATCATAAAGCCTTATCCCGACGTGCTTATGACCCCCGGCGGACACGATATCACAAAGAATATGGAAACAGGATTTAGGGACGTGCTTCCCGTTGAAGAAAGACGTGCCCATCTGCAAAGCTTCTGGCCCCACGACCTTTTCTACGCTTCAAAGGTTGTAAACGACAGTGTTCTTTGCGTTGCCATCGACAACGGCGCAGGGACATATCTCGATTGCCAGGTAGAAAAGCTTAAGGCAGACGTTGAACTTGCCAGAAAGAACGGCTACACCCTTCTCATGTTCCAGCACGAGCCGATCGCCACCGACATTGAAAAATACGAAAATACCTCCTGCCTTGATACCAACTGTGCCGACCCTGTCAAGCAGAACTTCAATTTCCGCGGTCCCAACAACATAGGCGGCATCGACCGCGAGGTTTCGGAGGCGACAAGGAAGATCTTTGAGATCATAAAGTCAAGCCCCGACGTTATCAAGGGCGTTTTCTCGGGACATCGCCACTACAATTTCTATTACGAGATCACCGCAGATGACGGCACTCTTATTCCCCAGTACGTTATGCGCGCCAGCGCCTATGACGAATACGGCAATATCGCAAAGATCGTTGTTGAATAAAACAAAAAACTCCGCGAAAGCGGAGTTTTTTGATATTTGTTTTGCTGTCAGTTGTAGTATTTGTCTACGGCGCCGCACATTTTGCCGTAGTTTGCCATCATATCTTCGCACAGGCGCATCTGGCATCTTGCGCGTTCAAGGTTGTGCTTTTCATGGGCAATGCGGAAATATTTGTCGCCGTCGATATAGTCGTGCAGGAAACGGACAACAAGCTCGTAGGTCATGGTCATTGCCGAAAGAGCAAGACTGTCTTTTTCGGAAACGGTGAGAAAATCCTTGGTGGAGGTGATAAAACCGCGGGTGAACTGCTCGTAATATTCGAAGTTCAATCCCACCTTGGAAAGGTCCTTTTCGTCCTCGGCGGTATAGTTTGCACCGGCGCGGATGGCATCGCCGAAATCGTATGCCACAAGGCCGGGCATAACTGTGTCGAGATCGAGAACGCAGATGGGTTTTCCGCTTTCTTTATCGATAAGGATGTTGTTGAACTTTGTGTCGTTGTGTGTTACGCGGTAGGGAAGAATTCCGCATTCGTGAAGCTCGACAAGACGGGAAAAATCATTTCTGTGCTTGTCGAGGAAAGCGATCTCCTTTTCACATTCGGCGCATCTGCCGTGCTCGTCAAGGGCGACAGCTTCGAAAAATCTTTCGGTACGCTTTTTTGTGTTGTGGAAATCGGGAATCGTTTCTGTAAGCAGGTTTGCATCAAGATCGGCAAGGATGTTCTGGAATCTGCCGAAAGCAAAGCCTGTGTTGTAAAGCACGCGTGAATCGGAAACCGTATCGTAAGAATCGCCCACGATATACTTGGAAACTCTCCAAAGGCCTGCAGAATTTTTGACAAAGTTGTTTCCGTCCTTTGCTTTTTCAAAAGAGAGGATCATGCCTGCTTCTTCGCTGTTTTCGCCGTATTTATTGGCGATGTAGTCGGAAACGATCTTGATATTGTTCATGATTACGTCGGGATTCTTGAAAACGTAATCGTTTACGCGCTGGTAAACATAGCTCTTGTGCTCGCCGTCTGCGAGAAAATCTACTTTGTATGTATCATTTATGTGTCCGTTGCCGACGGGAGCGGCGCCGATCACTCTGCCTTCAAAGCCATATAGATCTGTGATCTCGTCGATGTTCTGCTTGAAGATCTCTTCTGTCATAAGAAATATCCTTTCACTACAATAATCAGTAATCAAACTAATACATTATACAACCTTTTTCACGATTTGTCAAATTTTTTTCACAATAATTTTTAAACAATTGGAACAGAAGCGGTAAAATACGCAAAAATCGGTTGACCGAAAGGCACAGATGCGGTATAATGTAAAGAGAAAAACAAAAATCGGGCGGTAAAAATGGCAGAATTACTTATTAAAAACAAAGAATACGAATTGAATATCGATACCCTTTGCGGCAACGGCAACGGAGTGGGACGTATCGACGGCTTTGTCGTTTTTGTGCCCGGTACCGCCGCGGGTGATACGGTGCGGGTAAAGATCATTAAGGTGACCAAAAGCTATGCCGTGGGAAAGCTTGTGCAGATCGTTTCTCCGTCTCCATCGAGATGCGACGACAAATGCCCCGTTTCGTCAAGGTGCGGCGGTTGCAGCTTTGGTCATATCACATACGAGGCCGAATGTGAAATAAAAAAGGCCATGATAAACGACAGTTTTTCGCACATTGGCGGACTTGATCTTGCAATCGACGAATTTTTCGGTGCACAAGAGGTTACAAGATACCGCAACAAGGCGATGTACCCCGTGGCGCAGGATAGGGACGGAAAGCTTGTTTCGGGTTTTTATGCCGCCATGTCCCACAGGGTGATAGAGCACGACGACTGCCTTATCGGACCTGCGATCTTTTCAAAAATAAAAGACGCCGCCCTTGAAATAATGACAGACCTTGATCTTTCGGCATACGATGAAGAAAAAGAAAAGGGGCTTGTCAGAAGCATTTATATGCGAAAAAGCGCGGACGACAAGGTGCTTTTGACGATAATTGCCAACGCCGACAGTCTTGGCAACGAAAACGAAAAGGCTTTTTGCCAAAGAATAACAGGGCGTTTTCCCGAGATACGCGGCATTCTTCTGAACACCAACAAAAAGGCAGGCAATTCTCTGCTTGGTGAAAAATGGCGCACCCTTTGGGGAGACGAATATCTTTACGATACCCTTTGCGGCAAAAAATTCCGCATTGCCCCCGCCGCTTTTTATCAGGTAAACCACGCCCAGACCGAGCGGCTTTACGCCAAAGCGCGCGAGATGGCGCAGATAAAAAAAGGTGACGTGGTGTTTGACCTTTATTGCGGCACCGGCACTATTGGCATAATTATGGCAGAGGATGACGTAAAGCTTGTGGGTGTTGAAATATCAAAGGAAGCCACGATCGATGCGGCGCATAACGCAAAAGAAAACGGCGTTGATGCAGAATTTGTCTGCCTTGATGCAGGCGAGGCGCTGGATACGCCCAGACTTAAAGAAAAGCACCCCGACGTTATCATCATCGACCCTCCCCGAAAAGGATGCGGCGAGGAGGCGGCAAAAAAGATTTCTTCTTTTGGCGCAGACAGAATAGTGTATATTTCGTGCAATCCCCAAACCCTTGCCCGCGATCTTGTTACCTTTAAGGCCTGCGGATATTCGGCAGAAAAAGCGGTTGGTGTGGACCTTTTCCCAAGGACGGGGCATGTGGAGAGCATCGTTTCTTTGAAGCGCATTTTGTGACATTCGCCCGAGATCTTTCTCAAAGCTCGAGGAGGTATATATGAAAACCAAAAAAATCAGCGGCCCCGCCATATTTATGTACAGTGTGATGGCTTTTTGCGTTGCGGCGTGCGCCTCGGGGTTTTATATTTACTATTCGGGCGTGTGCGAAAATTCCGTTGTGCTTTGGAGTTCGATCGTTCTTTTTATGATACTTTATCATTTCGGTATGCGCATCGGGTTTGGACTTATAACAAAGACTTTTCCCATAAACTACCGCCACCCGTGGTATAGACAGCGCGGTTTTGAAAAAGGGCTATACAAATTTTTGCGGGTACGCCGATGGAAAGACAAGGTGCTTACCTTTGAGCCTGACAAATACGATTTTCAAAAAAGAACTCTTGACCAGCTTGCCACCACCATGGCAAAATCCGAGCTTGACCACTGGATAAACGAGGTGATCTCGATTTCAAGCATCTTTTTCTTCTTTGTCTGGGGGTGTTTTCCTGCGTTTTTTATCACAGCCGTTGCGGCGATGATTTTTGATGCGCAGTTTATAGTTGTGCAACGATACAACCGCCCGATCGTGCTTAAACTGAAGAAAATGAGGGAAAACAGAAAAAACTCTGCCCCCGAATGTGATGTTTGTGCGAAAAATTGCTGAATTTTTCCCTTTTACTGTTTACTTTTTCTTTTGTTGAGAATATAATATAGTGTAATAAAAAAGTTCCGTCAGGCATGACGGGAAACGGAGGTACAAATAAATGAAAAAAGTGTTATTGCTCCTTTGCGCGGTGTCTATTGCGGCATCTCTTGCGGCGTGTGCCGACAAAACAGAGGAAAACGACAAGGTGGTTCCCGACGGAGTTGAGGACGAAATTCAAAATCCCGAAGAGGATGCCAATGCAGACGCAAAGGCTGCGGATGATTCTGCCAACACCGAGGAAGACGGACAACCTTTTGATCCGTTGGGCGCACACTTTGCAGGCAGATGGGTCAATGATTCGGGCACGTCCGCAGAACTTCAGATCATAGGCGACGGAACAGAACCTTTCCAGATAATCGGCAGAATTTACGAAACTCCCACAGAATTTCTTCAGTACGAGATCCTTGCAGATCACGCGATCTCAGAAGATGGATCTAGCGGACTTCTTGTAACCGAATATCAGTGTTATAAAATGATGGATCTTGGCGGAGGTATGTTTGAGATCAGCATACTCCCCGAAATGTCGGACGAAATACTTTTTGTCTATGACAACACTTCTGCCTCGGGAATGGAATATGTCACCTGGTACTATAAGGACGATGACAGCGACGTCATCACCTTTATACGCACAGAGACAGACGAATATATGTTGCCCGTGGAAAAGCTCAGAAACTGATTTTTATATTATGGCAAAGAACACCGCCTCTTTGACGGAGGCGGTGGTTTTTTGCGGAAAGTGTGATTTTTAATGAATGCAATCGTGGTTTACAAAACAAAATACGGTTCGACCGAAACTTATGCACGCTGGATAGCGCAGGAACTGGGATGCGAGGCGGTGGATGCAAAAAACGTGAAGGCGCAGGAGCTTTCGGCATACGACACAATAGTTTACGGCGGCGGCCTTTATGCCGAGGTGATAAACGGCGTAAGCCTTATTACCAAAAATCTCGACATCTTGGCGGGTAAGAAAATTGTTGTTTTTTCAACAGGCATAACCCCCATCGACTGTCGCGGATATTACGATACTTACGTTATCAAAAAGAATTTCAAAAACGGAGTACCCGAAAACCTGCGCATCTTCAATTTTTTGGGAAAAATGAAGATGGATGAGCTTTCGATGGTACACAGAACAGCTCTGAAAACTCTTAAAAAGATAATGTCGTCAAAGGAAAATCCATCAGAGATGGAAAAGCTTCTTGTGGAGCTTTGCGATGCCGACGGAGATTTTTGCGACAGAGCTTCGATAAAAGAGCTTGTGGAATACGCAAGAGGCTGAAAACAGAATAATGCAATACGAAAGAAGGAATATGACGGTTTTTGTGGTAAAAATCGATAAATATTCCTTTTTCTATTTACTTTTTTACCGTGTGAGTATATAATCTTTTGTAAGGGAAAACAGTTTTTTCTCAAAAAAACATATCTTTTCGCAAAAAGAAAAGGAGAACGCTTATGTACACAAAAAAGCTCACCGACGCAGCAAAAAACGCCGTCAAAAACATCGATGCTCTCAATGCCGCAGGAAATTTTGAATATGAAGTATACGAAGAAGGTATCGAAAAGCTTTCTGCACAGCTGAAAGAAGATATTGCAAACGCAGAAAGCGATTACGATCCCACTCTCCCCACATTTTACGTATCCAACAACGGCGATGACAATGCCGACGGTATGTCTCCCGAAACCGCGTGGAAAACTCTTGACAAGATAAACCTTGCAGAGTCTACCCCCGAGCATTGCAACATTCTTTTCGAGCGTGGAGGTGTTTGGCGCGGACGCATCGTTGCTCCCCACGAATATATCACCTATTCTGCCTATGGCGAGGGTAAAAAGCCTTGTATTTACGGCTCTTTGAGAAACTATGCCGACCCCGACATCTGGGAAAAGACAGAATATCCCAACGTATGGCGCACCACCGCCTGCGGAAACAACATCGGCATCGTTGCCATCAACCACAGCGACGAATACGGAAGATACGACGAGCTTGTGGGCGTGCGCAGAGTTCGCGGAAGAGACGGCTTTGAAGGTCCGCAAAATCTTCGCCGCAACTACGAATATTGGTCGAACGTTGAGGAAAAAGAGCTTTATCTCTGCTGTCTTTACGGCAACCCCGGCGAAGTTTTTGAATCGATCGAGCTTGGCGAGAGATGGAATCTTATCTCGGGCGGTCATCATATCAAGGTCGACAATCTCTGCGTGAAATTCACAGGTGCCCACGGCGTCGGCATCGGCGGCAGGGGAAATTTTGATTATACGATCCAGAACTGCATCTTTGCATACCTCGGAGGTTCGATACTTACGGGATTTTCCGGCGGAAATATCACAGGCTACGGCAACGCCATCCAGGTCTACGGTCAGTGCGACGGATACTACGTCAACGGAAACTGGATATATCAGATCTACGACACCGCCATCACCCATCAGTTCAGCGGCAGCCGTTCTGACACTCCCAACCACATGAAGGACGTGGAATACATCGGAAACCTCTGCGAATTCTGCCACTGGTCGATCGAATATTACAACCCCGCAAGCGTCACCGCCCCCGAAACCCCCAGAACAGTTAAGAACGTAAACGTTTCGCACAACGTTTTGCGCTATGGTTGCTATGGTTGGGGAAGTTTTGGCAGACAGGACGAGGGCGCACTTTTCAACAGCTTTAACATGACCGACAACACCGAGAATTTTGAGGCACATTCAAACATTCTCGACAGATGCTTCGGAAAGCTCGTTCGCCTGAACGTTGGCGGCGACGAAAAGCTTATTTCCTCCGACAACGTTTTCATCCAGAAGCACGGCAGATCCTTTGGATTCTTCTACGGCAAAAACTATGCTTTTGATGACAACGCACAAAACACAGCACAAGAACTTTTCCACGACAAGAGCGCAAAAATCATATATTCCAAAGCTTAAAAAAGTCGGAGGATGTAAAAATGAAACTGTTTGACCCCGAAGTTTTTGCAGGACAGGTTTTGCCGATCGACAAATTTTGCCCTTTTGAAACCATAAACGGAAGGAAAACAAAATTCCCGTCAAAAAGATCGAAAACCGGAAAATTTGTAATTGAAAAGGCCGAAAAGCTTCTTGATTACGAAATGAAGGTTCTGCCCCTTTCGCAGTATATCCGCTTTAAGGGCGACGGAAACAGAACGGGATACGAAAGGCCGTATTTTGAGCGCAGGAACAATCTGAACGTCCTTTTTCTTGCCGAGCTTTGCGAAAAAGAAGGAAGATTTATCCCCAAGATCATGGATATCCTTTTTGCCATCTGCGAGGAATCTACCTGGGTGACGCCTGCTCACAATTACAGCGTCAAAAACCATTACAAACCTCTTATCGCACAGATGCCCGAGCCTGTGGGCGAAAACATATGGGCAATCGACCTTTTTTCGGCATCAACGGGAGCGATCGTTGCCCTTTGCTATCACTTCTTTTACGACGAGTTCGAAAAGCGCATCCCCGAGCACTTCAACGACAGACTTTATTACGAGCTTAACCGCCGTATCATAAAGCCGTATCTTAACACAGTTGAGCTTTGGTGGATGGGATATAACAGAGATTCAGTCAACAACTGGAACATCTGGATCAACCACAACATCCTCACTGTCTGCGCCTTTGCGGTAAGCAATGTGCGCATTCGCCACGCCCTTGCCCGCAAGGTCGCCGAGAGTGCAAACTTCTATTATGAATCGATGCCCGATGACGGCGGATGCGACGAAGGCCCGTCCTATTGGAGCATGGCAGGCGGTTGTCTTGCAAGCTTTTGCGAGCTTGCATATTCGGTAACTGGCGGCAAGTGCAATGTTTTCAACGACAAAAAGCTTGAAAACATAGTTGACTACATAAGAAAAGTGAATATTGCGGATGGTTACTTTGTGAACTGTGCCGACGGTCATCCGCGGTCGGTCATCAACGGATCGTTGGTACGCCGTATGGGCAGTCTTTTCGGTAATACCGAAATGTTTGCTTTCGGAAATGAAATTATCAAAAACTTTGGATATCAAGTAACTTTCGGACACGGATCGCCTTATTGCAATCTTACCACGGTGCTCGATATGGAATATGACAAAAACGCCGCGGAATATGTTCCCAAAACGCGGGAGTATTTCCCCGACCTTCAACTTGCCGTGATCCGCGAAAACAGCGATACAAAAAAGGGCTTTTATCTTGCCGCCAAAGGCGGTCACAACGCCGAAAGCCACAACCATCTTGACGTGGGCAATTTTATCGTCTACAACGACGGAAAGCCTGTCATTCTTGACGCGGGTGTCGGCACATACACAAGATTTACCTTTGATATCAATTACCGCTACAAGATGTTTGCTTTCAGAACCGAAGATCACACCTTGCCTTTAATAAACGAAAAAGGCCAGTGGGTAGAAAAAGAACACCACGCCGACAATTTCCTGCTTGACGAGGGCAAAAATGAGATCTCGGTCGAGCTGAAAGAAGCATACGTCAACAAGGACGAGATCGATTCTTTCGAAAGAAAGATCTCGCTTTGCGGCGGAGAAGTGAAGCTTTGTGACAAAATCTTGCTGAAAAAGCCCGGTTCTGCCGAATTTTTCATTCCCGTATACAACAAGCCCGAAAAGGTGACAGAAAACAAATATAAGCTTGCCGATGGCGCGTACATTACCTTTGAAGGTGATTTTGAAACAAGAATTGAAACGATAAAATTTGATGTCGAGTCTTTTGTCAAAGACTGGGACAAGGAAGAAATATATAAATTCTGCCTTGCGACAAAAGAGAATCTTGCGGAAATAAAGCTTTGCGCAAAGATCACACACAATTAACCCCTTTGGAGTACAAATGGAAGAAAACACGATTATTTCTGAAAACACAAACGAGCTTTCGGATATGGTGCACTATGGCAACGTCCGCCGTATATTAAGCTTTGTGCGCAGAGCCGTCGATGATTATGATATGATCGAAGAGGGCGACCGCATCGCCGTTGGCGTTTCGGGCGGAAAAGATTCTCTGGCGCTTCTTTGCGCCCTTGCCGAGCTTCGCATATTTTATCCCAAAAAGTTCGAGCTTTTTGCCATTCATCTCAACCCGTCCTTTTACAACGCAGGATTTTGCGAAAAGGACGAAGCGCTTTTGCAGATAGAAAAGCTGAAAGCTTTTTCGGAATCCTTGAAAGTTCCCATGACAGTGATCGACACCGACATTGCCGAGATCGTTTTTAAGGTAAGAAAAGAGCAAAATCCTTGCTCGCTTTGCTCGCGTATGCGCAGAGGCGCTCTTCACAATGCGGCAAAGGTGCTTGAATGCAACAAAATGGCTCTCGGACATCATTTTGACGATGCCGTTGAAACTTTTGTGATGAATCTTTTCAACGAGGGACGCATCGGAAGTTTTTCGCCCGTCACCTATCTTGACCGACGCGACATAACCATCATCCGTCCCCTCATATATTGTCCCGAAAAGAGCGTGCGGTACTATACCAACCACGCCGATCTTCCCATAACAAAAAGTCCGTGTCCCGCCGACAGAGATTCCGAAAGACAGAGGGTGAAGGATCTGCTTTATACTCTTGAAAAGGACTATGACGGTCTGAAACACCGTATCTTTGGGGCAATGCAGCGCGCTGACATTGACGGTTTTGGGCTTGGCGACAAGGTGCCGTATAAAGATATCGGAAACGAGAAAAAATAATCGGAACAGGAGAAAAATATGAAAGTAAAACTTATGACATTCAATCTGCGCATTGCAAATGCGGGGGATGGAATAAATGCTTTTGACAACAGAAAAGAGCGCGTAAAAGAAACGATCATGTACGAAAGCCCCGACGTCGTTGGATTTCAGGAGGCTTCCGACGGCATGATAGATTGGATCAAGGTTGCCATCCGTTCAAAATACGTAGTTGTCGGAACAGGCAGAAACGCCGACCGCACGGGCGAGGGCGCAAGAATTGCTTTCAAAAAGAAAAAGTTTGAACTTGTGTCACTTGAGACGATCTGGCTTTCCGAAACTCCAAACATTCCCGGCTCGTGCTATTCTGTCGATCAGAGCACCTGCCCCAGAGTTTTCACGGCAATCGAGCTTATGGACAAGAAAACGAAAAAGATATTCCGTGTCATAAACACTCATCTTGACCACCGCGGAGAGCTTGCCCGCGTTTGCGGCGCAACCCAGATCGTGCAGTATATTTCGGTAAGAAACAAGATCGTTCCTTGCCCCAATGTTTTGATGGGCGATCTTAATGCACATCCCGATTCTGATGCCATAAAGATTTTGAAAGCGCACATTCCCGACATTGCCGAAGAGGTCGGTCAGACTTTCCACGGCTTTGGCAAGATAGAAAAAGACCCATCCATCCACATCGACTATATCTTTTCGGATGCGAAAAAGGCGGCTCCTTCTTATGCTGTGCCCGATGAATCGGTGGGGGGTGTGTATATTTCCGATCATTATCCCGTCTGTTCGTTTATCGAATTTTGACAAAAATGTTTTTTTCGCATAACGGGGCGGTTTTTGGCATAAAATAGGAATATATTCCTCATTTTATACCCGGAGGTGACTTTGTATGACGGAAAAAAGGCAAAAAGCGGTGTATCGCGAGGTGGTTGAGCGATATTGCCATGTGATAGATGCAAACACGGTTATCATAAAGACCATAAACGGCGACGACAGGATCGTTTCCGAATGCATGAATATCAACAAATGCAAGCTTCTCGGCGGATGCCGCAATTCAAAATTCAAATAATATGAAAAATGAGCGGTAACGATACCGCTCATTTTGATTATCATATCAATTCCTGCTTTTCTTTACGTATTTCCCTTGGGGTTTTGCCGAAATTTGCAAAAAGGACCTTGCGCAGATACATGGGGGATGAAAAATTCAGTTTTTCGCTGATGTATTCCACCGTGTAATCGGTTGAGCGCAAAAGCTCGGCGGCTTTCAGGCATCTTCTTCGGTTTTTGTATCCGATGGGGGTTGTACCCATCTGGCTTTTAAAAAGTGCGTAAAATCCCGACTCGCTCATTTTGCAAAGAGATGCAAGATGGGGCACGTCAAAATCTTCGTTGCAATGGTTTTCGATAAATTTTACGGCAGGATATATTGATTTTGCCGACGGCGGCTCTTTTTGCTTTTCAAGCACGTCAACGGCTTTTTCGTACAGGGTATAAAATTGGGAAAAAGCAGACAACGAGCCCCTTTCTTTTGCGTTGTAAATACAAGCGATATCCTGACAAAGATCGGGTATAACAAGCTTTTGCAGCGAGAATTGTATATTATTTTCCTGTTTTGAAAAAACAAAGGGCAAAGAATAAAACTGTGCCGAAGGCTCGCCGCTCCATTCCGAGCGGTAAACACATCCTTTCGGGATAAAAACCGTTTCGCCCTCGCGTACGGTTATGTCGGCATCTTCCGAAACAAACCGACCTTCGCCGCGGATGATAGATCCAAAATAGTTCCACGCCGCGCCGAGATATATGTCGTTTTTTCTGCCGTTGGGGGTTTCGAGTATCAAAATGTCAAAGTATGATAGGCAAAAGCCGTCAAGATTTTCTATTTTTATCACCCCGTTTTAGAGAATAGTAACCTTTTTGTACAGTATAGCATATTTTTTATATGCGGTCAAGCGGGTAATATAAAATCAGTATAAAAACTTTTCGGAGGTTGTTTTATGAAAGTAAAAGCCATCGCTTTCACCGCTCCCGGTGTGGCAGAATACGTGGACCGCGAATTTGAAATTCCGTCCCACGGCAACTGGGTGCTTGTGCACAAATACGTTTCCACCATCAGTTGCGGCACAGAGCGCGCAAACCTTATGGGGCATCCCAACGTGGCAGGCGGTCACAAGGTTGATATGGCGACCTATTTTCCGAGATATCTCGGATATAGCAGTGCCGGTGTTATTGAACAGGTCGGAGCGGATGTAACCGATTTTAAGGTTGGCGACAGAGTTGCTTTGAGTTGGGGTATCCATACAGAATACGATATTTACGATCTGCGCAACGTGACAAAAATCCCCGACAACGTTTCGTTTGAGGATGCGGCTCTTTGCCATATAACTACCTTCCCCATGGGCGGCATCAGAAAAACAAACCTCGAGTTTGGCGAATCGGCAATGACAGTGGGACTTGGTATTCTCGGTCAGATGTCGGTTATGTACCAGAAGCTTGCGGGCGCATATCCCGTAATTGCGGCAGATCCCAACCCCGAAAGACGCGAATTTGCCCTTAAAAACGGTGCGGATTTTGCATTTGACCCCACAAAAGAGGATTTTGAAGAAAATATCCGCCGTGTCACCGACGGAAGAATGGTAAACGTTTGCGTTGAGGTTACGGGTAACGGCCCCGCCCTCGACAGAGCGCTTGACGTAATGGCAGAATTCGGCAGAGTTGCTCTTCTCGGTTGTACGAGAGATTCGGATTTTACCATCGATTATTACAAAAAGATCCATGCTCCCGGCATCACCATGGTCGGCGCACACACAAACGCGCGCCCGAAGTATGAATCCCACGAGGGATGGTGGACAGAAAAGGACGATATCAAGGCATCGTTGCGCCTGATTTCGGCGGGAAGACTTGATTTTTCGGGCTTTGTTGCCGAAACACATTCGCCCAAAGAGGCAAAGGAAGTTTACGCCCGCCTTGCCGAAAACAAAAACTTTCCCGTATGCGTACAGTTCGACTGGAGAAAATAAAAAGGAGAAAAATTATGAAAACATTAAGAGTTGTTCAGGTCGGCTTTGCCCACGACCACGCCCCCGGACCTATTGATACCTTCAGAAGGATCGAAGGTTTTGAAATTATCGGTTTTATCAATGACAATGATGAAAGACAAAATTGGATACTCGAGCACTGTTACAAAGATATTCCCCATCCGCCCATCATCACATGGGAAGAAGCTTTTGAAATGAAGCCCGATGCTTTTATCATCGAAACCTGCGAGCTTGAACTTGTGGAAAACGCAATTCGCGCCCTTGAGGCGGGCTATCACGTATATATGGACAAGCCCGGCAGCCAGGACACCGAGCAGTTCCATCGTATGTGCAATATCGCAAAGGAAAAGGATCTTGTTCTCTGCCTTGGATATATGTACCGCTACAATCCCGCGATCGTTCGCGCAATGCAGCTTAAAAACGAGGGCAAGCTCGGCGAGATTTTCAGCGTTGAGGCTCAGATGAGCGTTCGTCACGAAAACGACAAGCGTGCTTGGCTGTCGCGTTTTGAGGGCGGAATGCTTTATTTCCTCGGTTGCCATCTTATCGACCTTGTGGTTCAGTTCTGCGGATTCCCCGACGAGGTACATCCCTTTAACTGCAACACGGGCGTTGACGGAAACGAAAGCCGTGACTATGGTTTTTGCCTTTACAAGTACAAGAACGGCGTTTCGTTCGTAAAGAGCTGTGCCACCGAAATAAACGGATATGACAGACGTCAGGTCGTCATCACCGGAAGCCTCGGCACGGTCGAGATCAAGCCCATCGAGTACAACAACGCAAATTGGACACTCGACTGCGTATGGCGCGAAACGTTGAACAACGACAGAGCGTGGAGCGATAATTCCACCACCTACCGTGTAACAGATTACGGCAGATATGACGATATGTTCAAGGCGTTCCACTCGTACGTTACGGGCGAGGCAAAGAACCCCTATACCTACGACTACGAAGCAAAGCTTCACGATATTATCATGCAGTCGTGCAAATAACTTGAAAACCAAAGGGAGACTGCAAACAGTCTCCCTTTCCTTAATATAGCGCGGAACTTTTTTCTTTGTTTTTCGTCAAATACACAAAGGAGGGATGAAAATGAAAAAGATCGTATTGCTTCTTCTTTCGGCACTTTTTGTTTTGTCTTCGATGACGCTTGTTTTTGCCGCAGAGTTTTCGGATTTTTCGTCGGATGCCTGGTTTGCAAAGGATGTGGAATACGTCACCGAAAACGGCATTTTCAACGGCATGGGCGCGGGGACTTTTTCGCCGAATGCCCCATTTACACGCGCCATGTTTGTGGTAACACTGGGCAGACTTCATGGGATAGACCCTGCATCTTATAGCTGGAAAGTTCTCGGCGACGTTGACCCTGACGTTTGGTATGGTCCATACGTGGCATGGGCTTTTGACAACGCCATAACCCAAAGCATGGGCAACGATGATTTTCGCCCCGATTACAATGTGACCCGTGAACAGATCGCGACTTTTATCGCGAGGTATCTTAAGAAATTCAAGGGCCTGATGCCCGAAACAGAAGAGCTTTCGTGCAACTTCAAGGACGCGGACAAAATCTCGGCGTTTGCCGTCGAAAGCGCTGGCTTTTGCGCAGAGCTTGGCTTGATGCAGGGCGACGAAAACGGAAATTTCCGTCCGCAGGACGGCATCACCCGTGCAGAAGCCGCGGCGGTTGTTGCAAGACTTCATAGATTTTTGAACACCGAAAGGTAAAAGAACACGAAAAACCTCCCGAAAGGGAGGTTTTTGTTATCAACTTGTCGCGGTGGAAATATGCAAAAACAACGGGCAAGGAACAAACCTTGCCCGTAGCTTATTATTTTTCAAGTGTTTCCTTAACCACTGCGGTGTACGACGAGAGGTTCTGGAGATCGGAGGGAACGATGATCTTTGTTGCCTGACCGTCTGCCACCTTTTCGAGAGCCTCAAAGCTCTTGATGGCAAGAACTTCTCTTGTGGGGGCGGCTTCGTTTATCAATCTGATACCCTCGGCGGTTGCCTGCTGAACCTTAAGAATAGCCTCGGCGTCACCCTCTGCCTGACGGATTTTTGCTTCCTTTTCGGCCTCGGCCTTAAGGATCGCCGCCTGCTTGGATGCTTCTGCCTGCAGGATCATTGATTCTTTCTGACCTTCGGCAATAAGCACCGCTGCCTTCTTTTCGCCCTCTGCCTGAAGAATCTTTTCGCGGCGTTCGCGTTCGGCACGCATCTGCTTTTCCATGGCTTCCTGGATGTCTCTGGGAGGAGTGATGTTTTTAAGCTCAACTCTGTTTATCTTGATGCCCCAGGGGTCTGTGGCTTCGTCAAGGATCGAGCGCATCTTGGTGTTGATGATATCGCGGGAGGTGAGGGTGCTGTCAAGCTCGAGATCACCGATGATGTTACGGAGAGTGGTGGTTGTGAGATTTTCGATTGCCGCCATGGGATATTCCACGCCGTAGGTATAAAGCTTGGGGTCGGCGATCTGGAAATATACAACCGTGTCTATCTGCATGTGAACGTTGTCTTTTGTAATAACGGGCTGGGGCGGAAAATCCGCAACCTGCTCTTTAAGCGACATGTTCTTCGAGATCTTGTCGATAAAGGGGATGAGAAAATGAAGTCCCGTTTTCCATGTGGAGTGGTATGCACCGAGTCTTTCGATAACCATGGCACGCGCCTGGGGAACGATTTTGATGCAGGATATGAGGATAAGGAGTAAAACAACAAATCCTCCGATTATCCACATTGTTTCGGCTGATACGTTTTGAAGAAATTCAGGCATAATAAATTACCTCCGTGTATTTTTATTTTGAAACGGGCTCGCACAAAAGCTTAACGCCCGAAATCTCAAGGATTTTTACCTTTTCGCCTGCGGTGACAGAAACGTTTTCGTCTGCATATGCCGCCCAGCTCATGCCGCCCACTTTCACTCTTCCGACAAGACCGTCTGTGATATCTTCTTCCACAACGGCGGTTTTGCCGATAAGAGAATCGACGTTTGTCTTTGTGGAACTGCGGTTAAAGCTTTCGCGGATCTTGTTGCGCAAAAAGTAAACGAGAAGCGCTGTAAGCAGGATGAAAACGGCAAGCTGTATGTAAATATTTTTCACTCCGAAAAGCTCGAGCAAAACACACACTGCCGCCGATGGTGCAAACCAGATCGAAACGAGTGCCGTCGTGCAACATTCGACCACGACCGATATCACAAGGATTGCCGCCCAGACAATTATTCTTTCCAAAAAGATCACCTCTTATCACAAATTAGAAAAACGAATATTTTCAGAAATCTTCAGAGATAATTCCGTCAAAAAGGCAGTTTATCTCGTCGTAACTGTAACCGTATCTGAGTAGTTTGTCGGAAATTTTCTTTTTTTGTTCCCAATCAAGCAAATTTTCGCCCTTGGAAATTTTTTCGTACAAAAGGGCAAGATTTGCTTCAAAGTCTATTTCTTGCTCGTCCACCGTCGCTTCGCAAAGACTGTACGGATACCCCTTTGCCATAAGCTCGGAAATAATTCTGCGCCTGCCGAAAAGCTTGCCGTTTGCAAGAAGTTCGCATTTTCTCTTGCAGGTGCGCTCGTCACAGATATACCCGTTGCGGCGCAAAACGTCAAAAGCTTCGTCGATGGCGCGGGTGGAATATCCTTTTGTTTTCAGCTTTGTGCGAAGTTGTTTTTCGCTTTTGTCGCCGATGCCGAGAATGTATGAGGCGTATTTTATCGCCTTCAGCTTTTCTACCAGCGCTTCAAGCTCGCCTTCTGCCTCGTCATCGACAAAAAGGGGAAGAAAATCAAGCTCTGCCCCCGGACGCACGGCAGACCGCACGTCCTCGCCAAGGAATTTTTGCAAAAATTCCATAAGGTCGGCGCGGGTCATATCAAAATATCCGCGGTCGGTGCGCAGGGTTGCCTGATTTCCCGATTCGGTGAAGGTTATGTTCAGTATATCCATAATACCATCCGTTACAAATATAGGAGTTTTTGGGGGAAATTATTCCTCGCCGAATTCCTCGGTAACCACAACTCCGCCTTCGCCGTCAACGTCGTCACTGTCAAGCGGACCTTCAAAGTTTACGTCCTGAGCCTTTGCCTTGATCTTTTCTTCGAGTTCTGCGGCAAATTCGGGGTTCTGCTCGAGATATTCGCGCGCCTTGTCGCGGCCCTGGGCAATTCTTTCCTCGCCGTAGTAGATCCACGATCCGCTCTTGCCGAGAATTTCAAGCTGAAGGCCAACGTCAAGTATCTCGCTCATCTTCGAGATACCCTTGCCGTAAAGCACGTCAAACTCTGCCGTGCGGAAGGGGGATGCAACCTTGTTCTTTACGACCTTGCAACGGGTTCTGTTGCCGATAACGTCGGCGCCCTGCTTGATGGGAAGGCCTTTTCTGATGTCAATTCTGACAGAGGCGTAAAATTTAAGAGCAACGCCGCCCGTTGTGGTTTCGGGGTTGCCGTAGATAACACCGATCTTCTGTCTTAACTGGTTGATGAAGATAACGATACAGTTGGACTTTGCCACAGCGCCCGAAAGCTTTCTTAATGCCTGGGACATAAGACGGGCGTGCTGACCCATGTGGCTTTCGCCCATGTCGCCTTCGATCTCAGCCTTGGGTACAAGGGCCGCAACAGAGTCGATTACAACGATGTCGATGGCGCCCGAGCGAACGAGTGCTTCGGTGATCTCAAGCGCCTGCTCGCCGTTGTCGGGCTGGGAAACGAGAAGCTCGTCGATGTTAACGCCGAGAGCCTTTGCGTAAACGGGGTCGAGAGCGTGTTCGGCGTCAATAAACGCCGCTTCTCCGCCCATTTTTTGCACTTCTGCAACGGCGTGGAGGGTAAGGGTTGTTTTACCCGAAGATTCGGGACCGTATATTTCAATAATTCTTCCTCTGGGAAGTCCGCCGATACCAAGGGCGAGGTCGAGGGTGAGAGAGCCTGTGGAAACTGCGCTTACGTTCATTGCCGCGTTTTCGCCAAGCTTCATGATGGCACCTTTGCCATATTCCTTTTCTATTCTTGCAAGGGTAGTGGCAAGAGCCGCGTTCTTATCCTGAGTTGCTGATTCTTTTTTTATTTCTTTCTTTGCCATGACCGATCATCCTTTCTTTTTCGCATATATATCCTGCGAAAACAGCAAACATTTGTTTTGCTCAGTATAACATATTTTTTGAAAGATGTCAACCGATTTCAAAAAATATTCGAACAAATCTTCTTTTCCTGCCTTTCGCACTATCATTCTACCACAATATCTGTCCAAAAAGTGGGACAGTTACGGCAGAAGAGACGAGAGATCCTGACGTTTGATCTCTTCTTTGCCCTTGACGAATTTGATTTTGACACGAGGAGTAAATCCAAGCACCTTTGTAAGGGCGCTTTCAATACACGCCGCTTTGTCCGAACGGGAAAGCAGCATGGGAGCTATCGGATTCACAAGCTCGAGCTCGCAGATATTTCCGTCAACGATATATCCTCTTCCGCCTTCAAGCATTGATGCCGCCATTTTGTCGCAGGCTTCTGTTTCCTCCACAAATTCGGCGTAGCAATCCATAAGCTTTCGGTCGCCCGATGATTCTTCGGCGCCGCTTGCGGGGGCAGACACAGCAATCGGTCTTGGCGCAAGGGGACGGGGGGCGATGGGTTTTGGCATGGTTTTTGGCTTTTCGGGTTCGGTGTACGGACCGTCAAAGGGCATATCGTCGTCCGACGGCATGGGAGGCTCGTCGGGAAGGGGCGGAGCTTCGTATTCGCTTTCTGCGGGTGCGGCACTTGTCGGTGCGGGGGGAGCGACGGGGGTAGGTTGCACCGGTGCGCTTTGCGAAACGATGGGTGCACCTGTCGAAAGCTTTGCAAGCTTTTCTTCCAAAGCCGCAATGCGCGAAAGAAGGGTGGAATTGTCGGCAGACAGCTTTTCTTCGCACATTTTTATAAGTCCCGTTTCAATAATGGTTCGACGAGAGAAAACGGCACGGGAGAGCCTGTTTTGAATATCCTCGCACAGTTCCGAGCAATAAACAAGCTTTTCGTCCGAAAGCTGTGTCGCAAAAGCACGGAGTCTGTCGATATCCGACCCTGTGGCATCGATCAGCTTTTCGGGGGTCTTGCAGTATTTAGTCACAAGTATATCGCGCAGGGTGTCCGAAAGTTCAGAGCACAAAACGCCAAGATCCTTGCTGTTGTCGTAGGCTTCCGAAATAACCTCAAGGGCGCGGCTCGAATCTTTGGCGCAAACGGCATCGAGCAGTGAGAACACCACGGCACGTCCCACAACGCCCAGGCGTTCGGAGGCTTCGTCCTCGCTTATTTCGTGGTCGCTCATATAAAAAAGTTCGAGCATCGACAAAGCATCACGCATAGCTCCTGTTGCAAGGCGGGAGATGAGCATAAGCGCCGCATCCGAGATCTTTATGTTTTCCTCGTTTGCGATCATGCGCAGACGTTCGCAGATCTTTTCGGGGGTGATGCGATGAAAATCAAATCTCTTGCAACGCGAAAGAATTGTTGCGGGTATTTTGCGCAGTTCTGTTGTTGCAAGGATAAAAAGGGCGTGCTCGGGCGGTTCTTCAAGGGTTTTTAAAAGAGCGTTGAAGGCGCCGTCGGACAGCATATGAACCTCGTCGATGATATAAACGCGACGTTTCATTTCGGACGGGGGATAAACCACCGTGTCGCGAAGGTCGCGGATGTTGTCAACGCCGTTGTGGCTTGCCGCGTCTATCTCGTATATATCAAGGGTGCTTTCTGCCGCAAGGCAGGATGGGCAAACTCCGCAGGGGTCACCGTTTTGCGGATTGTCACAGCTTACCGCCTTTGAAAGTATCTTTGCACAGGTGGTCTTGCCCGTTCCGCGCGAGCCGCAGAAAAGGTAGGCGTGCGACACGCTTTTTGACATTATTTCACTTTTCAGTACGCTTGTTATATGCTCCTGACCGATGACGTCCGAGAAGATCGCGGGGCGCCATTTTCTGTATAAAGCTTTGTAGCCTGACATATATTTCTCTCTTTTCTTGTTTGTTTTAACAGATCCATTCCCCATTTTCCGAGCTTCGGGACATCGGGAACAGGATCCGTCCTCTTTCGGACAGGGGAATCGACCCCTGTCCGAAAATATTTTGTCTTATTTCTTAAGATCGCAGACAGGTGTGCGAAGAATGCCTGCCGGCTTTGTTTCGTATTCGTACGACCACATATCGCCCGATGTGCGCCACGAGTCGGAATTGTACCACTTAAAGGCTTCGTTGTGGTGGCAATGTATCTGACCGAAGGTGTTGAAGCGTGTGCCGTAGATTGTAAGTTCAACGGTGTGCTCGCCCGCCTTGGTCTTTGCCTGCGCCTCATAAGGCGAGAAGGCGATGTTTCCGCATTCCTTGCCATCCACCTTCATGGATACGAGCGCTCCGCGCCAAACGGGTGCATGCACACAGAGCAAGCCGTCCTTTTCTGTCTCGACCTTGCATTTATAGGTTATATTCGCACTGTAAAAAGCAAGTCCCTGGTTTCTGATATCATCAAACCACAGCTTTTCGGGAAGGGCTGTTATTGTTTTGCTGCGGCCAATCACCTTTACACCGAAATTGCCGAGAAGATAAGCGTATTCAACCGCGGTGCGCTGGCCGATGGGACAAACGAGCTCGAGCACGTTTTCGCCCTTTTTAAGATCGGGAAGCTGAACTTTCTTGATGTATCTGTCGACGTAATATCCGATAATATCGTTTTTAACTTCCTTGCCGTTGAGACGGATCTTTACGTTTTCTGCCTTTTCCACGGCAAGCACGGGGGCTTTTACGTCGATTTCCGAATTGATAAGGTAGCGGAGGGTGACGAAGTTTGAAATTTCGGGTTCGGGGGTGAGCCAGGGCTGAACCATGCGTCCGCCCATTTTGGGCCAACCGAGGGCATTTCTGCAGGCGGCGTCGATGCGAAGAATTTCTTCTTCGTCCAGCCACGCGCCGTCGTTGAGCTTGTACTGCGCCATATCAAGAACACAAACGTTGTCCTCCGAAAGGCTGTATTCGACCAAAGACGGGAAGTTTACGTTGCAGACATGCTCGGCGGCTTTCTTGATCTTGATCTGTTCACTGCCCTTTTCATACTTTTCGAGCTTCAGAAGCAGGCTGTCGTAATTGTACATTCTGCGGTCGATAAGGGTGTTTCCGTCAACAATGCGGAAGGCGATGGGCGATATTTCGCCCGTGAGGGTATCGTAAAGGGTGGGGGTGAACTTGCCCTTTATCGTGAGGGTAATATCCTGGCAGGTGGGAATATCCACGTTGGTATAATCCTTGCCGTTTACGATAAACAGCCACTTGGTGCCGTTTTTTTCTTTTCTCATCTGATAGATGAAATTGTTGGGGGTTGCGCCGTCGTTGCGGATAATGGAAATATCGCGAAGCCCGGAAAGCGCCGAAAGAATGTCGGTTTTTCCGAAGGATACCTTTTCGGAGGCATCAAAAAGCTCTTTTCCGCGCAGGGATGGCAGTGCATCGCACAGTGTGGGTGCATTTCCCATGAAAATAAGCTTTCCGCCTGCCGCCTTAAAGGCCTCGAGTCTTTCAAGGGTGGTCGAGCGCAGGGTCTCGCAGGCAGGGACGATGATGCAGTCATACTTCATTTCGCCTACTTTAAATGGGTTTGCGCCTTTTTTGCAAAGTTTGGGAAGTGTCGATTCGCAGATATAGTCAAAATCGATGGTACCGAATATCAGCCACTGAATGAGATTTTGGAAATTGCTTTCGAGCTGGTTTCTTATTTCGCTCGTGTTGTCCTTGGGACCGTAGTGGAGCCAATAGCTTTCGATGGGATGGATAACGCCCACCTTGACGTCGGCTTTTCCGCGGGTCATGGCGGTGTTTACACGGGCAAAATGGTCTTCGATGTAGTTGTATTTTTCATACCACGGCGATTGATATCCGATGGATGCGGGATAATCGCGCTTTGCCTCGCCTTCCATCGAATAGTAGGCGAGGTGGTGAACTCGCGTTGTAACGCCAAGTGCTGCCTGCCAGTCACCTTGATGCTTGTGGCCGCGGAAATCGTGGTCCCAGTTGGTAACGCCGTAAAGCTCTGAAAGCATACCGGGCTTGCCGTACTGATGCACAGCAGACTGGCACTGCTTTGCCGTCGTATATTCATGATAATTGCAGAGCATATCAATGCCGGGCAGACCGAAACCGCGATAGGTACGCATGGCTTCGCCCATGCAATCGGTCTGGTTTTCAAGAGCTTCTTCGTGAAGCACGTGACCTGTGAAGAGTATGCCGTGCTCTTCGCACCATTTTCCGCACTGATCGCAGAAGGCGCGTGTGAACATTTCTACCGCAAGATCGTGGTAACGATAGCGGTGTACCGAAACCTTGCCGTTGGGAAGCTCCCAGAAGAGCTCGGGGATGTAGTCATAGATGTCGTCGCCGTAAAGCTTTTTGTATTCCTTTGCAAAGCCTGTGGTTATGGGGAAGCTGACGTCCTGCTTGCTGTTTGAAAAAGCAAAGATCTTTTTGTATCCCATGTTGGGCTCGTCGGTGAAGATGGCGGGAACGGTCTTGCCAAATTCTTTGCCGACAGCTTTTTCATACGCATTGTATGTGATGTCTATGAACTTTTTGATAGCTTCCTTGCTCATGGTGTCGACGTATGACTGACCGTTGAACCACGAATCGCCTCCGCGCGGAATTGCCATATATGCGCGCCATTTTGTGCCCTTGATATCAGTTTCATTTTCGTCAATGCGGCGATAGGATGCGATATATCCGCCATTGTCAAGAACAACGTCAAAGCAGGCAAGAAGAGTGTTGAATTCACCCACGGGGCGTTCGCCCACCGTGAGGATAAGATATTTTATTCTGTGCTTTATTTCCTTTGTAACGTATCCGCCTGCGGCGCCCGAGGGCCAGCGGTCTTCGTCATAAAGCCAGGACAGCATTTTTTCCTTCTTGAATTTTTCGGTGCAGTCTTTGATACACTGCATATGATCGTCGCCGAGATATTTTTGAACAAGACCTGTTCTTACGTGCATGTGTGCGCCGCCAAGACCCATTTTTTTGAAAGCGTCTATTTGATCGAAAAGATATTCTTTTTTCAGATCGCCGTTCCACGCCCAAAAGGGTGTTCCGCGGTATTCGGCTGTGGGGTTTTTAAAAAGCTTGTCTTCGAGTTTTTCGGTTTCTTTGTACAGCATGGTTTTTCCTTTCTGCATTGTAAAAAGATACATTTTGCTATCTTTATTATACGTTTTTTCTCTCAATAAATCAATATGTTTTGACATTCAAAAAGCGATATTTTTTGTTCTGTCGGCACAAAATGCCGCTGTTGACAGAGCAACGCTCTTTTGATATAATATCCGATGAAGGGAAGTGTATTTTGTGAACCTGCTTTTGCTGACCGACCTTGAGGGTATTCCCGGAATTTTTGATATTGACGAGATCGACAGAACGAGCAAAAACTATGTGTTTGCCCGCAGAAAACTTACCGATCACATAAATTGCGCAGTAGCTCTTTGCAAAAAGTGCGGTGCCGATGACGTATATTATCTTGACGGCCACGCGGGCGGCGGCAACGTATTTGAAGAGGAGATCGGCGATTGTGCAAAAAAAGTTACGGTTGCAGATCTTGCGCCTCTTGTGAAAGAAAAACGTATCGACTGCGTGCTTGAGCTGGGAAGCCATGCACGGGCAGGGACGATGGGTGGATTTCTCGATCACACCTTTAACTCCAAAAGGATTTTTGAATACAGAATAAACGGCCTTCTTCACAGTGAGCTTTCTTCCCACGCCGTGTTTTTCTCGTCTTTTGGTGTGCCGACGGTACTTTGCTGCGGTGACGGTGCCGCGTGTGCCCAGGCAAAGGAATATATTCCGGACATCGTCACGGCTACCGTAAAGACGGCAAAGACGAGAAACTTCTGTACCCCGACAGAAAACGCGCAAGAGATCTTTGAAAACGCCGTGCGAGAAGCGCTTTTGCGGTATGACAAGATATCACAGTATAAGATCGATGGAGATATTACCGTTTCGGTGACTTTTTATCGCACCGATATGTGCGAGGAGGCCTTGGAAAAAGTGAAATATCCGTGTGTACGCACAGATGCCCGAACGCTTGAAAGAGTTATTCCGCAAGGAAAACTCGAATCGTTTTATCAGCTTGTTTTTTAATCAAAAAAAGACTGCCTTTTTCGGGCAGTCTTTTGCTTTTTATTCTTCAAAACAGTTGTAAGCGCAAAGCACGCTTTTTCCAATCTCGTAAAGCAGGTTTTCCGCCTTGATGCGGATATCGATCGGCGCTTTCCAGACACGCTTGTCTTTTTCGTACGGTCTTCTTTTGTCGGCGGAAAGAAGGATGTTTGTGGCTTCAAAGGTGAAATATCCGTTGTATCCGATGTCAATAAGTCCGTGCATAAGGCTATCGAGGCTGAGGGTGCCGAAATACGGCGCAATATGCGAATCGTCGTTGCCCATGTTGTCCTGGACGTGAAGTGCCATCACGTGCTTGCCGAGTATTTTAAGCTCTTCGTCCTGCGGCATTTTTTGCATATTTGCGTGTCCTGCGTCCCACACGGCGTGGAAAAGAGGGTGATCCACACATTCGATCATTTTAAGAAGGTCTGTCGCGTTGTCTATCCAGTAGAGGTTTTCGATGCAACGGATGTTGAAATTTTCCACAAGAATGTTTATGCCGTATTTTTCGGCATGGTGAAGCAGGGGCAAAAAGAAATCTCTGTTGCGCAAAAAAGTCTGTTCGGGCGAAAGTCCGGGCTCATATCCCGAATGTATAACGATTTTGTCAATGCCGAGCTTTGCACAAAAATCGATACAACGAATGTTGTCCTTGATAAACTGTGCGTTGTCGGGGGCAATGGGTGCGCCCATGGGAGCGTGCGACTGTATGAATCTTACCCCAAGCGCGTCAGCCTTTCTCTTTATAATATCGGCATATGCGTCGAGATCTTCGTTAGAAAAAGCCCCGTTTTTGCGGCGAAAGTCTGAGCCAAAATCATAATCAAGATATCTGAATCCTGCTGTGGCGCAATACTCCATGGCTTTTGTTTGCTCGACGGTGTAGTTTGAAAAATCCCCTGTGGTGGTTGCAAGTTTCATACGGCGTTTCCTCCTTGGTGTATTAACAACATAATAGCACACACCTCGGCAAAAATCAACTGCGTTTTGCTTTGATTTTTCGAAATTTTTTCGTTGCAAAAAGGGTTGACACGTATTTTTTTCGGTTATATAATGAGAAAAAGAGAGTTTTTGCTCTTTTGAATTTTCGGAGGTGAGAATATGAATACAATCAAATTTGACCTTTCAAAAAAAGGCGGCACTTTCAAGATACTCAACGCCACCAACGGCGGCCCTTGGGGCAAGAGACACGTGGTAGACCAGCTCCGCTCTAATTTTGATGCTTACAGAGCGGCGCGAATCCCTTATTCCAGAAATCACGACTCGGCGATGCACGGAGTTTACGGAGGACCTTACAGCCACGACATCACCTGCATTTTCCCCCGTTTTGATGCCGATCCTTACGATCCCGCATCCTACGATTTTGCCTGCACCGACGAGGCGATTAGATGCTGTCACGTCGTCGGCACAAAGACTTTCTTCCGTCTCGGACAGACAATTGAGCACCAGATAAAAAAGCACGGAACAGTCCCCCCTGCCGATTTTAACAAGTGGGCGGTCATCTGCGAGCATATCATTCGCCATTACACCGAGGGGTGGGCAGACGGCTTTGATGCCGACATCGAATACTGGGAAATATGGAACGAGCCCGACCTCGACCTTGATGATGCAAAAAACAAGCGCACCTGGGGCGGAACGAAAGCGCAGTTTTTTGATCTTTACGAGACCGCATCAAAGCACCTCAAGGAAAATTTCCCCAACCTCAAGATAGGCGGTCCCGCACTTGCTCACGATATGGCCTGGGGCGAAGATTTTCTTGCCGAAATGCAAAAGCGCAATGCGCCTCTTGACTTTTTCTCGTGGCACATCTACTGTACCGAGCCCGATCCGCTTATTGAGCGCTCGAAAAAGGTAGACGCCCTTTTGAAAAAATACGGCTTTGACCGCACCGAAAGCATCCTCAACGAATGGAATTACGTCAGAGGATGGGTTGAAGATTTCAAATATTCCATCCTTGCTATCCACGGCATCAAGGGCGCAGCCTTCACCATGGCGTGCATCTCGGAAGCACAGAAAGCACCCATTGATATGCTTATGTACTACGACACAAGACCCTCTGCCTTCTGCGGAATCTTCGACTACTACTCCTACGATCCCCTCAAGGGATACTACGCACTTTATTTCTACGGAATGTTTTACGATATGAAGCACGAAGTGCGTGCTCAAAACGAGATTGAAAATGTCTACACCCTTTGCGGTGTTGACGAAAACGGCAAGATGCTCTGCGTTGTCACAAATTACAGCGACGACGATAGCCTCGGAAACAAAAAAGTTGCGCTCGACATCGGAAGATGCGGAAAATTCGAGATCTACCGCGTTGATTCGACCCATGACGGCGAGCTTTGCGAAACGACCGAAAAACTTGAATTTGACATGGAAAATCAATCGTTTATCCTTGTTAAAGAGATCTGATAAAAGCAAGAAAGAGGCATGCTGTCATGCCTCTTTTGCTTTTTATTCGTCTTTCTTTTTGCCCTGGTTAAATGCCGCGGCGGTGTAGCCGTCCTGCTTTTCGTATTCCTCGCGCCAGAGGCGGTACATTTTTTCATAAACCTCGTCGGGAATATCGGGTGTGCCCGATTTGCAGGTGGGAACAAGCATATCGCCTGCCACAGCGGGAGTGGCGCAGGTGGTGTCATTGCGGTATTTTTCGCGTTCTTCCTTGTTGCGAAGATTGGGGATATCCATGGGGATGCCGCCTGCAAGGATCGAACGATAGGCAAACATACCGGGCAGGAACATATCGAGCGCTTCATATATGTCGATGGAATCGGCATCCTTTGCGCCGAGTATTTTTTCGACAAAGTTGTACATCGAGTAGTAATCCGAGCCGCCGTGACCAAAATTTGCGCTGTCTTGTTCAAAGGGCTTTGCCTCGTATGCTTTGAGGGTATCGTTGCCGTACTGTCCGTCGTATTCGTCGCAGTTGACGTATATCTTTTCCATACCGCCTGCCATTGCATCCTCGCGGGCGGATTCCATTCTGCCCTTCGAACCGTAGATCGAATACCAAATGGAATTTCTGTAAAGTCCGCCGTGGATACTCTTGACGATACCGCCGTTTTCAAGCTCGAGCATTTCGATACCGAAAGCGCCGCCCTTGGCGCCGATTCTGAGGTTGCGCGTGTTCATCGGGCTTTCAAAGCCGGTTACTTTTACGGGGCGCAGACCCGTTATATGAACGATCGGACCGATCGAATGGGTGCAATAAAATGTGGAATACATATTGTTGCGCCAGTGGTTTTTGTCGCCGTAGCTTATCGACGGCCAGATGGGCTCGCAGTTGTGTACGTATTCACATTCGCCGTATTCAAACTCGCCAAGCACACCTTTTTTATAAAGCTTTTTCATTTCATAAGCGGCGGGCATGTAGCAGTAGTTTTCGCCGTAGGCATAGACAAGGCCTGTTTCCTCGATGGTTTCGATAAGTTCAACTGCCTGTGCCATGGTTTCAACGGGAAGAACTTCGCTGAAGACGTGTTTTCCCGCACGCAAAGCTTTTATGGCAAAGGGGGCGTGCTCGTTGGCATAGTTTGCAAGAACAACGGCATCCATGTCGTGCTTGATAAATTCGTCGAAATCGGTGTAATATGCGATGTTGTCATCGTTGTATATCTGCTTTTGAGTTTCAAGCCCTTCGACCCATTTGTCACACATGGCAACTATCTGTGCGTTGTCTGCCTGACGGCAATAATTTATCATGCTGGTGCCGCGATAAACGCCCATAACACCAATGCGTACTTTTTTCATGCTAATACCTCCTGTGATATCGGATGATTTGATTATAGCGCAAGATGATGAAAATAAAAATAGAAAATTCCCACAGATTTATAGAAAAAAGTTATTTTTCAAGAATAAATTTCGCTTCTTTGTTGCCGTGCAGGGCAAAATCGATAAGATAAACTCTCTCGGTTCCTGCCTTTTCGGTGCCAAAGCCCGCAAAGCGAGGTTCAAAATCAAAGTGCGAAACCGAAATGTCCGCTTTTTCCGAACAATACAGAAGGTACCCGTCAATTTTCACACGGTCGCCGCAAACTTGGGGTTTTATTCTTGTGGTATATCGGAAAACGATGTTTTCAAAATTGCCCTCGGCTTTTTCTGTTATTACAACGCGGTCTTTTTGAAGTGCAAAGCATCTTTCGAGCTTTGTAAGAGAGCTGATCCCGTAGGCCGCCGAATATTCTATGGCAAAGCCGTCGTCTGTGGCGGAAATTATTTTTCCGCAGTATTCCTTTCCGAATTTCTGCGCACATCCGTCAATGATCGGCAGACTGTGTCCGAGCGACGTGGTACAGCTTGTGCCCTTGTATCTTTCGTTCGGGTCAAAGTATTTGTTGTCGTATATCGCCCAGCCCGCATCGTCAAGAATGTATTTTCCGCCGTCAAAAACAAGAAAGCTTCCCACGTCGTTGTGGTTGTGGGGTTCGTCGTTGTGGCCTGCCTTGGCGGCAAAAATATAGGAGTTTTTGCGGTTGATATACCACGCCGAATCGGGATATATCACAAGGTCATCGCGTATATTTTTGTCCTCGGGCTTCTTTTTGCTCCAATAAAGATTGCGCAGGAAGGTGGCAAAGCGGTAGCGTGCCGAGTTTTCAAACTTTTCGGCGTATTCGATGGGCGGAATTGCAATTTTTCCGTATTTTTCCGACAAAAAATGCAATATGCCGGGGTTGTAGTTGTAGGTGTGGGGCGAATCGGAAAAGGGAATGCAAAAATTGTCGGCAAGGTACATATTGTTGCAGAAGGAAGCGATCTTTTTTACCTTTTCGTCGGCAAAATAGTTTATCTTTCCGTCGGTGTACTCATAAAGCATTTGCGCAATATAGCAGAAGTGCGAAAAACCGTAGAACCAGTAAAGACTGCCTTCAAGGCAACAGCCGTCATCGGGAAAGCTTTCGAGAAAATCGCCAAGGTTCAAAAGAATATTGTCCTTTGCACGGGTAAACTTTTCGTCAAGCCCCAGATAAATAAAGGTGGCTCCGACACCCGACGCACAAACGGCGGACCAGTTGTTTTTGCCCCATCTTCTGTTTCCTTCGAGATAAGGTGAAATTATCCTTCTGTCAAGCTCGTATTCAATGCGATCTTTCACCGCCTGCGGCAGTTTGTCACGCAAAAGACAGTGTATTTCCGAAAGCGCAAAGGCGGTTTCGGAGGCAAAAAGGTCGATGCACGAAGCGGTTTCTTTTGCGCTTTTGCATCTGACGATGTGTGCCGGCAAAGCCCAGGTATATTCGTCGCAGATTGCCCAGATGATATCGCAAAGCTTTTCGAGCCATTCGTCGCCCTTGTCGAGCAACACCATGGCACAAAAAGCGCAGAGCATCTTGCGGTGCTCCATATAGCTTTCTTCATATTCCACGCGGCTTCCCGTTTTTGCAAAAAGCATAAATTGCGAATACGGCAAAGTCTTTATGGGCTTATCAAACAGTTTTTTTGCCGCTAGTTCGACTTCGGCAACCATTTCGCGGTTGCCGTCTGTTACGGGCAGAGGATAGGTAAAACCGTTGTACATTTTTTCTCCTTTGTCTTACGGCAAAACCAGCGACGTGCCGCCGATCTCAAAGACGTAATCGTTTTCTTTCAAAAGCTTTGCAAGCTCAAACGAATCTTTCGGAAGCGTTTTTGTGCGGAGCGCCGAAATACCCACAACACCTTCCACGTCGTTGTGGCAGTCGCTTCCGCAGGTTTTGATATTTACCTGCGCGTTGTTTGCAAGACGTGCGGCAATGCCGATGCGTCCGTTGTGACCGGGATGCATATTAAAGGTTTCTATGCCGTCAACAAGGCTTGTGTCGCAGGGGACCATTCCGTTGCGCCCGGGGTGCGCCCAGATGAGAACACTATCCGAAAGAGCCAAATTTTTTCTGAAATTTTCGATGCCGTAGGGCAACAGATCGTAAACCTTTTCAAGAATGTCGCGGTCAACGCCGTAAAGCAGGTAGTCGTTCGGCGAATCGTCAAATCGAAGCTCGGCACCGAAATATACGGCAATGCCCAGCGTATCGCCGTGCTTTTTTGCCTTTTCATACCCTTCGCAATAAAAATCGAGCCGTTCTTTTTTGTCGCAGCCTTTAAGATATTCTTCGCCGTTTTCGGACGGATATCTTAAAAAGTGGTTGATGATAACGATGCCGTCAAAGCCCGCTTTTTTATAAAGCTCCACCTGTTCCTCGGGCGATTTGTGTCCGCAATGGCTGACGGGTGTTGTGTGGGCGTGAAGCTCGATGCGATATTTGTATTCTTTTTCAAGAAGTTTTTTCAATGCAGATGCGTTTTCCATTTTTTGCCTTTCTTTTCAGAATTCAATTGTGTAAAGATTTCCGAAGTTGTCGCTGTAATAGCAGATGCCGTCGCAAAAATCAATAAATTCAGGCTCGATCGTCATACCGTAATCGCCAAAGAGCACAAGCTCTTTCTGAATTTTCTTTGCAGTGTCGATAATACGCATGGCAGGAACATTTGTGGCGTCATTGGTAAAGCCTTCGAGCGAATAGATATTGCCCTCGTGATAAATTGCACCCTGGATGTATCTGTGATAGTCGCAATCGAAGTATTCTTTGATATCTTCTTTTTCAAGAACAACGCGGTTTACGCCGAATTTTTCGTCAAACTTTCCGTCGGTCACCTTCGGCAGGTCAAATGCGAAATAGCGGCTCTTTTTTTCGCCGTCACGCATTGTAAAGCCATAGTAAACGTTGTTTTTGGGGTCAAGCACAAAATTGCCGTACGGGCGCACGTCGCCACAGGTAGATGCCCAGAGAGAAGTGTCCTCGGTAAAGCCGATTTCGATTATCTGCACAAGCTTTGTATTAAAATTGTTACCGTTGCGTGTCAGACGGTATACGGCGCAGGTGCCCTTCATCTTGTCGTCGCATTTTGCATAGCTGTTGTAGAGATTGGTGTATAAAAGAGGAAATTCGTCATCGGGCGAGAAGTAGTTGCCGAACATAACGGCGTTGTTGTGGGGCATCAGAATATCGACCTTGTCAAGATCAAACGACGATGTTTCATCAACCTTGTTGCCTTCTGCGCAAAGCAGTTTTTTTGTTTCGTATACGTGGCATTTTGATTTTTCGTCAAATCGGAAAAGGAAACCGCCGTGTACCGCGCCGTCCTGTCCGCCTGCGATGTTTGCGATTTTTGTTATTTTCATGTTTTTTCCTCCGTTGAATTTCATTGAAAATATTATATCACATCAATTGCAAAAAAACAACAAAAAGCTTGAAAAGTCAGGATAAAGTGATATAATGAAGTAAAGGCGGTGATATATGTGGCAAAAAGCGTGGAAAAGCAGGCTCAGCTTGCATACGAATACATAAAAAATCGGGTTTTTAATCCGAAAACAAGGCTTATATACGATCACGCCCACGCCTGCGATATGGCGCATTTTCCAACCGCCGAAGAGGTGGCGGCGATATATCCCAACCCCTGCGGATATGCCGTTGGCATGGAGGATGGAATGATAAACGGCGGCACGATGATCGATGCCTGCCTTTTAAGATATGAAAAAACGGGGGATGACGGCGCCTGTGATCTTGCCCGCCGACTTGTTTGGGGGATGCTCGATTGTGTTGCGTGTGCAAAAAGCGAAGGCTTTGTACCCCGCGGAGTCACCCCGACAGACGAAAAAAGCTGTTATCCCGACTCGTCGATAGATCAATATACCATGTTCGTCTTTGGAATGATAAGGTTTTTTGAATCGGGTCTTGCAACAGACGCAGAGAAAGAACGGATAAAAAACGCAATAGTTTCGGTGGCAAAGCGAGCCGAAAAAAATCCCACGGCAGAAAACGATTACGATCTTCTTCGCGATGACGGCGGAAAAAGTATTGTCAGCCGCATCTGGGGCGAAAAACGCGGCAACCACGAGATGCTTCGTCTGCCCATGATATTTGCCGCGGCATATGGTTTGAGCGAGGACCGACACTGGCTTTCAAAATACGAAAAAATTATTGACATCGGCATCGAAAGATCGCTTCCGATGACCGAATATTTTCACATGTATTGCCTCCAGCAGATGCAGGCCTCTGTCTTTGTCTGCAGGAAATACGATCCCGATGATGGCAGAAGAAAAAAGCTTGCTTCTGTTTCGGAAAGTGTTGCAGACTACGCCGAAAGCATGGTGCCTTCGGTGGCGCGGCAGATAAGAGCGCACAGTAATTACAACGCTCGGTACATACCCTTTCGCGAGTGCGGAAAGGATTATCCCGGCAACCGATTTGTCGAGGTGGGTTTCCCCGATGCTTTCAAACCCGAAAGAGTTGACGAGCACGAATTTTTTGTTTTGCAGGATGCGGCAAACGTCAGCATTGTGGTGAGCTTTGCCGACGGCAGAAAACCGAGCGACGAAGCAAAAGCTTTGTTTGCCGAAGCTTTTGATATAATAGATTTTGAAAAACACGAAAGGTGCGTTCCCGTCCATTTTCTTGGCGGATATTACAGAACTCTTTGAGGTGACAAAATGCTTACAAAAGAAAAAATATACGAACAGCTCGAAGCCTTCCGCTTTGCGGTGGGGAGACCCGTTCTTGTGCACACTTCTCTTAAGGCGGTGGGCGAAATAGAGGGCGGCGGACAAACTCTTCTCGATTGCCTTGTTGACTTTTTTACCCAAAACGACGGAATTTTCTGTGTCCCCACCCATACATGGTCAACGGGATCTCTTGACATGAGAAAAAGCGAGACCTGCATTGGCGTTTTGCCAAACCTTGCGGCGCAAGATCCGCGGGGAACGAGAACTTTTCACCCATCCCATTCCATGGCGGTGTTTGGAAAAGCCGAACTTGTGGCGGAATTTGTGAGCGGCGAAGAAAAGGCAACCACCCCCGCACCCCCCGAAGGATGCTACGGCAAAATATACAAAATGGACGGTCATATCATGCTTCTTGGCGTTGGGCACAACAAAAACACCTATCTTCACTGCGTTGAAGAAATGCTGGACGTCCCGAACCGTCTTGACGAATACCCCGGCAGACGAACTGTTGTTGACAAAAACGGAGTTGAACACACAGTCTTTTTGCGCGGTCACCACGCAGAGGGTATACGCGACGTTTCGGCAAACTACGTAAACTACGAGCCCGCTTTCAGACATCACGGATGTATAGTTGACGGCGTTATCGGAAACGCTCCCGTTCAGATGTGCTCGGCGCGGAAGATGAAGGAAGTTGTCGAGCTTTGCGACAAAAGACGAAACGGAAAAGAGATTCTTTTCGACCGAACCCCGCTTGACGAAAAGCTTTACAAATAACAAAAAACACGGTATTTCAGACGAAATACCGTGTTTTGTTTTGCTGATTTTACTTAACGGTGATCTTGATAACGTGTCCGACGTTGCCGTAAACGGTGGAGGTCAGAGTGTACTGGGGGATAACTGTGTCGACGATGTTTCCGTTTTCGTCCTTATAGGTTGCAAGGACTTCGGTGTAATAGTCTCCGTGTTCGTGTCCGTTGAAAACACCCTTGACGATATCGCCGTTAGAAACGAGGAGATCGCAGAAATCCTTTGTGGGGCCGGAGTTGTTTCCAAGCTTGGTGTAATAATTTATTTTATCACCATCGCCTGTGATTGTCGGCACTTCTGTGTCTTCAGGGTTACGGGTAGAGATCGGAATGTGGAAGAATACGAGGATTACATAGTCGTTTTCTCTGGCCTTTTCGATGTCTGCTCTGAGCTTTTCGACCTGCTCTTCCACAAACTTTGATGTGCCGTTGTCAACGACAACACACATAACCTTGTCCTTGATAACGCGCGATTCGTATATTGCATCGTGGATCCAGAATTCTTCGATAAGCTTGAATCTGGATTCGTAGGAGGTGGGGTCAGCAACTGTACCCTGCATTACACGGGTGGTATCGTGGTTGCCAAGGCACGCCATGATATCTGTGTCAACGCGGAAGAGGTTTTCGATGGTAAGCTCTTTACAACCGTGCGAGAGATAGTCGAGAACGTCGCCTGTTACAATGGTGACATCAGAGTATCTTGCATATTCCATAGCTCTTGCAACGGGAGTTACGGAAACACCGTTTGCAAGCCAGGTTCTGCCGATCTTTGTGCTCATGACCGAGGGGTTCTTTTCTTCTTCGTCAAGAGCGTTTACAAGGTTAAAGTGGGTGTCGGAGGTCTGAACGATCTCAACAGGGTCTGTGTCGGGCTTTTTGCTTTCGATCACAACTTCACGAACATACGGACCGATCGAGTGTGAATATATGTAGGTCTTAAGATCGTCGGGCGAGCCGTTGATGACGCTGGTATTCTTGTTTCTTGCCTCGGTTTTCAGCTCGTCGATGGCAGCCTTGAGAGCTGTCTTCTGCTCGGCGGTGATATCCTTTGCCACTGTTGCTTCTGTGCCCATCTTGTAGATGTGGGTGGCAATTGCTTTTGCAAGAGCGGTGGGCTTCTTTTCGTTCATAAGAAGTTTTACGTATTCGGGAATAGCTGTGCCGTCTGCGGCGGCTCCGAGATCTGCGCTTCTTGTCCAATCTGTGCCGTGAGCACCTGCTGCCGCAACGATCTGCGAGCTTGCCCAGTGGCCCGAGATATCAGAGAAAACTGCGCCCGCAGTGCCCGAGGGCTTTCTGCCGAGCATTCTGTTTACAACAGTTACAACCTCGGCTCTTGTGATGTTTCCGTCGGGAGCAAAGGTGCCATCGGAATAACCGTTTACATATCCGTTTACAACTGCGTGGTAGATGGCGTTGCTGTATTTGTTTGTGTAATCAACGTCGGAAAATTCCTTGTATTTCTTGGCGTTTTCGATGTTTGCCGAAACGTTGTACACAAGCTTTGAAAATTCTGCGTAGGTGATGCCGTCTTCGTCAAGAAGTCTTTCGATATTGTAGATCAGCTGAACGAATTCCGCACGGGTGATGGCTTTGGAGGGTTCGATGTTTTCGCCGTCTCCGATCTTGTTGAGAAGACCTGCTTTGTCAAAGAAACCAATGTACTTTGCATACCATGCGTTTGCATCAACGTCGGCAAAGTTGTTTTCAAAGTTGCCGCTCTTAACGGTTTTTTCGTCAGCGATTATTCTTGTCAGAAGTGTGATAGCTTCTGCTCTTGTCATGTTGTTCTGGGGAAGGAAAGTGCCGTCCTCGTAACCTGCAACATAGTTTGCGTTGTCGTTGATGCCGAGGTTGAGGGAAGAAACGACCTTGCCCGAATATTTTCCTTCGGGAAGAGCGAAGATGCCGTTTACGGGGAGAAGATCTCCGCTTTCCGACGAAAGCTTTTCTGCTTCACAGTCGAAATCGTCATAAGCCTTGATGCCCGAAAGCTTGCCGCCATCGAAAACGGGAATAATAGAGCCGCCCTTGATCGAAAGAATGGAGTTGTATTTTGCGTTTTCCGAGATCTCAAGGTCGGATATGGTGTTGCTGACATAGATGACAGAGGCGTCTGTTTTGCCGTTGCCCGAATCGTCGATCTTGTTGACAGCGGCGCCCGAAACGGTGATGGTGGCAGAGCCTGTAAAGCTTGCATTTTCGCCGTAAGCACCTGTTTTGATGCTGCCGATGTTGCCGCCTGTGATATCAACGGTGATGTTGCCGTTCATCGCGCCGTTTTCGGCACCGATGATAAGTTCTGCCACGTCGCCGCCTGCGATGGTGACTTTCATGTCACCGTCGTTTTTGCCGTCAAGCGAACCAACCACGAGCTTTTCGTAAGAACCGCCTGTGATGACCATTTCGGAATTTGCGGAAACGTTGCCGGAAGAAAGAGCAACAGTTGCAAAAGTGCCCGAGGTGAGGATGTATTTATAATCCTCTGTGGCGTCTCCGCTGAAAAGATTCATAAGAGGTGAATATTTTTTTTCGCCCGAGGGATAGCTTACAGTGTGGAAAGTGTCGATCTCGCCTTCGGTGGTGAAATTGTGACCGTTCATAAGAAATCCCGAGCCTTCTGCGGAGAATTTAAACGAAACATTCGAGAAGGTAAGGTCGTTTGCCGCATTGATAACGCCCGATGCGGGAACGATGCAGTTGCCCGTAACCTTTGTGCCGATACCTTCGATGATAACGGGACCGCCTGTGCCGAGGGTGTCGGAAGACAATGTGCCGGTACCTGTAAAGACAACTTTTCCTCCGTTATTAACAGCCGCAATACCTTCATCAAGGGTCTTGAAAGAAACGCGGGATTTGCCGCCGTAGGATACTTTTCCGAAGCTCGACACAAAAGAGGTCATAACTCCGTCTACTTCAACAGCCTGCGCGTCGGCAGCTCCGATATTAAGAGCAAAAGACGACAGGGCGAGGATTCCCGCCGAAAGAGCGGCGAGTATTCTCTTGGATCTTTTCATTTGTTTTTCCTCCCAAAAATAATTTTTAGAATAATACCTTATATTAACATATTTTTTTGATTATTTCAATGTTTTTTCGAAAAGGGTGGGGGTTATTCATTCTTTTCGCGTTCTCTGAAAGGACGGAATTTTTCTTTTTCCACCCTTCTTTTTTCAAGCCTTGTTGAAACCGACGTGCGCAAAACACTGTATGCCACGGCGCAAAGGGGCACCGAAATGAGCATGGCAAGCATACCAAAAGCACTGCCGAACACCGTCACGCTTATAAGCACCCAGATGCCGGGAAGACCTACTGATTTTCCAACAACTCTCGGGTATATCAGATTTCCTTCGACCTGCTGAAGAACTATTATGAATATGATAAACCAAAAAGCCTTTGCGGGGCTTGACAGCACGATAAGAAACGCGCCGATGGCGGTTCCTATAAACGCGCCGAAAAGGGGGATAAGCGCCGTGATGCCAACCAGCACCGAAACAACTATCGGATATGGGAACGAGAAAATCTGCATTCCGACAAAACAAAGAAAACCAAGTATCAACGCTTCTGTCAGCTGACCTGTGACAAAGCTGAAGAAGGTTTTGTTGGTCATCGAGGCAAGCTCAACTATTCTGTCGGCACGCTTTTCGGAAACATAGGCGTAAAGAAGCCTTTTTGAGTTTGCCGAAAGCTTTTCTTTTCCCGCCAGAAGATAAATGGCAAAAATGAAAGAAACAAAAAAGCTTGCAACACCCGAAAGTATCGTACCCGTGAAATTGATGGTTTGATTGAAAAGGCTGTCGCCTTTGCCGAAAAGAGAATTGAAAAGCGAGAGCGCCATTTCCATCATCTTATCGGTGTCTACTTTGAAATCGGGGAGCATTGCTCCGTATTCGTCGGCAAAATCAAGAATATTGTCCCACCAGCCTTCGAGATTTGCGGCAAAGCGCGGGATCGAATTGATAAGCGATTTCAAAGAGCTTGCAAATTCGGGGATTATCATGAACACCGCCGCAAATATAACGCCGAGAACAAGCAGTATGCTCAAAACAAGGCATACGGGACGGCGCAATTTGTCGGCAAGTTTTCCGCCTTTTTTGGCAAATATTCTTTTCCATATCTTTTCAAGCCCGTTCATGGGAACGTTCAGCACAAAGGCGATGCATGCGCCGACGATGACGGGAGTGAAAAGCTTGTATATCCACGAAAGGGCGGCGTTCAGGCTCTTTGTGTGGCTCAGCGACCAATAAAGCACGATGGCAAAGGCGATTATCGCAAGTACATACGGAACCGTGTGTCGATTGAATTCGATCGTCATTCTGCCGCGGAAGTTCTTTTTTTCGTCCGCGGTGGGTGTTTTTTTGGAAATAGCTTCCTTCGGCTGTTCCGACACTGACTCTTTTATCTCGGAATTTTCCTGTGCAGTCTTTGCAACTATTTCGTCTTTTGGTGTGGGTTTTGTATCTTTTTTCGTTTTTTTCAGTTTTATCACATCCTTTTTGAAACCGAACAATGATTATTGTAATTATTATAGTACAAAACTGTTTCTTTGATATTAACGTTAATGAAAAAATGTGAAAATGAGAACACGGTTTCTAAAAAATATAATACCACATTTTATCAAACAAATCAAGGCACAAGCTTTGCATACCATCAAACCGACAAAAATATATATTCACCCAAGCGTGGTGATATAAAGCCTTTGGACCCGGATAAAAAAAGGAACTTTTGCATATCAAAAGTTCCTTTTCTGGTGGAGCATAACGGACTTGAACCGATGACCCCAACACTGCCAGTGTTGTGCGCTCCCAACTGCGCTAATGCCCCGAACGATTTTCTTCTTACATATTATACAGTATGAAACTGTGTTTGTAAAGAGTTTTTTGATATATCGGCAAAAAATATTGCCAAAGAGTAAAATTATGCTTTTAAAACGCGAAAATTGGGAAAAATAAGTTGACAAACAGAAAAGAGTATATTATAATGTATTCGTCGATAGAGGCGCATTGTGTCAATAGTAGTCATCTCAAAAAAGCTTTTTGCCGAAAGCGTGGTGGCGAAAGGGGCAGATGCCGAAGTCGGTGCAGGGCAAAGCATCGGTCTGGCAGACGAAAATAAGATTTCGCCTGTTGTCGCAGAAATGCGGAGAGCTATCCAAAAGATCTTGTGATCTCAAAGGGAATTTTCCCCTTTGTGCTTTTGACTTTTTGGGATAGCTGTACGCAGCTATCTTTTTTAATTTACGGAGGTATATTCCATGAAAAACACGGTTTTCACCGGAGCTGCAACAGCCATCGTCACACCTATGACAAACACAGGCATTGACTACAAAAACTACGAAAAGCTCATCGAATGGCAGATCGAAAACGGAATCGACGCCATTGTTGCCGCAGGCACCACGGGCGAAGGCCCCACCCTTTCGGACGCCGAGCACAGAGAGCTTCTTGATTTTACCGTCAGAAAGGTTGACGGCAGAGTTCCCGTTATTGCGGGCACAGGTTCAAACGACATAGCATACGCAGTTGATCTTACAAAGTTTGCCTGCGAGATCGGCGCAGACGCCATGCTTGTTGTTACACCTTACTACAACAAGGCGACTCAGGGCGGTCTTATCAAATCGTTCAACACTGTTGCCGATGCCAGCACAAAGCCCATTATTCTTTACAACGTTCCCTCGCGTACAGGCTGCAACATCACACCCGAGACCTGCGCAGTTCTTGCCGAGCATGAAAATATCGTTGCCATCAAGGAAGCCAGCGGAAACATTTCGCAGATTGCAAAGGTTGCACAGCTTTGCGGCGACAAGATTGATATATATTCGGGTAATGACGACCAGATAGTTCCCGTTATGTCGCTGGGCGGCAAGGGCGTTATCTCTGTGCTTTCAAATCTTCTCCCCCGCGAAACATCCGAAATGTGCAAAGCGTTTGTTCGCGGCGACGTCAAGAAGAGCCTTGATATGCAGCTTAAATATCTTGAGCTTATCGACACCCTTTTCTGCGAAGTAAACCCCATCCCCGTAAAGGCCGCCATGGCCGCCATGGGATTTGGCGAAAACATCATCCGTCTGCCTCTTACTCCCATGGAAGAAAAGAACGAAAAGAAGCTTATCGAGCTTATGATCGCCGCAGGAATAAAGCTTGCATAAAAATCCATCTGAAAGGAATATCCCAATGAGAATCATCATAAACGGCGCATGCGGAAGAATGGGATCCGAGGTTGTCCGCCTTGCATCCGAAGGTCTTCGCGGAGCGCAGATCGTTTGCGGTATCGATCAGATGGCGCAAAACAAAGAGCTCGGTTTTGAATGTTTTTCCACTTTTTCGGAAGCGGCAGGAATAAAGGCCGATTGTGTTATTGATTTTTCGCACCATTCGGTAACCGAAAGTCTTCTCAGCTTCTGCGTTGAGGAAAAGCTTCCCGTTGTCGTTGCCACCACAGGCCACGACGAGCGTGAGATCGAAACCATCCGCCGTGCCTCCGAGCATATTCCCGTTTTCTTCTCGGCAAATATGTCTTTGGGCGTTGCCCTTCTTTGCGAGCTTGCAAAGACTGCGGCAAAAACCATGCCCGAGGCAGACATTGAAATAATCGAAAAGCACCACAACAGAAAGCTCGACGCTCCGTCGGGCACAGCTTTGATGCTTGCCGATGCCATCAGCGCGGTACGCAAGGGCGCATATTACGTTTTCGGCAGAGGTGGTCAGCGCAAGCGCGAAAAGAGCGAGATCGGCATTCACGCCATCCGCATGGGCAACATTGTCGGCGAGCACGAGGTTATAATCGGCACCGACACCCAGACCATAACTCTTAAGCACGAGGCGCACACAAGAGCACTCTTTGCAGAGGGCGCCATTGCCGCGGCAGATTTCCTTGTCGGAAAGCCTGCGGGACTTTATGCAATGAAAGATATCGTGAAGTGATATTCTCCACGAAAGGAATTTTTTGAAAATGATATGTGAAAATCTTTCGGTAAGCTCCGACGGAATTCTTCTTTTCGGTGGCGCAAACACCGTTGAAATGATAAAAAAATACGGCTCGCCTCTGTATCTTATGGACGAAAAAAGACTTCGCCACAACTGCAGAGTGTACGTTGACAGTATGAAAAAATATTTCGGTCCCGACGCCCTTCCCCTTTATGCCAGCAAGGCAAATTCTTTCAAACAGATATACCGCATCGTGGCTTCTGAGGGAATGGGAACAGACGTGGTTTCGTCGGGCGAACTGTACACCGCAAAATCGGCGGGCTTTCCCCTTGAAAAGGCGTATTTCCACAGCAACAACAAAACCGATGCCGACATCGAATATGCCATTGATTGCGGAATTGGATATTTTGTTGCCGACAACGAAGAAGAGATCTGTGCCATAGATCATTTTGCCGCAAAAAAAGGCATTTCTCAAAAGATACTCATACGTCTTACCCCGGGCATCGATCCCCACACCTATGAGGCGGTTGCCACCGGCAAGGTTGATTCGAAATTCGGCTCCGCCATTGTCACGGGCGAGGCAGAGCGTGTCACAAAGATCGCCCTTTCAAAGAAAAACATCGAGCTTTGCGGTTTTCATTGCCACGTGGGATCTCAGGTGTTTGATTCGGAAGTGTATCTTGCGGCGGCGGAAACAATGCTTTCTTTCGTTGCCGATATGAAAAAGAACTACGGTTTTGAAACAAAACAGCTTAATCTCGGCGGTGGATACGGCGTGCGCTACACCGAAAAAGACCCCGTTATCGACATTGCCGAAAACATAAAGCTTGTGGCAGAAACTTTGAAAAAGCTTTGCGAAAAGCTGGGCATCGCTCTTCCCGCCATCCGCATGGAGCCGGGCAGAAGCATCGTTGCCGATGCAGGGCTTACCCTTTATACGGCGGGCTCTGTCAAGCGCATCCCCGAATACAAAAACTATGTTTCTGTTGACGGCGGTATGCCTGACAATCCGAGATACGCCCTTTATCAGTCGTCCTACACCGTGCTTCTTGCCAACAAAATGAACGAGAAGAGCGATTTTCCCTGTTCGGTCGTAGGCAGATGCTGTGAGAGCGGCGATATCCTTCAGGAAAACGTTTATCTCCCGTCAAGCGTTACCCGCGGCGATATCGTGGCGGTGCTGACCACGGGAGCGTACAACTACTCGATGGCGTCAAACTATAATCGCATCCCCCGTCTTCCCACCGTTATGGTGAACGGAAACGAGGATTACGTTGCAGTCCGTCGCGAAAGCTTTGAGGACATTACAAGAAACGATATGTAACAAAAAAGCGGACCTTTTGCGGGTCCGCATTTTTTGTGCAGTGTTTTTTTTGCAAACAAAAGCCGCAGATCTCTCTGCGGCTTTTTGTATATGTAAAAGAATTACTTTTTCTTGTTCTTCTTGCTTTCCTTGTTGGCGGCAATACCAATCTTGGCAGACTTTGAAACAACCGACGCAAGGGCGAGAAGTGCAATTGCGTTGGGAAGTACCATAAGGTAGTTGAAGAAGTCTGTGAGCTCCCAAACGAGGTCGTTGGAAGCGAGTGTGCCGAGGAATACAAATACGATTGCGATCAACGAGTAGATGATTGTTGCAACCTTGTTGTTCTTGGAAAGATACTGAACGTTGATCTTACCGAAGAAGTTCCAGCTGATAACAGTGGAGAATGCAAAGAAGAGAAGGCAGATCGCAACGAAAATGCTACCGAAGTTTCCGAAAACGGAGGAAGCGGCTGTCTGCATTGCGTTTGTCTTTGTGATTCCGCTTGCTTCGAGAAGGCCTGCGTATGTGTTGCCGTCAGCGCCTGCAAGAGGACCGTTTACAAAGAGTGTAGAAATAACAACGAGAGCTGTCATTGTGAGAACTACGAATGTGTCAATAAACACACCGATCATAGCAACAACACCCTGGTCATGGGGCTTTTCAACGTTAGCCTGTGCGTGTGCGTGAGGAGTAGAACCCATACCTGCTTCGTTGGAGAAGAGGCCGCGCTTTGCACCCTGGCTGATGGCTGTCTTGATAGCATAACCGATACCACCACCGATAAGAGCGTTGGGAGTGAAGGCATACTTAAAGATCATGCCGAATGTGCCGGGGATAGACTTAAAGTTAACTGCGAGAATTACAACACCACCGATGAGGAAAAGGCAAGCCATAAGGGGAACGAGCTTTTCTGTAACCGATGCAATTCTCTGGATACCGCCGATGAAGATGAATGCTGCGATTGCGGCAATGATGATACCAACGATCCATGTGGGAATACCAAAAGCTGTGTTGCAGGATTCCGCGATCGAGTTGGACTGAACCATACAACCCATAAAGCCGAGGGCAAGGATGATTGCAACAGAGAAGAAACCTGCAAGGAACTTGCCGAAGCCGCCCTTGAAAGCTCTCTTGATGTAGTAAACAGGACCGCCGAGAACTTCGCCGGATTCTGTCTTGATCTTTGTCTCCTGAGCAAGAACTGCTTCTGCATAGATGGTAGCCATGCCAAGGAAAGCAATGATCCACATCCAGAAGATGGCACCGGGACCACCAACAAGGATAGCGCCCGAAGCACCGACGATGTTACCGGTACCTACCTGAGCTGCAATCGCTGTGGCAAGAGCCTGGAACGACGAAAGGCCGCTCTTGTTCTTTTCGCCGCGAAGCGAAAGGTTGCCGAACACCTTTTTCATACCTTCGCCGAAGCAGCGAACCTGTACGAAGCGGGTTCTGATTGTGAAGTAAAGACCAACACCCACAAGAAGAACGATGAGGATGTAGTCCGACAAATAAGCATTTGCCTTTTGAACGAGTTTGAGAAGTGCGTCCATGGTTTTTAAAAACCTCCTTAAAATAATAAAAGCCGCCGAAAAACGACAGCTCCGAAAAATAAAAAACAAAGACGTCCGAAACGCCAAAGCACAAAGAGACACCATGGCGGGATCAGAAGAAAAATATACGCCCTGTTCTTTTGCCTGAGAGATTCGGCGGCACACTGTGCGGCCTTGCACCTTCGGCACCCGTTTATCGGGATTCTCCAGAGAGCTCTCCGCCTTCGGTTTTGCAAGTTTGCAATTCCCAAGGGTTCAGCGAGCAGTTTTTGTATGGCGGTATTGTATCACATAATGTCGGATTTGTCAAGGGTATGACGGAAATTTTTGTGTCTGTTTATATTTTTTTTGCAAATTGTGCGATAAAAAGGCGAAAAAACGCGCTTTTAGAGCATATAGGTGCTAACAAATGATTGGAAAATATTTTTTTGAAAAAAATCAAAAAAAGGCTTGACAAACGCTTGCCGTTCTGTTATAATAAAATACGTTCCGAGTGAACGCAACAAATGTGCTGGTGTGGCTCAATGGCAGAGCAGCTGATTTGTAATCAGCAGGTTGGGGGTTCGACTCCCTTCACCAGCTCCAGGTTCTCGGCAGTAGCCGAGAATGTTTTGGGGGAATTCCCGAGCGGCCAAAGGGGGCAGA
>JAFYUZ010000101.1 GCA_017549365.1 Clostridia bacterium
GAGGAAACGCATGCAAGAGTCAAATGTCGCGCCGCCCCATCATTCTAGCGACCAATAGCCCATGTTGTCGAGCATTTCGCAGGCGGGAAGCATATCCTCGATACGCATTCTTGTGGCTGCCTGAGACTGATGGGCGTCACGGAGAATGGTGTCTGTTATTTTAAGGGGATTTTTAGCCATTTTTGTTACTCTTTTCTCCGACAGGATTTTTCGTTGTTACGGCAAGCCTGTCGGCGGCTTGCCGTAATTTAAAAATTGATTAACCGAAAAGCGAGAGAAGAACGCCTGCGGCAATTGCCGAACCGATAACTCCGGCAACGTTGGGACCCATCGCGTGCATAAGCAGGAAGTTCTTGGGGTTTTCCTTCTGACCGACCATCTGCGAAACGCGCGCCGCCATAGGAACGGCAGAAACGCCGGCAGAGCCGATGAGAGGATTGATCTTGTTCTTGAGGAAGAGGTTCATAAACTTTGCAAGAAGAACACCGCCCGCAGTACCGAGACCAAAGGCAACAACACCCATGCAGATGATCTTGATGGTCTGGAGATCAAGGAAGGTGTCGGCAGTTGCGGTTGCACCGACAGAAATTCCAAGGAAGATGGTAACGATATTCATAAGTTCGTTCTGAACCGTCTTCGAAAGTCTTTCGGTAACTCCCGATTCTTTAAAGAGGTTGCCGAGCATCAGCGAACCGACAAGGGGAGCCGCCGAGGGAACGAGTATTGCAACGAAGATTGTAACAACGATGGGGAAAATGATCTTTTCTTTCTTCGAAACGTTGCGAAGAGCCTTCATTTCGATCATTCTTTCCTTCTTTGTTGTAAGAGCTTTCATGATGGGAGGCTGGATAACGGGAACGAGCGCCATGTAGGAATATGCCGCAACGGCGATCGGGCCGAGGAGATGGGGGGCAAGACGGCTGGTAACGTAGATGGCGGTGGGACCGTCGGCACCGCCGATGATACCGATAGATGCAGCTTCAGCTCCGTTGAAGCCAAAGAACACTGCCGCGATGTATGTTACAAAAATACCGAGCTGTGCCGCCGCACCCATAAGAAGGCTCTTGGGGTTGGCAATAAGGGGACCGAAGTCTGTCATGGCACCAACACCAAAGAAGATAAGACAAGGATAAATACCAAGCTTTACTCCGAGGTAAAGAATGTCAAGAAGACCGGGTGTTACCGTGTTTGAAGCATCAAAAAGGTTCCAGTGAGCGTGTCCGTTTGCAAAAAGCTCTTCGTGGAACATCTCAGCACCGGGAAGATTTGTGAGAAGCATACCGAAGGCAATGGGAAGAAGCAGAAGCGGCTCAAATCCCTTTCCGATGGCAAGGTAAATAAGAACGCAGGCAATAAGGATCATAATAAGGCACTTGGGATTGTCCATAAAACCCTTAACCGCGGTCTGATTGAGGAAGTTCATAATAGCCTGAATAGGTGTTATGTCGGGCTGATGAAGAACGTCGGTAAAAATTTCCTGATTGTACACGGGAGCTGTAGCGCTTACTACCGAAGGATCGACCTGTGCATAAGTAAGAGCAATGTCGATAACGGGATCTTTGTCTCCGCTGGTTTCAACAAGGTATTCAAAACCGATCTCTGCGCCGGGCGCAAGAGTGGTCATGTATGCGTTGTTGATCTCCTGCTGAGCGATCTGCATAACCTGGTCGCCCTGTTCTTCAAGAACAGCCTGGCCGTAGGTGTTGACGATGCTCTGGACAACGCTCATGTAGATGTTGTCGATTTCGGGGAAGGATATTGTTTTTGTGTTCTCTGTTGCGGGGAGTGCGGAAACGTTGTACGAATCGTACGAAGTGTTTGCAACCGTAACGCTTAAAGTTTTTGTTTCAATATCGTATTCCGCACTTTTTACTGTGAGGGGGCAAGCTTCTTTTTCTGCTTTTTCTTCAACAGGCTCAGCTACCTCGGGAGAGGCAGTGTCTGCCGCAACTTCTGCCTCGTCGGCAAAAGCTGTCATTCCGAGGGTGGAGACAAGAAGAAAACAAACAGCAAGAAGAGCCGTGATTCTCTTTTTCATTTTGGCTCTCCTTGTAAATTAACCGATGGAGAAGAGGAAAGCGCCCGATTCAACTGTTGCGCCCTTTGTTACGCCAACAGCTGTAACTGTACCGTCGCAGGGGATCATGATCTCGTTTTCCATCTTCATAGCTTCGAGGATCATACCAACCTGACCTGCCTTAACCACGTCGCCGACGTTTACGTTAACTGCAAGAATGTTGCCGGGCATAGGAGCGTTTACCTTTTCGCCCGATGCGGGAGCAGCTGCTGCGGGAGCTGCGGGAGCCTGAGCAGGAGCGGGAGCTGCAGACTTGATTTCGGAAGCGTCAACTTCCTCGATTGTTACTTCGTAGAATGTTCCGTTTACGTTGATTTTGTACTGTTTCATGACATTTCACCTTTCTGTCTTAAAGTTTTTTGATTGAAAGAATACGGATACCGGAAATATCTTTTCCGCTGTATTCCGAAATTGCTGCCGCCATGGCTGCCGCAAGCTCGGGTCTTGAGGGAATGGCCGCAGTCGGTTGGGAAGCTTGCTGCTGAACGGGTGCAGCTGCCTTTTCTGAAGAATCTGAAGACTTACCGCCGATGCCTACCGCAAGGCTCATCAGTTTGCATACAACAATGATGCAGATAAGACCGATAAACACGATAGAAAGTCCCATCAGAACTACAAAACCGGGATTCATTTTTTTACCTCCGTTTTTAATGATAATATTTGGAAATGGATAATAAGAAACGCTGATTCATATCAGAAATTTCGATCAAATCCAAATCTCAGACATCATACATTATATACCAAAAATTTGCAAAACGCAAGAGGATTTTCAAATATTGACAAATTTTTCTCAAATTTACTGTGTTTGAAACGAATTTTTCACTTTTGCTTGCCAAATCCGCTTTTTTCTGTTACAATAAGTGTAAATGCGAAAGGAGGTATCTCTGTGTATAAGTATATGTCCAAAACCTATTTCAACAAAGGCGAGGGTGTGGCGATGTTTCTTACAAAAAACGCCACAAGATCTACGAACATTCATATTCACGACTTTATAGAAATCGTTTATATCTGTGACGGCACAGGTACCCACCGCATCAACGACGTGTCGTATCGCGTAAAGAAGGGGGACCTTCTTTTCATAAATTACAAGCAGACCCATTCGATAACCCCCGATAGCACGGGTATGTCGTTCTATAACCTCATGCTTCGCCCCGAGCTTTTCGGAAGCTCGCTTGTAAACTCCGAAAACGCCTTCGAGCTTTTGTCGCTCACAGCCTTTGAGGATTTTGCCAATTCGGTTGACAAAGATAGCCCTTTCGTTTCGCTTGACGATGCGGATATGGCGAAAACGGACGCTCTTTTTACAATGCTGTATGAAGAATACCGCTCGGCTCGTCTTGGCAGAAATACGATGATAAATTCAATTGTCATGGTGCTATTGCTTTTCATATTCCGCGCCATGTCCCATGGCATTTCAAAGGATCATAAGCTGTTCGGAAGTGTAACTGACGATATTTTAAGCTACATCGAATCCCATTGCCACGAAAAGTTGACCTTGCAGGATCTTGCCGAGCGTTGTTTTTACACACCTTCATACTTCAGCCGTCTTTTCAAGGAAACCTATTCGATGACACTTACCGAGTATATCACCAAGGCGCGAATAGACAAAAGCATTGAATTGCTGAAAAAAGGCGAAGTTTCGGTCGATGATATATGCTATGCCGTCGGATTTACCGACAAGACGAGGTTTTACAGATATTTCCGCGAGCACACGGGTCTTACACCTGCCGAATATCGAAAAAAGAACAGTTGTATTTGATTTTATCTTTGTTTCGGTAAAAATCAAATATTGATTTTGCGGGGATTTGTATGTACAATATAATCACAAACCTTGAAAGGGGACAAAAGATATGATAAAGTACAACAGAAAACAGCTTGAAAGCAAAATATACGGTTGCTGGCTCGGCAAGAACATCGGCGGCACCATGGGAACACCCTACGAGGGCAAAAGAGCCATGCTTGATATCAAAGGCTTTGTAACAAAGCCCGGCGAAGTGCTTCCCAACGACGACCTCGATCTGCAGCTCATCTGGCTTATGGCGGCGGAAATCGAAGGTCTGACAAAGCTTGATGCCAATATTCTCGCAGAATACTGGACCAGCTTTATTCCCGCAAACTGGAACGAATACGGCGTTGGAAAAAATAACCTCAAAGCAGGCTTTATGCCTCCTCTTTCGGGCGAATACGAAAACGAAATGTGGAAGGATTCCAACGGAGCGTGGATCAGATCTGAGATCTGGGCGTGCATGGCTCCCGGTTTTCCGAACATTGCGGCAAAATATGCCTTTGCCGATGCCTGCATAGACCACGGTATGGCAGAGGGTACCTATGCTGAAATATTTACGGCTTGCCTCGAAAGTTACGCCTTCTTCGAATCGGATATCCGCAAGCTTGTCGAGCTTGCTCTTGCAAGAATCCCCGCCGATTGCGAAGTTGCAAAATGCGTAAAGTTCGTTCTCGAAAATTACGATAAGGGCGTTGATTACCGCGAAGTAAGAGAAATGCTCGTAAAGGATTTTAAAAACGAGGATTGGTTCCAGGCTCCCGAAAACGTAGCATACGTTGTCATCGGTCTTATGTACGGCGAAGGCGATTTCAAAAAGACCATGATCTACGCCATCAACTGCGGCGATGACACCGACTGCACCGGTGCCACAGTTGGCGCGATACTCGGCATTGTTTACGGCAGAGAAGGCATTCCTTCCGACTGGGCAGAATACCTTGGCGACAATATCGTAACTGTTGCCATCGACAGAACCAATATTGCCCACCTTATGCCCAAAACCTGCACCGAGCTTACCGATCGCGTTATGAAAATGATCCCGTCCATGTTCAAAGCTCACGGCATTGATATGGAATACACCGACGGCGAAACAGATATTTCGGACGAAAAGGCGCAGAACACCCTTGTCGGCATCGAAAAGAAGCTTTTCGCAAGACTTCCTTATTCCTACGATGGCCCCGATAATATGTGCGTTGGCTCGATCGTCGAATTTTTTGAAAAGCCCAGCATTTCCGAGGGCGAAAGCATAAAGGTTCGCATCCGCTTCTTCAACAAGGTCTACGACCAACGCCATCTTAATATAAAGGTTATTCTCCCCGAAAGCTGGACCTGCTCGCCCTATAAGCGCGACGTTTATCTCAATCAGCAGATATACCACATGCCCGCAGAAGGCTATGCGTGGGAGATAACCCTCACCGCAGGCGAAAGGGTAGAGCCCATGAACAGAGCGATCGTTCAGGTCACCGTTCCCGGAAGACCCACAACCATTCTTATCCCCATCACCATCGCAGGTTAATATAGTACAAAACCCAACAGCTTGATCTGTTGGGTTTTCTTTTCATTCTTTTCTTATCTCTCGCGGAGATTTCCCGTAGGTGTTTTTAAAAACTCTGCTGAAATAGGTATAATCTTCAAACCCAACCTCCTGCGCCACTTCCCAAACGGGCTTTTTGGTGTTTTTCAAAAGTTTTTTCGCTTTGTGCATTCTTCTTTTTCTTATATATTCCGAAACCCCGATACCCGTTTCCTTGCTGAACACCTCGTAAAGCTTGGTTCGGCTGATACCGAGATGCGAACAGATGTCGTATATTTCAAGGGATGCCGACAAATGCTCTTCGATGTATTCTTTTGCATCCGCAAATATTCTGTTGTTTTCGGGAGTAATCAGTTCTTTCAGCATGATATAGCTCATGCAAGCTTCAAGGATCTTTGCGGCGGCAAGCATTTTTTCGTTGTCGGTATATTTTATCTCGCTTATGCTTTCTTCAACGTCTCCTCTGTCAATGCCGTAATCCGCACAGTATTTTATCAGCTCTTTTGCCAGCGCTTCTTTGTCGGAATTGTCTGTCATCTGCCCAAACATCAGGTAACCCACGACCCTGTCGTTTTCTTTGAGCGCAAGAGAAGCTTCCGAAAGTCCTGCGTGACATTTGTAAAGAAAAGGTCCTTCTTTCTCGCGGCAGATCTTAAAAGCTTTTCGGTCGCTTATGGCACATTTTCTTGACGTGGCGGGGCATTTTCGCATAGCTTCGCAAAAGGCACATTCGTTTTGCGGATACGATACGATCCTGTTGCAGTCGTCGTCAAACAAAATAAAGCGTATTCCCGTAAGTTCATATATCGAACGCATAATGCTTTGCAGTTCGCGGGTGTTGTATCTGATATTCAAAATTTATCCGTCCTGTCCGTACAAAATTACATATTTTAAAATAAATTTATCTTTTATTATAGCAACAAATATGATAAAATCAAGATGAAAATTAAAAAATCGGAGGATTTTTATATGAAAAAGCAGACTTTCGCATTATTTTTCGGAAACCGCGGCTTTATGCCTGCCGAGCTTATCAAGGGCGCAAGAGTTGATATGGTAAAGGCGGTCACAGACGCAGGCTACGATTATATCATCATGGACGAGGATGCCACTCGTTACGGTGCGGTAGAAACAAGAGACGAGGGAAGAGCATATGCAAAATGGCTTAAATCCCACGAGGGCGAATATGACGGTGTTATCCTTTGTATGCCCATTTTCATCGACGAAAACGGAGCCATTGCCGCCCTTCAGGATGCAGGTGTTCCCATCCTTATGCAGGCATATCCCGACGAGATCGGCAAGATGGATTTCAAAAACCGCCGCGACGCTTACTGCGGAAAATTCTCTGTAACCGACGTTTTCTGTCAGTACAACGTTCCCTTTACGGTAATGCCTCCCCACGTGGTCGATCCTCTCACCCCCGAATTTGCAAAAAATCTTCATGATTTTGCTGCTATCTGCCGCGTTGTAAACGGCATGAAGCGTTTCACCATCGGTTGCATCGGCGCAAGAACAACCGCCTTCAAAACAGTTCGTTTTGACGAAATAACCATGCAGAGACACGGCATAAACGTCGAATCCTTTGACCTTTCCGAGCTTTTCGAATTTGTAAGAGCCAAAAAGGACGATGACGAAAAGGTTCTTGCCAAGAAAGCCGTGCTCGAAAATTACACAGACTTTACAAACGTTCCCGAGGACAAGAAGATCATGCTTTCTAAAATCAGCGTGGTCATTGACGAATATATCGAAACCTACCATCTCGATGCCATTGCTCTTCGTTGCTGGAACGAAATGGAAACCTATCTGCGTGTTTGCCCCTGCGTTCTTCTCAGCGAGCTCAACGATCGCGGAATCACCGCTTCCTGTGAGATAGATATGTGCTCTGCCATCACCATGCGTGCACTGTCTCTTGCAACCAGGGCTCCTTCCGCTTGCCTTGACTGGAACAACAACTACGGCACAGACCCCGATAAGGTCATTCTTTTCCATTGCGGCTCCACTGCCCAAAAGCTTATGGCTGGTAAGGGACAGGTCACTTCCCACAAGATGTTTGACAAGGGCGATCCCGGCAGTGGTTGGGGCACCAACGAAGGCCGCATTGCCGCTTTCCCCATGACTTATTCCAACTGCAAGACCGAAGACGGCAAGATCACCATCTATTTCAGCGAAGGTGAATTTACAGATGACAACATCGAAAAGGAATTTTTCGGTTGCGGCGGCGTTGCCAAGATCGACGGACTCCAGAAAAAGCTCATAAAGCTTGCCCGCGGCGGCTTCAAGCATCATACCACCGTGTCCATGGGCCATGTAAAGTACATTCTCGAAGAAGCTTTCAAATATTACCTCGGCTACGACGTGGTGAGCATCGATGACTGATAGAAGATACGTTGCAGGTCTTGATGTCGGAACTACGGGTTGCAAGATCGCGGTTTTTGATGATCTGGGCGAAAACGTAAAGACCTATTATACCGAGTACGATGCCTTACACACGGGAGGACTTCACGAGATAAGCTTCTGTGATGTCAGATGCGGAGTGCTTTCGCTTCTTTCGGATGCCGCAAAGGATTTTAAACTCGAGGCTCTAGGTGTCACAAGCTTTGGCGAGACCTTTGCCATGCTTGATGGAGATGACAACGTTCTCTGTCCCTCCATGCTTTACACCGACCCCCGCGGCAAAGACCAGTGCCGCAGGCTTGAGAATTCTGTCGGACCGGAAAAGATGACACTTCTCACCGGTGTAAAACCCAATGAAATGTACAGCATTTCAAAAATAATGTGGTTGAAGGAAGAAAAACCCGAAGTATATGCAAAGTGCGAAAAAATACTTCTCGGCGAGGATTTTATCGTCTATACCCTCTGCGGAAAAAGACAGATAGATCATTCTCTTGCGGCGCGTACGGGCGCTTTTGATATAAAAAAGAAAGAATGGAGCCGAGAAATATTCGATGCCGCAGGTATCGACGTTTCGCTTATGTCAGACGCGGTCGAAGCAGGTACGATTGCGGGTAAGCTGTCTGACGGCGTCAAAAATCAGATCGGCATAGACTACGATATAACTGTTGTCAACGGTAGCCACGATCAGGTCACCGCAATGATCGGCTCGGGCGTTTTTGAAAAAGGAATTGCCATGGACGGCACGGGCACCGTCGAGTGTATCCCCGTTGTTTTCGATGAGATCCCGCAGGAGCTTTCGGTTTACGAGGGCGGATATTCGGTCGTACCTTTTATAAACGGAAAATATGCCTGCTACGCTCTTTCGTTCACGGGAGGCGCCACTCTCAAATGGTTCCGCGATAACCTTGCCGCCGATGAATATGCAAAATGCAACCAAAACGGCGAAAACGTGTACGCATATCTTGATTCAAAGGTGCAAAAAGAACCAACCGACATTCTCGTTCTCCCTCATTTTGCGGGTGCGGCAACTCCGTACATGGACACCTCGTCCAAAGCCGCTTTTGTCGGTGTGACCCTTGAAACCACAAAGTACGATCTTTACAAAGCGCTTATGGAGGGCACCTCGTACGAGATACTTCTCAATTTCAACACTCTCAAAGGCTTTATCGGAGAAGTAAAAGAGCTCCGTGCCACCGGCGGCGGAGCATCCTCGCCCGTGTGGCTTCAGATAAAAGCCGATATTCTCAACACAAAGATATGCGCCATGTCCTGCAAAGAGGTCGGTGCCGCAGGCACGGCCGCCCTTGCGGGAGTAAGCTGCGGTATATACAAGGATCTTTCGTCTGCCGTCTCGCTTCTTTCACGCGTGTCAAAAGAGTATTTTCCCAACGCGGAAAACACAAAGAAATATGCTGTGCAGTACGAAAAATACAAGGATCTTTACCGCGCCGTAAGCTCTTTGGGAAAAGGAGAAACAAAATGAAAGAATACATAGGTCATCCTCTTCAGATCCGCGGAGCCGAATGTTTTTCGCTTTGCGGCGGCAAAGGGGACGGAATGAAATATCTGTCTGTCAGAAACGGTTTGGGCCTTGAGCTTCTCATCTCGCTTGACAGATGCGCCGACCTTGCAAGAGTAACCTTCAACGGCAAAAATATGGGATATTTTTCTCCCTGCGGCCACGTTGCTCCCGCATATTACGACAAGGACGGAGCAGGTTTTCTCAAATCGTTTACCGCAGGCTTTTTTACCACCTGCGGTTTGCGCGCCGTCGGTTCGCCCTGTACCGACGAGGGCGAGGTTTTGCCCCTGCACGGAACGATCGGAAACACCCCTGTGGACTCTTATTCGATCGATGAACAAGACGATGCCATCGTCATAAAGGCTGTCGTGCGCGATTGTGTTATTTTCGGTGCAAAGCTCGTTATGCAGCGTACCTACACTGTTTCTTACAAGGAAAACGCCGTTACTGTTTCGGACACTGTCACCAACGAGGCAGACGTCGAAAGCCCGTATATGATTCTTTATCATTGCAACATGGGCTATCCGCTTCTTTCCGAAAACAGCAAGGTGGTTGTTCCCAACACATCGGTCACCGCAAGAAACGATCATGCGCAAAAATACATCGACACTGCACTTTGTATGGAAAAGCCCACGGCACTTTATGAGGAGCGTTGTTATTACTACGACGTCTGCGAAAAAGACGGCAGATGCACCGTCGGCATCTTCAATCCTGATATTTCCGCAGGTGTTGTGATGAATTATAACAAAAAAGTTCTTCCGTATTTCACCCAGTGGAAGATGATGGGCAAAAAAGATTACGTTCTCGGGCTTGAACCGGGAAACTGCACTCCCGACGGCAGAGACGTTCTGCGCAAGGACGGAAGACTTGCTTTTCTTTCGCCCGACGAGTCGGCGACCACCGAAATCACATTTACTTTTGCAGATAGCTTGTCTGCTTTTGAAGGAGAATTCTGATGCTTGTTAATTTGAAAGAAATACTCGAAATTGCCGAAAAGGAAAAAATCGCCATCGGCTCTTTCAACACCCCCAATCTCACGTCTCTTCAGGCTGTAATTTCTGCCGCGCAAGAGCTTAACCAACCCGTAATCATCATGCACGCCCAGATACACGAAGAAATGGGTCTTTGCAAGATGGATGAGATCGCGCCCATAATGGTTATGTTTGCAAAGAATGCAAAGGTGCCCGTTTGCGTGCATCTCGATCACGGCACAGATACCGATTACGTTCTTCACGGTCTTGAACTTGGCTTTACCTCGGTTATGTACGACGGCTCCACCCTTGACACCGAAGAAAATATAAAGAACACGATTTTCACTGTAAAAAAAGCCTCTGCCCTTGGCGTATCGGTCGAGGCGGAGATCGGCTCGATGGGCGCCCGCGAGGGCGGCGGAGCAGGGGATGCATCTATTTATACAGACCCCGATGCCGCAAAAATGTTTGTTGAAAAAACAGGCATCGATGCTCTTGCCTGCGCTTTCGGCACAGCCCATGGTTTTTATGCTTCCACTCCCAAGCTTGATTTCGAAAGACTTTCGAAGATCAATTCGATGATCGACGTTCCCATCGTTATGCACGGCGGAAGCGGTGTCAGCAACGAGGATTACAGAGAGGTCATCTCGCGCGGTGTGCGCAAGGTAAATTACTATACCTACATGGCAAAGGCAGGTGCTGCGGCTCTTTCGGGCAAGGAATACAACCAGTTCCACGATATCCTCACAGATGCCCGCAACGCCATGTGCGAAAACGTAAAGGCGGCAATATCCGTTTTCTCGCAGAAATAAGATCAATAAAAGCAAAAATCGGAACCGATCACGGTTCCGATTTTTTTGTTTGTGGTAGGATCAATAGTTTTCAGCGTGAACTTCAAAATAGCTCTGGGGATGATCGCAGGTGGGGCAAACCTCGGGTGCCTTTGTTCCAACGATGATGTGTCCGCAGTTGCGGCATTCCCAAACCTTGACTTCGCTCTTTTCAAATACCTGAGCCATCTCAACGTTTTTCAGAAGCGCACGATATCTTTCTTCGTGGTGCTTTTCGATGGCGGCAACAAGACGGAATTTTCTTGCAAGCTCGGGAAAACCTTCTTCTTCGGCGGTCTTTGCAAATCCTGCATACATGTCGGTCCATTCATAGTTTTCGCCTTCGGCGGCGTGAGCGAGGTTTTCGGCGGTGTCACCGATTCCGTTCAGCTCCTTGAACCACAACTTTGCGTGTTCCTTTTCGTTGTCGGCGGTTTTAAGGAAGAGGGCGGCGATCTGTTCAAAGCCCTCTTTCTTTGCTTTGGATGCAAAATAGGTGTACTTGTTTCTTGCCATTGATTCGCCTGCAAAAGCGGCTTCAAGGTTCTTTTCTGTCTGTGTGCCTGCGTATTTGTTTGCGGAAACCGAGCTTTCGCCAAGAGGTTCAAGCTTGTCTCCCTTCACTTTGCATTTGGGGCATACGGGTTCAACTCCGTCAGCCACGTCAAAAACGAGGCCGCATACTGTGCACTTGTACTTTTTCATGGTCAGATCTCCTTTTATTTAATATATGGGTATTTTTTCACCCTGCGGTTTAATTATACAGTTATTTTAGTACTAAATCTTTCGGATTTTGTGAATTATTCCAAAGGTGCGAAGAAATATTCAAAGCCTTCGAGGTTTTCGTCAAATCTGTGTCCGCCCGCGTGCAGATCATAGCTGTAGTTTTCGGGCACACCGTAGGCTTGAAAATATTTTGTGATGCGTTCTGCCTCGGGCTCTGACGTGCGATAATCGAAAACAGAGTCTTCCTTTCCCACGTCGATTCTCAAACGTCTGGGCGCAACAAGTGCCGCAACCTCTGCATCGTGGAACTTGTGGGATGCGCCGGTATATCCCCAGTCAAAGAAAGCGGTCTTGCTTCTGTCGTTAAAAGATCCCGCATCGTACGCCGAGATAATTCTCGTGTCCGCCGCGGCGGTGTGGAGCGAAAAATATCCGCCGTAGGAAAGTCCCATCATTCCGATCTTTTCGCCGTTTACACAATCAAGCGTCACAAGGTAGTCGATGCTTCGCTTGATGCACAAAACTTCAAGTCCCGTCATCGAATATCCAAGCTGCTTAAGCTTTTTGTCATTTCCGTGTCTGTCAGAGGGCACGTTGAATCTTACGAATTTTTCGCCCGTGTCAACTCCAAACGTCCAAAGCATAAGAGAGGGGGCAAAAACCACAAATCCGCGTTCAAGAGCTCTTTTTGTAAAATAGTTGTAGTTGTTATCGTTGTACATATCCGAGCAGGTCTCGGGTGTGCCTCCGCCGCCGTGCTGGGCGATAACAAGAGAAGTTTTTCCCGAAAGCCCGTTGGGGATCATAAGAACGCCGTAAAATCTGAAATCCTCAAACACTTCGATCGAAAGGCGATAAAGCTTGCACATATCGTCCTCTCCGACATATTCGGTTTCGCATAAGGGCAGTTTTTTGCTGTCAAGGTCAAAGGGGTATCCGATCATTTTCAGATATTCGTTTCTGTAATGATCGGCGTTTTGGATAAGCTTTTCGGGGGGCATAAAATCTTCGCGTATCTTATATGCCTCGTTTGCCTTTTTTTCGATCAGTCGGGTGATGGAGTCGGCATATTCCTGTCTGTATCTGTCGCCGTCGTGCACGTCGCCGTGATAAAGCTTTTTTCCTTTGTATTCCATAGTATTACCTCACAGTTTTTCTTTCAGAAGGTTAAAAAGTGTAAGCTCGCATCCGCTTTCCTTTGCAAAATCCGAAATTTCCGAAAGAATAGTTTTTCTTTTGAATTCGTTGGGAAATTTTGTCCTTTTCGCGCGGATAAGCAAATTTTTTGGCGAGTTGTCCATGTCAATGAATTCAAGTATGTCTGTCTTGTATCCGCAAAGCTCAAGAATCTTTGCTCTTTGAGCATCGGTGGCAAGGGCGCACATTCTTTCTTTTATAAGTCCGTAGCTTGTCAAAATACCGAAAGCACCGCTTTTTATGTTGGTGTTCAGCTCGTGCTGACAGCAGGGGACCGAAAAGATGTATCTGCTTTCCCAAAGAATGGCGTTATAAAGAGCAAAATCGGTCGCGGTATCGCAGGCATGGAGAGTGACAACCATGTCGGGTGGTGTTTTCGGCTTATAATCCTTGATATCTCCGCAAAGAAAGGTCATTTCGGAATATCCGTATTTTTTTGCAACCTCGTTGCATTTTTCAATAACGTCTTTTTTCAGATCAAGCCCCGTAACCCTTACTTTTCTGCCCTTTATCTTTGTCATGTAGTAGTAAAGGACAAAGGTGAGATACGATTTTCCGCAACCGAAATCAACGATCTCAAGGGTCTTGTCGCTCTCGTCGTTTTTCAGGGCGTCGTCTACACATTCGACAAAGCGGTTTATTTGCTTGAACTTGTCATATTTCTGTGCGACTATCTTGCCTTCCTTTGTCATAACCCCAAGCTCGTAAAGAGCGGGGACAAAGATGCCTTCTTCGAGAATATAGTTTTTCTTTCGGTTGTGCGAACCGACGTTTTCGGCAGAAAGAGAAAGATCGTTTTTGGATTTGTTGGTCAGTATCTTGCCTTTTTTTGAAATTTTCAGTTCAAAATCAAAACCTTCTGCCTGAAGGTTCAGTTGCCTGAAGCTTTCCGAAAGCTGCTTTTCAAGAAAACCGATCAAACTTCCCTCGTCAAGCTTTTCGTGAAAAGCCTGCTTTTCGGTGAATTTTTCAACAAGAAAAAGCTTGTCAGCCTTCCTTGCCGTTATCTTTTTGTATTCTTCAAGGGCGCTTTTGGGGTTGCTCAGTGTCAGCTTTATTATGCTTGCACCGTGTATTGGCAACAGAGCGTTTTTTATATCTTCGGTTATCATTATTTGTTCTCCAGATATTTGATAACAAGGCCCAGCGCCTCGCAGGATGCGGCGTGGCGGATGTTTTCCCTGTCGGCATTCTCAATGTTTCCCAAAAGAAGCTTTTTGCATTCGCAATATCCGTCTTTTGCACACACTGCGGTATATACAAGCCCCACCGGTTTTTCTTTTGTTCCTCCGCCCGGACCTGCAATACCCGTTGTGGAAACGGCAACGTCAGCACCCGAAAGAGCAAGCATTCCGCGTGCCATCTCGATTGCAGTCTGCTCGGATACGGCACCGTATTTTTCAAGCGTTTTTTCGTTTACCGAAAGCAGTTTCATCTTCGCCTCGTTTGCATAGGTGCAAACGCCGTATCCAAAAACCTCGGATGCTCCCGATACGTTGGTTATTCTTTTGGAAACAAGACCTCCCGTGCACGATTCGCAGGTGGCAACCGTCATCTTTTTTTCAAGAAGCTTTTCGACAAGGATATATTCGTTTCTGTTGTTTTTGTACATATTCAGCCTCTTGTTACCTTGACATAGCTCTTTGTGGAAAGTGCTTCGGTTATAAGAGCCTCGACGTCGAGTTTTTGCTCTTCCTCAAGAATATTGGCAAGAGAAGGCTTTGTAACGGGATGCTTGGGGGTGAATACTGTACAGCAATCCTCATAGGGGAGAATAGAGGTTTCGAAAGTGCCGATGTGACGGGCGTACTTTACGATCTCTTCCTTGTCGTTTGCAATAAGCGGACGGATAACGGGCAGTGTTTTCACCGCATCGTTTGTTACGGTGATGGCAGGTATTGTCTGGCTTGCCACCTGTCCCACGCTTTCGCCCGTGATGATGCAGGTGCAGTTGTAGTAAAGACCGATGCGCTCTGCTATCTTCATCATAAATCTTCGCAGAAGCAGGGTAAAATATTCCTCGCGGCACTTGTCCCTCAATTCTTCCTGAATGTGGGTTACCGAGATGATGTTAAGGTTGATGTCGCCGCAATAATCGGTCATGATCTGAGCAAGCTCAATAACCTTTTCGCGTGCTTGAACGCTGGTGTAAGGATAGCTTTCAAAGTGCAGTGCGTCAAGGGCTATTCCGCGGCGTGCCATGCGATATCCTGCCACGGGGCTGTCGATACCGCCCGAAAGCAGAAGAAGACCTTTTCCCGCGCTTCCCTGGGGAAGACCGCCTGCGCCTTCGTCGGATCCGCAATGAATGTACGCGGCATAGTCGCGTATTTCGACCATAACGACGGTGTCGGGGTTTTTCACGTCAACCTTTAAGTGCTTGTGACGGCGCAGAAGAAGTCCGCCGCATTCTTTGGAAATTGCAGGCGAATCAAAGGGAAACTGCTTGTCCGAGCGTTTTGCCTCGACCTTGAAAGTTTTTACCGATCTCAGCTTTTCATAGGTGTAGTCGACGATGTTTTCGAGAATGTCGTTCATGTCTTTTTTCACTGTTGCCGCGCGACAGCACGAAACAATGCCGAAAACCTTGGTGCATTCGTTGTAGGTAAGATCAAAGTTTTCCTTTGCCATATCGTCAACAGGTTCGATATAAACGGTTGATTGAGCGCGCTTTACCTCGTACTCACCGTATTTTTTGATCCTCTTTTTGATGTCGGTCATAAGAAGACCTTCAAAATACGATTTGTTGAGACCTTTGAGTACGATCTCGCCGTATTTTAAAAGTATTACTTCGTTAAATTCATTCATCGTCTTCGTCCTCTTCTTCGGATTTTCTTTGTTTCCATTCGGAAATAAGTTGTGTCATCTGCTTTTCAAAGTGTTCGTCGGGTTCAAAAAGAATCGCACATTCCTCTGTTCCAAAATTGCAGACGATATATCTCAGTCTTTCGTCATCGGGGTTTTTGATAAATTTGTAAAGCCTGCGTGCCACGTCTTCTTTTTTGTATTCTTCGACAGTGCGGATCTTGCCCGAAATGTCGCAAAGCTCAATGTCGGCAACGCAAACACTCTTTTTGCCGTTTATCTTGTGCACCGTAAAATGTCCGTCGTCGATCGTGTAAAGATAGTCGGAAAGAACGTATTTTATCAGCACAAAAAGGCTGTACGCCGCGGTACACATACCAAAAAGCTGGACTATTGCGGCGTATTTTCCCGCAACGGAAGATGCGGGAAAAAGAAGTATTGCGGCAATAAGCAGGAAAAGGGGAGTGTATATAAGCTTTTTCCCTTTAAGCTTCGGTCTGGATTGTATCATGTCCGTCCCTCTCAAAAGGCGTATTTCATGCCGTCGTATGACACAATGTAGCCTTTTTTGCCCTCTTTTTCGCAAACTTCCTCGTGGGTGGGGTGCAGGGTGCGTGCAAGGTGGTGAAGTATCACCTGTGTGTCATCGTCCGCAATCCCGTTGACCTTCATGGTTTTTACCATATAGTCGATCATGGGTATGTTGTTGTGCGAGAAGTTTCTGAAGTTGTAGGTACATTCAAAATCGTCGCCGCAGGTCGCGTCTGTGATATAAACGTCCACGTGCTTTTTCTGCAAGAAGCTCCAGGTTTCGGCGATAAGCCATCCGCCGTCGTATCCGATGAACATATTCTTTTCGCCTTCAAAGAAATAATGCAGGGTCTGCTCTTCGGGGTAGGTGGTTGCGTGGTTGGATTTGAGTGCTGTTACCTTGTAGCCGCCTACGGTACAACTTTCAAAAAATCTTGCATCAAGGGGCACGAAAGAAAGGTTTTCTTCCTTCGGCAAAAGCTTTTCGAATATTTTGTCACCGTAAAGGGTTATCTTTTTTTCGCTTTCTCCGCAAAGTCTGCTGACACATTCGGCTCTGAAATGGTCATCGTGCGAGTGGGTCATAAATACGGTGTCGACGTTTTTGTATATTCCCGAAAGAGAAAATCTGTCTTCGTACAAAAACGCGCCGATTCCGCAGTCGATCATAATGTGTCCGTCAATAAGTATTCCCGAAAAACCTCTGAAATCCGATCTTTCGTAATCGTTTTTGTAGTCCCAGTCGGCAGCGCCTGTGCCAAGAAAAAGCAATTCTGTTTTCATTTTTTGTCTCCGTTGAATTTATAAAATTTATATCTTTTTTGTGCTTTCTGTAAGGTTGTTTACCCATATTCCGCTCTTGAGAAGGAATACCGAAACCACAACTTTAACGATCTCCACACATTGCACGATGGTGTAAAGCGGAATAATGGTAAGGCTCGTAAAATTTGTAAGAAGCATTGCCACGGGGTATGAAAACGCCCAGATAAATCCGCAGTCGAAGATAAAGGTGATAATGGTCTTTCCGCCCGAACGCAGAGTGAAATATGATGAATGGGTAAAACCGTGTACCGGCATGAAAAGGGCACTTATAATAAGCAGCTGTGCCGCAAGGTCTTTTACGTTGTCGCTGGTGTTGTATATCATCGGGAAAAGGGGAGCAACAAGGGCCATAAGTCCGCCTACAACGGTACAAATAACCACGCACGCAAACAGCAGACGCTTATCATCCTGCTTCGCTTTTTCAAGATTGCCCGATCCCAGATGCTGGCCTACAATGATGGCAACGGCGTTTCCGAAAGCAAAAAATGCACAGTTGAAAAGGTTGGACACCGTCGAGCTGATGCTTTGTGCGGCAACAACCTCTGCTCCGTGTTGCGAATAAGCGTTGACAATGGCAGTCATTCCCAACGACCAGAAAGCTTCGTTTAACAAAAGGGGAAAGCCCTTTATCATAACGTCCTTCATAAGAGCACCGGGAATCTTGAATCCGCGGTAAACCCCCACCACAAAGGGCGCTTTTTCCTTGTGGGTGTGTGTCCAGATAATTACGATGAAAAATTCCGTAAATCTTGCCACAACCGTTGCAAGAGCTGCACCCACAACTCCCAGGTGCAAGACGTAGATAAACACGGCGTTAAGACACGCGTTTGTCGATACGGCAACAACGCTTGCTTTCATGGGAAGCACAGTTTCGGAGGTGGAACGCAGGGTGTCGGAATACGCCTGCATTACAGCAAAGGGAGGAAAGGTTAAAAGCATAACCTCAAGATAATCTTTTGCATATCGGAAGGTAGCCTCGATGTCGATATCTTCCTTTCCTTCGTGCAAAAACATTCTTATCAGCTCGTCCCCGAAGAAGATAAAGATAAGCTCGCTGATTATCGCGATGACACCGACGAAAATAAGCTTGATCCTCAGCGTGTCGCGAACACCTTTTACGTCGCCTTTACCGTGAAACTGAGCGGAAAAAATACCTGCTCCCGATATAGCACCGAATATGCACAGGTTAAAGACGAACAAAAGTTGGTTTATTATGGCAACGCCTGACATCTGCTCGGTACCAAGGGTTCCGACCATGATGTTGTCCAAAAGGCTTACAAAGTTTGTTATGATGTTTTGAATAAGTATCGGAAGGGTGATAAAGAAGACCCTTTTGTAAAACGCTTTATCACCGATAAGGCTTTTGAAAAATGCTGTCATTTTGCGGTCCTTTCAAAAAATGCTTATTGCTTGCGGGCAAGATCGTATTCGTCAAAGAATTGAAAATACGGACAAGCGCTGTTGGTGCCCGAAAGAAAACGGCTCATCTCGTCTTCGTCCAGGTTGATGTCACAGTAGTAGCAGTCGTCGATGTCGTCGTATACGTAAAATGCGCAGCATTCGCAGTTGGTTGTTTTGTTTTTCTCAGATGTCATCATATTCTCCGAAAATTTTCTTGTTGTGTTGCAATGCCTTGTAAAGAATAAAACCGAATATTCCGCACGAAAGCGCCTCTCCGACGAAAACGCCGATGTAGGTAAGGTACATAGCTTGCTCACTGCCGTATACAAAGTATATAACAGGGGGAACTATCAGCGTGTTAAAGATCACCGGGGGCAAAAAAGCTGCCGCCGGGAGCTTTCGCAAAAGCCTTGTGCAGATTGCCGCAAGAAGGGTGGCGATACTTCCGAATACCACGTCCCATACGGCAGAACCAAGCATCAGGTTTGCCACCGCACAACCCACAAAAAGTCCGGGTATCGCGGCGGGGGTAAAGATCGGAAGAATGGTCAGAGCTTCGGATATTCTCAACTGTATCGACCCGCTCGAAAGACCGAACAGAGCCGAAACGTAGGTGAGAATAACGTAAAGGGCGGCGATCATCGCGCCGTGGATGAGGTGTTTTGTTCTTTTGTTTTTCATAATGTCTCCTTTAGTTTTGTTTTAAGTGAGGAAGGTCTCGAACTCACTGATATTTGCATGCGCACGTGCATACGCATACAAAATACATTATATCTCCAAATGCTTCCATTGTCAATAGAAAAAGCAGAAAACGGGCAGTGCAAAACCGCCCGTTTTTTGTCTATACTGCATTAATTTTTTTGTTTATCTTGTAATGAGAGTAATGTAGTCTGCGCTGACAAAACCGATGATGCCGTTGTATTCAATGACGTACCAGTTTCCAACCTGCTCGATGACTGTGACCCTTTCGCCGTTCGGTATCTGTGCCAGCACCTGCGCGTCGAGCGACGGACGCGAGCGGATGTTCAGTCTCGACCCTTGGGTTGTCACCTCGCCGATGCGGTCATAGCTCGGCTCGCCGGGCGAAATAAAGGGAATGCCAAAGTATTCGCAAAGCCCCTGAACCAGGTTTTTTGCAATAAGCCCGATGTTTGTTTTCAGCCATTCGGCATCTGTTCTGTTGTCGTGATACGCAAGCTCGGCAAGTACGGCGGGCGAGTTTGTTCGACGCACCTCCGCTAAAATCATGGTCGGCACTGCGCGCACCAGCGACGGGGTGGGGTAGATGCTTTTGTAGTTGTCGGCAAGAACTGTTGCCGCACGTCTTCCTTTTTCGCTTACGGTGTAGTAATAAAAGTCGGCTCCCATCAAAGCCCCCGGCGTTGCCTCGGGGGAAGCGTTTGAATGAAGCGCAAGATGCAGATCGTAGTTGCCGAGATTTGATTCCGCAATGGCTTGCGCCAGGGTCTTGTCGGGATCGTTGCGGGTAAAAGATATGCCGGACGAGATAAGGTACGGCTCCATGGCATCGGCAATTCGGTTCATGTAGTATTCTTCCGAACCCGAGTTGTCATAATAGATGTTGTATTCTTGGGTAGAAGGGGATAAGTAGATCGACGGCATGATAAGCTCCTTTTTTGTTAATTGTTTGTTTTGCCTTATTCCATAATATGTTTTTGCCCTGCCTTTGACACAGCAAAAGTTTTGAAATTGAACGAAAGGGTCTTTTTTTCATAATTACTCACAAATTCTGCATAAAAATTCGGTAAAAATGAATATAAAAAGCACAACTTTACAAAAATTGCAAAAATGTATTGCATTTTTGCACTAGGTGTGGTAATATATATACACGCGCCCGAAAAGTCGCGGCGCAAAAATACTACATAAAAAGAGGTAAAAGAAATGAAAAAGATTCTTGCTCTCCTCGCAGCAGCTGCTCTTGTAGCAACAACATTTGCTTTTGCAGGCTGTGAGAAAAAGGTTGAAGACGCAGACGCTAACGTTGACGGCGAAGCTGTTGAAGGCGAAGTTGAAGGCGAAGTAGCTGAAGGCGAAGACAAGGAAGCTGTAGAAGACGAAGAAAACGCTGCTACAGAAGACGAAAAGGAAGAAGAAAAAGAAGACGAAACAGTTGCTGAAGACGAAGGCAAGCTCGTTATGGCTACAAACGCTTACTTCCAGCCCTACGAATACTTCGAAGGCGACAAGATCGTCGGTATCGACGTTGAAATTGCAGAAGCTATCGCTGAAAAGCTCGGTCTCGAACTCGTTATCGATGATATGGAATTCAACTCCATCATCGCAGCCGTTCAGTCGGGCGCTGCTGACATGGGCGTTGCAGGTATGACAGTAACAGAAGAAAGACTCGAAAGCGTTGACTTCTCTTACAGCTACGCAAACGGCGTTCAGTCCATCATCGTTGCTGAAGGTTCTGCCATCACAACAGTTGACGACCTTTATGCAGAAGGTGCTGATTACCAGGTAGGCGTTCAGCTCGCAACAACAGGCGACATCTACTCCACAGACGATTTCGGTGAAGAAAACGTAACCCGTTACTCCAATGGTTCTGAAGCAGTTCTTGCTCTTCAGGGCGGCGACATTGACTGCGTTATTATCGACAACGAACCTGCAAAGGCTCTTGTTGCTGCAAACGAAGGTCTCGTTATCCTCGAAACATCCTACGCTGACGAAGACTATGCAATCTGCGTAAAGAAGGGCAACACCGAACTTCTCGACAAGATCAACGTTGCTATCGAAGAACTTACAGCAGAAGGCAAGATCGAAGAGATCGTTGCAAAGTACATCAAGTAATTTGAACAACTGAAAGTTCAGAAACGCAAGAGGGAATGCAATGCCATTCCCTTTTGTAGTATGTAAAAACATCTACGGAGAATTTTGATGAGAAATAACATTAGGGCAGCACTTTCAAAGTCTGCTTTGATCAAAAGACAAAAAAGAAATAAAAGACTCATCGTTTACGGCTCATTGCTTGCCGCAATACTCTTGGCACTCGTCGTAATCTATTTTGTTCAGAGCGCAAACAACAATTTGTCAAAGGTTCTTACTCTTGAAGAAGCCCAGGAAATAGTTGATGCTCAGCTTTCGGATGTTCCGAACGTCGGCATGAACACGGTTGTCTACGGCGAAAACGGCTCTTATGTAAAGGTTGACAGCATTGTCGAGTACGGCACCGCACGAAACATTGTGCTTGATTGTTCTTATACAACGCGCGACTATTCGGTGCTTGCCCAAAGCCTTCCGAAATATTTCGAGCAGGCATACAAATACTACACCGACAGAGCCAATGACGGAAAAAACACCACGGGTCTCGATATAAAGCTTAAGTGTATTGCCGCAGTCAAGGAAGACCTTGCATCTGCAGAGATCAAAACAGGCAAGATCACTATCGAAATCTTTGAAATAACCGACGGCGAATTTGTTATTCACAGATCTGACGAGGTTGTAAACACTGTTTTCTCGGGCATTCTTGACGTTGTGGATCTTGTTGATTCCACAAACTCAATCAAGGTCTCGGGCGACGAGATCGATATCACAAACAGCGAAACTTTGCGCACAGGCGTAAAGTATTGCTTCTCGCTCAAAAACTATGATGACAAAAAGCCCGACACCGCCATTCCGCTTATCAGAAGCTGGAACAACTTCAAGACTCAGTTCCACCAGGATTTCATTTTCAAGAACCGTTATATGTACTACGTCAACGGTCTTCTCACAACTCTTGCTCTCACCGCGTGCGCACTTGTACTCGGTATTATGATCGGTTTTGTGGTCGCCGTTATCCGCGTTATCAATCAGAAAACAGGCAAGCTTGATATTGCCGCCGATATCTGCAAGGTATACCTTGCCGTAATGCGCGGAATGCCCGTTATGGTGCAGATAATGATTATTCACTTCGTTTTCATGGCGCCAAACGGTGTTGGAAAGTTTGTTTCTGCGGTATGTTGCTTCGGTCTTAATTCGGGCGCATACGTTTCAGAGATCATCCGCGGCGGAATCATGTCTGTTGACGAAGGTCAGACAGAGGCGGGCAGAAGCCTTGGCTTCAATTATCCTCAGACCATGGTCAACATCATCATTCCCCAGGCATTCAAAGCAGTGCTTCCTTCTTTGGGCAACGAATTCATCGCTCTTTTGAAGGAAACTTCCATCGCGTTCTATATCGGTCTCGGCGAGCTCACCCTTGCGGGTATCAGAGTCCGCTCGCAGACTTATCATAGCTTCATGCCGCTTATTGCGGTGGGTATCATCTATCTCATCGTGGTACTCGGTCTTTCCTATGGCGTATCTGTTCTCGAAAGGAGGTTGAGTAAGGGTGATAAGCGTTAAAAATCTTTACAAAAACTTCGGAGACAAAGACGAGATAAAGGTTCTCAAAGGCGTGACCGAGGAGATAAGCAAAGGCGAAAAAGTCGTTATCATCGGCCCGTCGGGAAGCGGAAAATCCACTTTCCTTCGTTGTCTCAACCGTCTCGAAGAGCCTTCTTCGGGCGAAATATGGTTTGAAAACGAAGAGATCACTTCTCCCAAGTGCAATATCAACCGCCTTCGCATGAAGATGGGTATGGTTTTCCAGCACTTCAACCTTTTCCCGCATCTTTCGATCATGGACAACATCACCATCGGCCCCAGAAAGTTGCTTAAAAAAAGCAAAGCCCAGGCAGAGGAAGAGGCAATGCAGCTGCTTAAAAGAGTCGGACTTCCCGACAAAGCATTCGCTTTTCCAAACCAGCTTTCGGGCGGACAAAAGCAGAGAATAGCCATTGCCCGTTCTCTTGCCATGAACCCGTCGGTTATGCTTTTTGACGAGCCGACCAGCGCCCTCGACCCCGAAATGGTAGGCGAGGTGCTTGACCTTATGAAGGAGCTTGCCGAGGACGGCATGACAATGATCTGCGTTACCCATGAAATGGGCTTTGCCCGCGAGGTTGCAAACCGCGTTATGTTCATGGACGAGGGAATTGTCATGGAGCAGGGAACTCCCGAAAAAATCTTTTCCTGCCCCGAAAACAAAAGAACCCATGACTTTTTATCAAAGGTATTATAATTTTCCGGTATCACTATGTATTTTGAAAGACTTAAAACTTTGCGCAAGGAAATAAAAATGTCCCAGAGCGACATCGGCGAATTCCTTGGCATTATGCAAACCGTATATTCGCGCTACGAGCGCGGTGCAGGCACCATCCCGATCGAGCATCTTTTGAAGCTTGCCGATCTTTACAACGTTTCGACAGACTATATGCTCGGCAGAACAAACCTGCGCAACTACGACGAAAAATAGCAATAAAGAAGACGGCAAAACGTTTTGCCGTCTTCTTTGCTTTTGCTGATATATCCCACTTTTTGTTTTCTTTCGGTTGACAATAACGCTCCTGCGTGATATAATACGTAAAACTTGCAAATTTTTCGCGCTTTTCGGAGGTTGCCATGGAGAAACTATATTCCGATCTGTACAGAGTGAAGGTTGGGGAAAATGAGGTGAAATCAAATTTTGCCCGCGTTTCAAAAATGCCTTTCAACAGATATTTTCCGGGATATCAGCGGGATCTTTCCCAAACCGAGGAGGCGGCGTTTGTTTCTTTTGAAAGTGAAAATTACCCCGTCACTCTTGAGATCGAAGTAAATAATGATTTTTCAAAAGTAACCGTAAGACCGCTTTCGGAAAAAATCAATGCAAAAATATATGGCAAAACCATAAGCTTTGAAATATCCCGGCCCGGTCAATACGTTGTCGAACCCTACGGACTTCACAATGCTCTGCATATTTTTGCAAACCCTAAGAAGAATTTTGGCTGTAATGCCAACTCGCCAAACACTCTATATTTCGGTGCAGGTGTGCACCACGCGGGTGTCATACGACTTAAGGACGATATGACTGTCTATATCGATAAAGAAGCCGTGGTCTACGGCGCTTTTGAAGGAGTGGGGGTAAAAAACGTTTCGATCTGCGGCTATGGTGTTATAGACGGCGGATTTTTTGAAAGAACGAGTGAAAATTATCTTCTCGCCATCGATTACAGACGCTTCCCCGATGGCAACTGGGAAAAAGAACAGATGCGTACGGTGCGAAAATTTGACGAATCAAAGTTTCCTGCCGCAAGCCAAAGCACAAATACCCGCGGCTCAAAAATATATGAATCAAAAGATGCCTTCGAGATTCTGCTTGACGAATTCAATACCGTAAAAACGGGACTTCATCTCTACAACTGCGAAAACGTTAAGGTTGAGGGCGTGATATTCCGCAATTCCGCGGGACTCACCGCCACAAGCGCAGGTTGCCGTAATATCGTTTTTGACAACATAAAAATGATCGGAATGTGGCGATATAACAGTGACGGGGCCGATTTTTACAATTGCTCCGACTGTGCCGTAAAAAACAGCTTTTTCCGAAACTTTGATGACTGTATATGCGTAAAGGGACAAATCGGTTGGGATACCGAAAAAAGCAGCAATATAACCGTAGAAAACTGTGTTGTTTGGGCAGATTGGGGATGTTCACTCGAGATTGGCGTTGATACAGTTGCCGACGAAATAGAGGGTATTGTTTTCAGGGATTGCGATTGCCTGCACAATTTCAGCAGAGTGCTTTCAATCGGCGAGGGTGACAGGGCAAAGATCCATAATGTCAGATTTGAAAACATCCGCGTCGAATATACAGACGAGGATACAAAAGGAATGATACAAAAAAGTGATGCCGAATGTTTTGCTCCCGTGTACGCATATGCACCTCTCATACAGCTTCATATATATTCGGGTGAATGGTCAGAAGACACCGAGGGCGGCGAAATATACGACGTTATCTTCAAGGATATCTCGGTGTATACCGAAAGCGAAGAACGTTTTCCAAGAATCAATATCGAGGGTATGAACAAAAACCATTTGTGCCAAAATATTACATTGGAAAATATTACTCACAACGGCAGAAAGATATGCGATCTCTCTGTCAACAAAAACGAATTTTGCAAAAATATAAAGGTAAAATAAAGGAGCTAATATGTTAAAAGGAATACCCGCAATTCTTTCCCCCGAACTTTTAAAAGTGCTTTGCGAAATGGGACACGGAGACACAATAGTTATTGCCGACGGAAATTTTCCGTCAGAGACTATTGGAAAAAACGCAAAGGTGATCCGAGCCGACGGCCACGGCGTGCCCGAGCTTTTGGATGCAATACTTAAAGTTTTTCCCCTTGATACCTACGTTGAAAAACCCGTGTCGCTGATGCAGGTCATGCCGGGAGATAAAGTCGAAACCCCCATTTGGGAGGTGTACAAAAACATCGTTTCAAAAAACGACGAGAGGGGCGCAGCTGCTTTTTCCGAGGTAGAACGTTTTGAGTTTTATGAAAAAGCAAAAAAGGCGTATGCCGTCGTTGCCACAGGCGAAACCGCAATTTACGCAAATATAATGCTTCAAAAAGGCGTTGTCATAAACTGATAAAAAAGTGCACGGTTTTTGCCGTGCACTTGTTTTTTTGTATATCAGTCGAGGTCGGGAATGTTGATCTCGATCTCGCGTCCTATCTTGGAGGATTGAACGATACCGTCGATGATAGCCTGGTTTATAATGATCTGGCTTGACGGAATGGGGGAAGGTGTACCGTTGATGATGGCATCAAGGAAGGTGCGTACCTTTCTGTCAACGTTGCTGACACCCTCGGGGTTTTTAAGAAGGGGCACAACCGTTTCTGTAGGCTTGCCGCAAAGATCGTGATAAAGTGTCATCGCGCCGCCTACCGAGCCGTTCCAGCAGTCTGTCGAGGGAATTCTGAGCGACCCCTTGGTACCCATAATTATGGTGTCGCCGGGAGTGTCAAGATGCATGTACCACGCAATTCTGAAGTCGAGGATCACTCCGTTTTCAAGTCTGATGTAACCCGATGCAAAATCGTCAACCGCAAAAAGTTTTGCAAATCTCTTCTGTTCTTCGGGATCGTCTGTTCTGGTGGTATAGGCCTCGGGAGTTTTGCCGAAGAAACCCGAAATTCTGCCCGAAACAGTGACAGGCTTTGGGTAGCCTATGGCGTTAAGGCACATATCCAGCGAATAGCATCCAATGTCGCCGATGGCACCGAGAACGCCCTTGTCGCCTTCGATAAAGGTGGTGGACCAGCCAACGGGAATGCCGTGTCTTCTTCCGCCGCCCGTCTGGATGTAATATACTTCGCCGAGTTCACCGCTCTGAACGATCTTTTTTATCATCTGCATATTGGCGTCAAATCTCGGCTGGAAACCGATCGAAAGCACCTTGCCGCTCTTCTTTTCCGCACGTCTTACGGCAACTGCTTCGTCAAGAGTAACGGTGAAAGGTTTTTCGAGAAGTACGTTCAGCCCGTGTTCAAGAGCGTAGATGGCACACGGGGCGTGCTGGCTGTTGTATGTACAAACCGAAACTGCGTCAAGCTCGTTTTCTGCGATCATAAGCTTGTAGTCGGTGTAATCCTTGGCATCCTTCAGCTCGTATTTGTCAAAGAAAGCGCGTGCTCTGCCTTCAACAAGGTCAGCTCCGCAAACAATCTCTACGTCGGGCTGTTTAAGATATGCTCCCATGTGGGAATTTGCAATTCCGCCGGTGCCGATAAAGCCGATTCTCAATTTTCTGTCTGCCATAATAGACCTCCTTCGGACAAAAGTACTGTCCGTTGAATCAATTTTTTGTCGGGACAAATTTGTTATTATGTCCGTACAATAACATTGTAAAGGATTTTTGTTACTTGATATACCGAATATTGTGAACAAACAACGTGCATTGTTGTTACATCGGATTGCTTTTGAAAAAAACAAAAAGTCTCACTTTTCTCTTGAAAACGCTGTTTGTGCGCAGTATAATATCATCAGAACCCTGCAAATGTTAAAAAACCTTTCCTAAACGGACATTTTCTGCCGAAAGATGTCCGTTTAGTTCATTGTTTTTTCTTTTTTCTTGTGATAAAATTATTCCGAGGAGTGGGGTACACTAATGTATTCAAAACGCAAAATATCAAAATTTGACAAGCAGATAAAAGAAATATGTGAAAAGTTCGGTCACGAATTGCACGGAAATCTTTCGGATGCGGCAAACGGAGATGGCAAATGGTCTCTTGTTGTAAGAAACACGGATAAGACGGTTTTTGTAAAACTTGTTGTCCCGTATCGGTTTTCAAATTCGTCGGTGCTGTTTTCTTCAAATGAACTTGTGCATATGAACGCACATCTTTTGGGCTTCAAAGGCCCTTTGGGTTCGTGGAGCGGATTTCCGCTTTCAAAGACAAGTGATCTCAAAGTCCCCGACAGTGCTTTCGGTTATGATTGTCAAAATGCGCAAAAGGTTTTTCTTGTTTATCCAAAGTGTCAAAGACTTTGTGTAAGGTCAGAAAAAGGGTACGAGAATTTCCGACCGGGAATGCAATATTGCGGATTCAGAATACACGACGGTGCTTCCTTCAGATATCTTCTCGAAAACTTTCACGAAAAAAGAAAATTTGCCGATTTCGGCGAATAAGGAGGAACTATGAATAGCACAAAATACGGAGTTCTCAGCAACCACGACGAAGATTTTTACTCAAGATTCGATGAGTTTACTGCGGGAAAGAATCTTACAAAAGATAACGTACACGAACTTCTCGAAGAGTTTTTTATAAACCATCTTTCGCCTCATATTTCGGATTATGTCATAAATGTTGGCGGCCAATCTTCTGCTGTTCCGTCAGGGGTATGGTCTTTTATGGCTGATATATACAACAGAAAAAGCGAAGACGGCATCCCCGTTGACTGGACAAACATTTCAAATATCAAGTTTGCCCACCTGATTTATTCCGAATGGGGAATTGATCTTATCGATGAGCTTTTGGCTTTTCTTAAAAAGAACAATTGCCGCTCGTGGCTTTCTTTCCGTATGAACGATTGCCACCATAGCACAGAGCTTGTTTCGCCTCTGCGTTCCGACTTTTACTATACCGCAAAGCGCAACGGTTGGTTTGTTGGAGAAAAGTATGGATATTTCAGCTCTTGTCTTGATTTTTCTTTCCCCGAAGTTCGCAATCACGTTCTTTCTTACATCAAAGAGCAGCTTGCCCGTTTTGACGTGTACGGTGTCGAATGGGATTTCATGCGAGAACCCACCTGCTTTGATTATCTTGAAAGAGGCGATTGCAGTGATATAATGAACGCCTTCTTCAGAGAGCTCAAAAAAGCGGTGGAGGATGCCGAAAAACTCCACGGACACCCCATAAAGATAAACGTAAGAGTGTGCCGCGATATCGAGCATAACAAGGTTTTCGGTCTCGACGTGCGCACCTGGATAAAGGAAGGACTTGTCACGTCGATAACCCCGACTCCCAGATTTACATATACCGATGCCACAATGCCAATCCCCGAATGGAAAAAGCTGGTTGAAGGCACAGACGTCGAGCTTTATGCGGGAATCGAGGTTCTCTCTTATACCAGAGTTGCCAACGATGACAAAGTAATAGCAGCCCTTTCGAACAAATATCTTTCCGAAGGTGCAGACAAGATATATTTCTACAACTATTTTTACGGTCATGCCCTTGGTGATGTTGTAACGGATATTATAAAGGCAAATTCGTATGCCGGCGCATCTGTTGAAAACGCAAAAAGTATCGACGCAAGATATGTTCTTACCGGTCAGGATTTCGGGCCTTTAGGATGCGAGCTTTACAATCCTTATCCCATCAAAGTGTCGGGAGAGCTTGCTTATGATATCGCAACGTCTTCTTATGGTGAAAAGCAAAAAATAACCGTTTACGTTGCCTGTGACAGGGAAGACGTATCTCTTTCGGTAAATGGTGTAAAGGCGACCCGATCAGACCGCGCCGAATATTTGTTGAAATATCCTATCCCCTACGAAAGCTGGAGCGCTTGGGTCAGCGAAGAACTTTGCAACAATGCAAAAATGCTCGCATTTGAGGTCGAGTGCGACGCTTCGGCAACGACACAAAAGCTTGATTTTTCTGTCGATGGAGATGCGGACATCGCTTATATAGAAATGTATTTTCATAAAATTTAAGGAGCAATAAAAATGAGACTTTGTACCCTTGGAACGAGCCATGGAGCAACAGAACCCGGACGTGCCTGTTCGTGCAACCTTTTAACAGTAAACGGCGCCCACTATCTTTTTGATTGCGGCGGCTATGTTGAGGGAAAGCTTTGCGACCTCAATATTTCGTTTGCCGATCTCAGATGTGCCTTCATCACCCACATGCACGAGGACCACGTGGGCACTCTTTCGGCAATAGTAAAGCGTTTTTGCCATTATATCCCCGAAAGCGACGCTTTTTTCAAGGTGTTTATGCCCGAGGAAAACGGAATTTGTGCGTTCAAAAACTGGCTCAACGCTCTGCACATGAGCTCTGTTGACAAAAGGGCATCCTTCACTCTTGTCACAGAGGGCGTGATATATGAGGACGAGAATATAAAAGTTTCCGCCATAAGAACACAACACCTTATGAATGGTACTTTTCCAAGCTTTGCCTACATGGTCGAAACAGCTGACAAAAGATTTCTTTATACGGGCGATCTCAATCCCGATTTTCACGATTATCCCGAAATTCTTTATCGCGAAGAATTTGATGCGGTGCTTTGCGAGCTTGTGCACTTCAATGTCGAAAAGAACATGGACTGTTTCCTCAAGACAAAGACCAAACAGCTGATCTTTACTCACATGGGACTGCACAATATTCCCAAGATAGAAGAGGCGCTCGACCGCTTCCCGTATCCCGTGCATATTGCCCGCGACAACGCATTTTATCACATTTGAGGAGAAAAGAAAATGAACGAAAGAAGATCTCTCGATACTCTCTGCGCGGCCCTTTGCTATGCCATGGGTGTTGATGCTCCCGAAAAGGCAAATGATGCAAACGATAAGCTTTGCGAATATATCGATAAGGCTTTTGACGGCAAAAAGGCAGACAGAGTTTTCATGTACAATCCCGATGCCGTTGCCGAATGGATATATAAAAAATATCCTCAGCTTCTCAACGGTGTGATAGGAACAAAAGAAATAGAAATTCCCTACGAAACTGTCATGCCGTCGGTCACCCCCGTTTGCTTCGGAACGATGTACACCGGAGCACAACCCTGCGTTCACGGCATTCGGAAATATGAAAAACCCGTTATCGCCATAGAGACCATCTTCGATGCTCTTATAAGAGCGGGCAAAAAGCCCGTTATCGTTGCCGAAAGCAATTGCAGCATTGCAAAGATATTTCTCGAGCGCGACATGGATTATTTTATATATGACACCATTGCGCAGGTCAATGCCAAGGCAGCAGAGATCATTTTGAAAGATGAGTACGATTGTGTTGTGGTGTACAACGGAAATTACGATTGTATAATGCACAAATTCGGCCCCGAAAGCGTTGAAGCTCTTGCAGAGCTTCGTGCCAATGACTGCGCTTTTTCGTGCTTTGATGCCATGATAAAAGAGCATTGGAAAAACCACAACACCCTTTTGGCTTTTGCTATGGATCACGGTTGTCATGAGATCGACGGAAACTGCGGCTCTCACGGGCTCGATTGTGCCGAGGATCTTCACATAACCCATTTTTACAAAGCGTATAAAGCAGAATAACCAATGAAAACACTCGTACCAAATTATTATAAAAAGTTCAGATGCATTGCCGATAAATGCCGCCACAATTGTTGTGTCGGATGGGAAATTGATATAGATGATGACACTCTCGGATATTATGCCGACCTTTCGGGAGATTTTGGTAAAAAGGTCAGACAAAACATTGATTTTGATGATGAATGCCCGCATTTCATTTTGAAAGAAGGGGACAGATGCCCGTTTCTTGCGACCGACGGCCTTTGTGAGATCATAAAAAGGCTGGGCGAGGATGCCCTTTGCGATATCTGCACCGATCATCCGCGTTTTCGCAATTTCTTTTCGGAGCACACAGAAATGGGATTGGGGCTTTGTTGCGAAGAGGCGGCAAGGATCATTCTTTCGTATGACGAGCCTTTTGAGCTTGTGCCGACCGACGAGGATTTTGCCGTTTGTCTTGACGATCAAGAAAAAGAAATGTTTGACGAAAGGGAAGAGCTTTTTTCGATTATACGGGACAGAAGCGTTTCTGTTTTTGAACGGATGGAAAGAATAGCATCAAAATACTCCTTTGAATTACAGGATCTTTTCCCCGAAAAGCTTAAAGATCTGTATCTTTCGCTCGAGCGGCTTTGTGAAAAATGGACCGACCTTTTGCTTGCGATCACTTCGTTCGATATCAACAAAAGTATTCTTTCCGACAAAAAATATTCAGTCTGCTTCGAGCAGCTTTTGTGCTATCTCATATTCAGACATTTTGTCGACGGAATGTACGATGATCGGTATGCTCCACGCATAAAATTTGCAATTTCGGGCGTTCTTCTGGTTGCAAATCTTTGCGACAACGTCAACTGCGCCGACCTTGATATTTTTGAAATATCCCGAATGTTCTCGTCCGAGGTGGAATACTCGCAAGAAAACCTCGATAAGGTTTTTGATAGCTTATAAAACAAAAAAGTGCCGTAAAAACGGCACTTTTATTTTTCTTTATTTTGTGATGAATATCATACCTGCGCAGGGCACTTTTATTTCGTCAAGATTTCCCTTTATCGTTCCGCACGCAATCTTTTCGCCCATGCAGTTCAACGTTTCATAGCTTGCCCCGTCAGCATTTTTTATAACAACGCTATCGTACGACGAGGCGTTTACGATCACCGCACTGTCATAGGGACAAAGGTCGCAAAGCACGTTTGTATAGCAGGAAATCACGGCCTTTTCGTCCTTTTCCGCGATAACAAGGCTGTAATCCGATTCGGGATTTTGCGCCTTAAGCTTTCCGTCAAGAAGCACATCGCGATGCTCGCGCCAGAACGAAAGATAGAAAGAAAGCATCTTTTTGTGTTCTTCGGAGAGCTTGTCGATCTTAACCGAAACCTGCGGTACCGCATAGATGGCGTTTGCCAACTGAAGAGCCGCCGATTCAACAGAATCTTCGGGGTGCCACATAAGCATATCCGAATGTACCGCCGCTTTTCCCGAGGTATAACGAAGCTTTACTATTTCTGTTCTGTTTACAACCGAATCGTTCGGACAGTCGGCAACGCGGAACATATTCCCGTATTTTCTTATGGCAGGGCCGACGTAACCTTGTCTGAATTCGATCATTATGTCGGGTTTTATCTGCAAAAGTCTTTCCTTCACTTCTGTCATAAGGGCGTCAATTCCGTCCTCGAGAGAAATGTAATCGCGTCTTTCGTCGGGCTCGATCGATTTTCCGCGCAAAACGAATGCGTCGATGAAATCAAGTTTAAGTCCGTCAAGATCCCAATTTGCCACGGCGTCCGCGTAGGTGTTTATAAGAAAATCGCGAACCTTCTTGTATCTCGGGTCAAGACTCCAGAAATCGCGGCAGTTGCCCGAATGATCGAGAAGCATGTCTTTGTATTCTTCATAGTTTTTGCTTTTTATACCCATGTTCGGGACAGAGTACCAAAGCATCACCTTCATACCTGTTTCGTGTATACGGGCGACAAATTCCTTCATGTCGGGAATCTTTTTGGCGGAAACCTCCCAGTCGCCGCAAAAAGCAAAACCGCGTCCGACATCGTCTGTTTCCCAACCGTCGTCAATTATGACCGTGTCCATTCCGAACGGCTTTGAAAGACGGCATTCTTTTATAATGTCCTCAACGTCAAGCATCTGGTGGTAGCTGTACCAAAGCGAATTCATCGGAAGCCTTGCGGATTCGGGAACGTTCATGTTTTCGTATCCGCAAACCTTTTCCCACCATTCCGAAACGTCATATATACTGTCGTAATAGGGGATATCGCGTTCGTCGATTCTTACGGTCACTTTGTATTCGCAAAGAGGCGCAACAGGCACTGTGAAAAATGTTATTTCACAGTCAAAGCATGCATCCTCTTCGCATACTCCCGTGGAAATACAGGTTGGTGTCACGGCATCCGAAAGAGAAATGTTAAGTCTGTTTCTGCCCGAAAGTGAAACAAGCTGATGTATCGGCATCACGCAGGCAAGACACGAACCGGTTCTTTGCTTCGACCAGTTTGGCAAAAGCCTGTGGGTGCTTCCAAAGCTCGGCGACCAGGTCGAAAAAACGTCGATCACGGGAAATTTCCATTTGATCGAAAAGGAAGTTGGAACCTGCTCTTTTTCGTAATTAAGCTTTATATCAAGAAAGGTGACACCATTACACTCTCTTGTGTTTTCGATGACGATACTGCAATTTTCGTCTTTGTTGTTTATAGTATAATTCATTTTATATCTCCTTACCTTTTGGTTTTCTCAGCATTGCGCGAAGCAAAAGCGGGGATTTCGGTACATTAACTCTTTCACATACCTCAAATCCGTAATGCTCGTATAACGGAACGTTTTCTTCCTCAAAAGTTTCAAGATAGCAACTGCATCCCGTGCGGTCAAAATAATCAAGCATCGGGCGCAGAAGCGAAGAACACAGACCCTTTCCCTGAAGAGTAGGCCGCGTTACAAGGCAGTAAAGATACCAGCAGTTGTCTCCCGAATGCTTTTTCTTTATTTTCCCCGCAAAATCCTGGAAAGCAAGGCTTCTTGCGATCATTCCGGGGCTGTATTTGAAATTAAGTCCGATACCGCCCGACGCCACGTATCTGAAAAAGCTCGAATCCCGATATCCGGGAGGTGCAAAAAGTCCCAAAACGTCGGGTTTTTGCTTGTCGCCCACACAAAACATTCGTCCTACTATGGTTGAAAGATCCACTTTCCAAAAATAATCCATCCTGTCGGCGCTGTCTTTTCCGGGCATAAAATACGAAAAAAGGGGATAGCCGTCGAAAGCCCCTGCAAGGCATTCGCCAAAAAACGGAATGTCTGATTTTTTCATTTCATAGAATTTTGACATTTCGGAGATATGGTCAAATTTTCCCATTGAAGCAAGCCCTTTCTTAAATTATTTATTCTATTTTACATAAAAATCTTTTGCGTGTCAATAGTGTAAAAAAGAGTGCTGCATATTTTTTTGTTTTGTATTTACAAAACTCTTTTGATGTTGTATAATATCAAAAAAAGACTGCATAAGAGGAGACAAATATGAAAAAGATAATGCACACTGCCGACGGAACGGTTTTTTCATATATCGAATATATTCCCGAAAACTACGACGAAACAAAAAAATACCCCCTCGTTGTCCAGCTTCACGGCGCGGGAGAGCGCGGAGACGGAAAAGATGATCTGCCCATCGTTGCGGTTCATGGCTTTTCCGATCTTTTTGAAATAGAAAAGCGCGATTTCGAGTGCATCACGGTTATGCCCCAATGTCCCAAGGACACCTTCTGGGCTGCCCGTGTAGAATCTATCGGCAAATTCATCGACGAGATAATTGCCCGTCGTCCTATCGACGAGAAGAAAATATACCTCACAGGTCTTTCGATGGGAGGTTATGGCACCTGGTACACTGCCATGGCGTATCCATGGAAGTTTGCCGCGATCGCTCCCGTTTGCGGCGGTGGAATGGCATGGAACGCGGGAGTGCTTGATATGCCCATACGCGTTTTCCATGGAGCAGAGGATAATTTGGTTGACGTTCGCAATTCCGACGAAATGGTGGATAAGCTCAAGTTCCTTGGTAAAAATGTGCAGTACACCCGCCTTGACGGCGTTATGCACAACGTATGGGATCACACATACGACGCCGAGCTTATGGAATGGTTCCTTTCAAAAAGCCTTTGATTTTGGGAGAACGATATGAAAAAAGAATTGAAAGTTCTGAAAACAGAATTGAACGTCGGCGCCGAAAAGCCTTTTCGCATACTTCATATGACCGACACCCACATAACCATCGACGACCCGGGTGTTGACAGCGGAAGACAGGGATGCTTCGATTGCGATTTCGAAAACAGCGCGCAGGATTATTGTCTGCAGGCGATAGATTACGCAAAACGCAATAATATCACAATCCTCAACACCGGCGATCTTCTCGATTATCTTTCGGAAGGCAATTTCGATTTTGTAAAAAAGCATTTTGCAAACGTCGATTATATGTACGCCGCAGGCAATCACGATTTTTGTCACAAGGTGGGAGAGGCGATCGAGGATTATCCTTACAAGTGGGAAATGATAAAGCGCTCTGCCCCTTGCTTCAATTGCAACCTTTATTTTGATTCAAGGATCATAAACGGCGTGAATTTTGTTACGCTTGACGACTCGTACTATCTGATCTCCGACGGTCAGATCGAACTTTTAAAAGCCGAAGCCGCCCGTGGCTATCCAATAGTTTTGTGTATGCACGTTCCGATTTACGAAAAAGAGCTTGCGCAGATCGAAATAGAGCACAACAAAACCTGCGCTTACCTTACGGGTGCGCCGACAGAGCTTCTTGCCACATATCCCGAACACAGAAGACTTCAGCAGACTCCCGACAAAGCCACTTTGCGTGCGCTCGATTATATCTACGCCGAGCCTGCAATAAAAGCGGTCATTGCAGGTCATCTTCACAGAAATCACGAATGTCTGCTTGAAAACGGCATCCCCCAGATCGTAACCCACGGAAGCTACTCGGGCTTTGTCCGTGAGATCACCTTTAAATAAAAAATCAAAGACTCCCGACGTCGGGAGTCTTTTTTTATGTTATCCTCGCGAAAATTCTGTGGGCGATACTCCCGTCACCTTTTTAAAAGCTTTGCTGAAATGATATATGTTTCGGTATCCCACGCATTCTGCCACCTCGCCCACAGAGCCGTAGTCGTTTTTCAAAAGCTCGCGGGCTTTCCCGATGCGTACCGATTCGATATATTTTGCCACGGGCATTTTGTATATCTCGCAAAAAAGCTTTCTGAAATAAGGAATGCTGATTCCCGAAATGCGGGCGAGATATTCGGTGTCAATATCGGGATCGTCAAGATGCTCTTCAAGGTATTTGATCGATGGCTTTATGATCTCGTATTTTGAACTGCTGACATATCCGCCGTCGCGGTTTACGTTTGAAAGTATATCAAAGATGTACGACATACATTTGTTGCGGAAGCCTTGCTTTTTGTAGGTCCAGAAGCGTTCCGCTTTTTCGGCGCAGGCAAGAATGTCGGCGGCGTTTCTGATGGGAAAAGAGGTTATTTCGTCAAAGGGAATATGCTCCCCGAAATCGAGCTCAAAAAGTATACAGTCGCCGCTTTCCATCACGGTGTAGCTGTAACTTGCCCCCTTCGGTAAAAAAACAATATGCGAAGGATCTGACAACACACCGGGCTTTCCGTCCTGACGGTAGATGGTTTTGCCCGCGGTTTTGTATGCAAAAGCACTGCTTTCGCGGCATTTGTTCGACGACACAGAGCTTTCTTTTATCCTCGTTTTTACCACAGATAAAATATCAAATATTCTGATATCGGAAATTTTGTCGTTCACAATATCCCACCTCCGTTTTTTATATTATATATTCGTGTTTGCGATTTATCAATGGCTAATCGCAAAAATAATATCGGAATTTACAAATAATATCAAAATAAACATTTACAATAGTGCAAAAGACGTTATAATTGAAGTGTGTAAAATACAAAACAAAGGAGTATTGACATGAGACCTTCTTTTGCATACGGACCGTCCCCTATGATAGTGGGAGTAATAAAACAGCGCACGGTAAGAGACGCCATCGCCGAGATCAAAAACGGCGAAACGCGCGGAGCACGCGGGTTCGATCTTCACCTTGCCACCCTCGATGAAGAATTTCGCAACGTCGAATCGATAAAGCAGATAGTTGATGCCACCGACAAACCGATTCTTGCCCTTCATTACAACAACGGATATTTCGGCGACCTTGGTATGAACGAGGAAGAAAGAACCGCCCTTCTTATGGCGGCGGTCGATGCGGGAGTTTCCGCCGTCGATCTTCAATGCTATACCTTTGATACAGAGGCAAAGGCGGGTTTTGTGGATTTTGACCATATTCCCGAAGGACTCGAATTTCTCTCGCAAAAAAAGCCGAGAGAAGTGGCTCTTAAACCCGAAATAATCGAAAAACAAAGAAATTTCATCGACGAGGTACACGCAAAAGGGGCAGAAGTGCTTATTTCAATGCACTTCGGGGTGCATCTTTCTTTCGAAGAGCTTAAAGCTCTTGCAACCTTTGCCCACGACGTCAAGGGCGCCGACATCGTCAAAATGGTAACACCCTGCGAAAACGAAGAGCAGCTTGCCGAATGTATTTCGTCCACCATTCTCATGAAAAGAGATCTGCCTTTCCCGTTCAGCTATCACGCCAACGGAAAAATGGGTAGAAAATCCAGAAAGATATGCCCGATGCTCGGCTCGCACATTATGTTTTGCAACGTTGATTACGGCTATTGTTCCGATCCCGAGCAGCTGCATCTTGAATCAATGACAGAAGCCTATCGCCGTATGGGAGAACTGTGAGGTACAAAATGAAAAGAAAAATAATAGAGTTTACAAAACCTGGTTTTGCAGAGCTTCGCGAGGAAGAACTGCGCGAGGTTACGGATGATCTCGTTCTCGTAAAAACAGAATTTTCAGCCATCAGCGGTGGTACGGAAAAAGCAAATCTTCTGGGACTTCCCAATACCGTTTCGGGATTTCCGCGCCGTCTTGGCTACAGCAGCTGCGGCAGAGTGGTAAAGGTCGGAGAAAAAGTAACCCGCTTCAAGGAAGGGGACAGGGTACTCGTTTATCACGGACACCACACAAACTACAATTTGCATCACGAGCGCGAGATTTTTCTCGTTCCGTATGACGATATTTCATCTCTCGACTGTTCTTTTGTTCTTATCGCCGCCATGGGACTTGGCGGACTGCGCAAAACGCGCATCGAGCTTGGCGAGAGCGGCATGGTCTTTGGCATGGGCATCCTTGGAATATTTGCCCTTAATTTCATGAAGCTTTCGGGGGCGCTTCCCGTCATTGCCGCCGACCTTTCGGAAAAAAGACGTGCACTTGCCCTTGAAAACGGTGCTGATTATGCACTTAACCCCATGGATGAAGATTTTGCAGATCAGGTAAAAAAGATAACCGACGGCAAAGGCGTAAACGCCATTGTTGAGGTTACGGGAAGCTCAAAAGCCATGAGTGATGCCCTTTGCTGTGCATCAAAGCAAGCTCGCATTGCGCTTCTCGGATGTACCCGCGTTTCGGATTGCTCGGTAGATTATTATTCCCAGGTGCATTGCCCCGGCATTCAGCTTATCGGTGCGCACAATTTCGTACGTCCGCAGGTCGATTCGTATCCCTACCACTGGACAAATCTTGACGATTGCAACGCCATCATGAAAATGATGAGCACCGGCAGGATCGATTGCAAAAAGATCATCACCGAAGTCGCAAGTCCTGCCGATGCCACAAAAATCTATGACAGACTTATAAACGATCCGGATTTTCCCACAGGCATCGCCTTTGACTGGAGAAATGTCTGATGAAAAAGCTCCGTATCGCCCAAATCGGCATCGGGCACAACCACGGCGCAGCAAAAATGCTTGCCTGCAGAAAGTTTCCCGAGATCTATGACGTTGTCGGATTTGCCGAAAGCGACGAAGCATGGGTGAAAAGACGCGGAAGCGACTATGCGTACAAGGGACTTATACGATATTCCGAACAAGAAATACTGTCAATGTCGGATCTCGATGCCATACTTGTGGAAACCGATGTATGGAATCTTGATAAAACTGCAAAAAAATGCCTTGAGCGCGGTTTTCATGTTCACATGGACAAGCCTGCAGGTGAAGATCTCGGCGAATACGCCAATCTTCTTTCTGTTGCAAAAGAAAAAGGACTTGTGGTTCAGCTCGGATATATGTACCGTCAGAATCCTGCGGTGAAAAAAGCGCTGGAAATAATAAACAACGGTGCCTTGGGTGACATCATATCGATCGACGCTGTAATGAACACAGACCACCCTGCGGAATACCGCAAGTGGCTGGAAAATTTTAAGGGCGGCACTATGTATATCTTCGGATGCCATCTTATTGACGTGATCTTTTCTGTCATGGGAAAACCAAAAAAGGTTACGCCGTATCTTAAAAAGACGGGCTTTGACGGTAACAGTTCTTTCGACAACGATCTTGCGGTGCTCGAATATCCTTTCGGTTTTTCTACTGTCAAAACAAGCTCTGTAGAGGTTAACGGCTACGGCAGAAGACAGATCGTAATAAACGGTACCAAAGGAACCATCGAGATAAAACCCATCGAAAGACCTACAAGAATGTATCTTTCTCTGCGTGAAAAATGCCAAAGCGCTTATCTTGATTGTCGCGAGGAGATAATAGTACGCGATCTTTGCGGAGAAGAACGCTATGACGAAATGATGCTTGATTTTGCTGCTTTTGTCCGCGGCGAAAAGGAAAATCCGTACACCTATGAATACGAACTGGAACTGCAAAAGATTATACTTTCTGCGTGCAATATAACTTATGATCCGAACGAGGAGATAAAAATATGAAAGCAATGCTTGTTAAAGAAAACGAAGTGATGGAATGGACCGAAGTTTCAGACCCCACCATTTCTGACGACGAGGCTCTTGTCGAGATCCACGCCGTCGGCGTAAACCGTGCAGACATTCTTCAACGACAGGGAAAATATCCCTCGCCCGCAGGATGCCCTCCTTGGATGGGACTTGAAATTTCGGGTGTGATAAAAGAACTTGGAAAGGTTGCGTGCGAAAAAACCGACCTCAAGGTGGGAGACAGAGTTTGCGCTCTGCTTGGCGGCGGAGGCTATGCCGAATACGTCGCCGTAAAGTACGATATGCTGATAAAGCTCCCCGATAATCTTTCGTTCGAGCACGCCGCCGCCATCCCCGAAGCTTTTGCCACGTCCTACCTCAATTTGTTCACAGAGGCACATCTTGAAGCAGGGGACGCGGTGTATATTTCGGCAGGTGCCAGCGGTCTTGCCACCGCCATGATACCCCTTGCAAAAGCTTTTGGCGCAACTGTTATAACCTCGATCATCGACGAGACCAAAAGAGAACACGTGCTCACTCTCGGCGCCGATATCATTGTCAATACGCAAAAAGAGTCGTTGCCCGAAAAGTTCAAAGAGCTTGAAGAAAAAGGCACGCCCGTAAAGATTGCGGTCGATTGCCTTTCGGGCAAAACCCTTGGCGAATGTATGCCGTATATGGCGCGCGGCGGATATTGGGTCGTGATCTCCACCCTTGATGGGGTTGAAACAAATATCCTCTTGCGTCCGCTTCTGACAAAGGGCTTGCATCTTGTCGGAAGCATGCTTCGCAACCGCACCCCGGAAATGAAAGCACAGATTCTCTCCGAACTTTCGCAAAAGGTATTTCCAAAGATCGCCCGCAGCGAAATGGTGCCTTTTGTGTGCCGCACTTTGCCCATAGAACAGGCTCTTTCGGCACATAAGCTTCTTGAGGACGGCAAAAGCGTCGGCAAGGTGGTTCTTACGGTAAAATAATTACTTTTTGGCAAGTAATTTGTTGACAAAAAATGCAATATGTTATATAATTTTTGTTGTATAGCATATTGCATTTTTGCTGTTTCGGAGGAAAAATATATGGATTTCAAAAACGTACCAAAAAAATACCGCCCCGTGCCTTTCTGGTCGTGGAACGAAAAGCTTGATACGGCAGAGACCGTACGCCAGGTCGAAGAAATGGAAAAAGCGGGCATCGGCGGCTTTTTCATGCATGCAAGAGGCGGTCTCCAGACCGAATATATGGGCGAAGAATGGTTTGAAAACGTTGAAGCCTGTGCACAAAAATGTGCCGAAAACGGAATGCACGCCTGGGCGTATGACGAAAACGGCTGGCCTTCGGGCTTTGGCGGCGGTGTTGTCAACGGTCTTGGCGTTGAATACCAGCAGAAATATCTTCGTATCGCCAAGGATGACGGCAAGGTTTACGAAAATGTTATTGCCACGGTAGACGGCTACGTTTTTTATTACGATATCAACCCTTACTACGTCGATACCCTTGACGGCAAGGTTATAAAAGAGTTTATCGAAAGAATATACGTACCTTATTACGAAAAGTTTGCGGGTCGCATCGACGGATTTTTCACCGACGAGCCCCAGATATCAAGAAACGGCATTCCCTGGAGCTTCACTCTCCCCGAAGAGTACGAAAAAGCCTATGGCGAAAAGCTTGTTCCTCATCTTCCCGAGCTTTTCCTTGATATTTGCGACTACAAGAAAACAAGAGTAAAGTTCTGGAAGCTTATCACAGATCTTTTCTCAAAGAACTTTATGAAGCAGATATACGATTGGTGTACCTCCCACGGCTTTGGATTTACGGGACATCTTGTTCTCGAGGAAAATTTCCTTTGTCAGATCGTTTCCAACGGCACATGTATGCCTCACTATGAATATATGACCATCCCCGGCATGGACTGGCTCGGTCGCCACAATGACAGAAGCCTCACCCCTTATCAGGTCGGTTCGGTTGCCCGCCAGCTCGGTATGAAGCAGGTGCTTTCCGAAACCTTTGCCATGTGCGGACACAACGTGGGACACGACGAGCTCAAATGGATATACGAATATCAGATGGTTCGCGGCATCAACCTTCTTTGTCAGCACCTCGAGGGCTATTCAAACAGAGGTCTGCGCAAGCGTGACTATCCGCCCGCAATGTATATTCAGCAGCCATGGTGGAAGGATTACAAAATGTTTAACGATGCCATGAGCCGCATCGGCATGCTTCTTACCGAAGGCGATGACGGGGTTGACGTTCTTGTTATCCACCCCATGACCACTGCTTGGACTATGTACAACGATAACGTACCCAAGCATCTGAACGAATCGAATAAAGATTGCTTCAACGAGATCAACGCATATTCCCACGAATTTCTCGATATGCTTCTTGCTCTCGAGCGCAAGCACGTAAATTTCCATCTCGGCGACGAAACCATGATGGAACGCCACGGCAGGGTAGAGGGTTCGAGTCTCTTTATAGGCAAAAAAAAGTATTCAAAGATAATCATTCCCCGTCATGAGATCTTCTTTGACAACACCGAAAAACTCCTTGCAGAATACAAAGCCAACGGCGGCGTCATCACCACGGTTGAAGATATTGCCGAAAACAAGGTCATCGACGTTCCCGAAATAACCTATTGTGCAAGATACTGTGACGATTACGATATGTATTATTTCGTCAACAGTTCCGAGGGAACGTATGATGCCAACATCAGCGTGGGAACAAAGATCATGGACCCCATAACAGGCGAGCTTTATCCCTTTGACGGCAAGCACACCTTTAAAAAGTATGCTTCCCTCGTCGTAATCGACGACCGCACCGAAAGAAGCGTTGCTGTCGAAAGAAAGCCCGCATCTCCCATTGACCTTTCGGGCGAATGGAAGATCGAAAAAGTAACCGAAAACGTCATAACTCTCGACTATTGCGATTATTACTTCGACGGCAAGCCTGTTGAGAAAAACGGCTATATCCTCAACGCCATGTATCGCGCGATTGATCTCGGAAAACCCGTCAGCATCACCTGTGAATACGGCTTTGAGACAGAATATATTCCCGATTCTTTGTATCTTGTCTGCGAAACTCCCGAAAATCTCGATATCAAGGTAAACGGCGTTGCCATCGACAAGACCGACTGCGGCTTCTTTGCCGACCGTTCTTTCAGAAAGCTTGATATTGCCAAATATACCGTTCTCGGTCACAACAGCATTGTAGTAAATGTCGATTTCACCCAGTCGGAACAGGTGTATCGCAACCTCGAAAAGAGCAAGCTTTTCGAATCCGAGAAAAATAAGCTCACCTTTGATATCGAAATAGAGCAGATGTACCTTGTGGGTGATTTTTCTGTCAAGACCGAAGGAAAATTTGAAGAGCTTGATAAAAACGCTTGCAGATACAGCGGAAAGTTTGTAATTTCAAAACCCGTGGACGCGATCACACTTTCAAACATAGAAAGACAGGGCTTCCCGTTCTTTGCGGGCGACATCACCGTGTCCAAAAAGTTTGAAAAGAGCGGAAATATGATGCTCGATTTTGTAAAATGCGGCATCAACGTTGTTAAGGCAAAGATAAACGGAAAGGAAATACCTCAGTTCATGTGGGAGCCTTACACCGCAGATGTCAGCGATCTTCTTTGTGACGGCGAAAACGAAATCGAACTTACCCTTGTCAACAATCTTCGCAATATGCAGGGACCGCTTCATCTTTCGGCAGGCGAAAGTTACAGCGTAGGCCCCGGCTCATTCTACAAAGAAGACTGCCTGTGGGTGCGCGGCATCACTCCCGACAGATGGAACGACGATTATTGCTTTGTAAACACCACGATCAAAAACAGATGACATGGAGCGTCAAATGGATGTAATAAAAGAAGGCGTGCTTTGCGAATGCGGCAAAGTCCACCCCGAAAGCCGCGTCGGATTTTCGATAAAAAAAGGGGCGATATCCGATCTTTTGCAACTGATGCCTGATCTCGGATGCAAAAAAGCTTTTGTCGTTGCGGACGAAAACACCTTTGCCGCCGCGGGCGAAAAGGTGTGCCGCCTTTTTGATGAAAACGCCGTCGGATACACAAAGTATGTTTTCCCCTCGGGAAAGCTCGAGCCAAACGAAAAATCCGTCGGCTCTGTTATCATGCATTTTGATGATAAATGTGACATAGTTGTCGGTGTGGGTTCGGGAGTTATAAACGATATCTGCAAGATCGTTTCCCGCGTGACGGAAAGAAAATATATCATTGTTGCCACTGCTCCCTCGATGGACGGATATGCCTCGGCAAGCTCGTCGGTTATTCGCGCAGGTCTTAAAATCACGCTTGACAGCAAGTGCCCCGATTATATCATCGGAGATCTTGATATCCTTTGCAACGCCCCGAAAAAAATGCTTGCCGCAGGACTTGGCGATATGCTGGCAAAATACGTCAGCATCTGCGAATGGCGCATCTCCAATCTTATCAACGGCGAATACTATTGTGAAAAGGTTGCATCGCTTGTGCGCGATGCGGTGAAAAAGTGTGTCGCAGACCCGCAAGGTCTTATGAACCGCGAAGAAAAGGCTGTTGAAGCGGTGTTTTACGGTCTTGTGATGGGCGGAATTTCCATGTATTATGCAGGCGCATCCCGTCCCGCATCGGGGGTCGAGCATTATTTTTCCCATGTGTGGGATATGCGTGCCGAAGAATTCGGCACCCCTTGCGAGCTTCACGGCATCCAGTGCGCCATCGGCACTCTTATGGCTGTTTCTCTTTATGAAAAAATAAAAAAGATAACGCCAAACCGCGAAAAGGCAAAGAAATTCGTCGAAGCTTTCAGCTATGACGAATGGAAAAAGGTTCTTTCGGACTATCTCGGAAAAGCCGCCGACGCCATGATCGCCCTTGAGAAAAAAGAGGGAAAATACGACGTCATAAAACATTCGGCAAGGCTTGAAACGATAATTGAGAATTGGGATAAGATCCTTGATATCATAAACGAGGAACTGCCGAAAGCTTCGGAAATCAAAAACCTTCTTGACGTCATCGGTTGCCCCACGCGTGCATCCGAAATCGGCATTGACGAAAAAGACAACGCCAAAGCTTTCGCCTCAACAAAGGATATTCGCGATAAATACGTTCTTTCCCGCCTTGCGTGGGACCTTGGCGTTATAGATGAGATTATGTGATAATAAAAAACTGACTTCGCAAGAAGTCAGTTTTTTGTTTGTCAGAATATTTCAAAATCAAAGATGTGAGCTGTCGAGCATCCGTAGTCTTCGGTTTTTCTTTCGCTGTGATAGGTATTAAAAAATCAAAGTTTTCAATGATGAATTTGCTTTGCAAACATCATTGAAAAAGACCTTAACTTTTTATCAAAGTTAAGGTCTTTTTCTGGCGGAGAAGGGGAGATTTGAACTCCCGCGCCGGTAAACCCGACCTACACCCTTAGCAGGGGCGCCTCTTCGGCCAACTTGAGTACTTCTCCGAATATCTTTTTCTGTATTAAAATGCCTGGCGGAGAGGAAGGGATTCGAACCCTTGTGCCCTCGCGGACAAACGGTTTTCAAGACCGCCTCGTTATGACCACTTCGATACCTCTCCGTGTGATCCGCAATTCCCGCGGCAAGCTTTATCATACCACAAATGCGCCCGAATGTCAAGCCTTTTTTATAAAAAAGTTAAAATAAAAGACAACGAGCAGATAAAAAGAAGTTTTTGATGGCTTATATTGTGTTTAACTCATTGACTTTTTAATAAGAATGTAGTATAATTACCTTGTTATAAAGTGCGATTATCTGCGCTTGCGACAAATAAAAAATAAAAAAGGAGAACTTTCAAAATGGACCCGTGGCCATGTATACTGGTCTTTTTGGCGCTCGTTATAATCAGCGCCCTTATCGAAGTCAGTACTAAGGCAGTATTATCCCAAAACCAGCTTAACTTAAAAAAGCTTTTCCCCGAAGAGGGCAAAGCCTACGAAAAACTTTTGCAGACCATCGAGAATAACAAGCTCGGTCAGATCGCCGAAACTGCGCATCTTTCGTGCATCGTGCTTGCATCCTGCGTTGCGTCCTGCTATTTTGTGCCAAAGCTTATGGCAGCCAAGATTTTTTCCGCAATTCCGAACCTTGTAACTATCGTTCTTTCTTTTGCGATCGTATTTCTTGCGGCCATGCTTTTGTTGCTTGTTTTTGCAAAAAGTTTGCCTGCCAAGATCGGTGTTAAACATTCGGACAGTCTTTGCTTTACTCTTTTGCCTGTCTTCAGATTTTTCACCGCCCTGTGCACACCTCTTTATTACACGGTCGATGCGGTTTCGGGCGTTTTTGCCCTGCTTGCAGGTGCAAAACCCGAGGACGTTACAGAGGATGTCACCGAAGGCGAGATCCGCCAGATGATTGACGAGGGCAGGGAAAACGGAAACATAGAAGAAAGCGAAACCGACATGATCCACGGCATCTTCGAGTTTGACGACAGAACAGTCGGCGAGATTCTCACCCACCGCACCGAAGTTGTCGCCGTAGAGCTTTCGGCAACCCTTCACGAAATAATCGAAACCGCCGTCGAAAACGGCTATTCGCGAATCCCCGTTTACAAAGAAACGCTTGATAACGTGGTCGGTATCCTTTATGTCAAGGATCTTCTCGGTCTTATCGACAAGGACCATTCGGACTTCAAGGTCTCCGAGCATATGCGCGAGCCACTGTGCGTACCCGAAACCACCAGCCTCAAGGATCTTTTCGAGCGCTTCAAGTCCGAGCGTATCCAGATGGCGATTGTCATTGACGAATACGGCGGAACTCTCGGCATTGTAACGATGGAAGACCTTATAGAATCCATAATGGGCTCGATCAGCGACGAATACGACGACGAGGAAGACGAAGAAGCGGAAAACGAGATCGCAAAGATCTCGGACAACGAATACATAATCGCAGGCCTCGCCCTTGTAACAAGCGTTGAAGAGGAACTCGACATCTCTATCAAAAACGAAGAAGAATGTGACACCATCGGCGGTCTTCTGGTCAGCCTTCTCGGCATGATCCCGTCAGAGGGAGAACAGCCCGAAGCAAGCCTTGACAATCTGCATTTCAAGGTCATATCTGTTGCCGAGCACCGCGTAGAAAAGCTTTTGCTCACCGTTTTGAATGAAAACGAGCAAGAAGAAGCCTCGGACAACCTTGAAGATGCCGATAATGACGACTGAGTTTTATGCATTATCACATCAAAAACCGTCTTTGATATGTTCAAATTGAACAAAAATATTTTCCGCTATTGACATAACAGGATAAATATTGTAAAATAAATAGGATATAAGAACTACTGTGCTAAACAGAAAACAAACATTTTTTCACGGAGGATCTTCGAAAATGAAAATGAAAAGGATTTTAGGTGCATTTCTTGCTCTTGCAATGATGATACCTGTCGTGCTGACAGGATGTAAGAGCGACGATTCTGAAACCACGGATACATCCAGCATCCGCCAGAATATCGTCCTCAATATGTACATTCTCACAGACGAAAAGACAGATCTCGAACAGGCTCAGACTGTTGAAATCGCACTTAACGAAATTTTGCTTCCCGATTACAGAACCGTTGTTAAGATCAACTACATCCACGACGACGGCGGAGATAACCTCGAATATTGGAATGCTATAAACGAAGCCGAAGACGCGGCTGTTGCATATCAGCTCGAGCTCGAAGCAAAGAGAGAAGCTGAAAAGGCTGCAAAGAAAGAAAAGAACAAGGCCGGCGCCACAACCGACGCCACAGCTGCAACCACAGACGCAACTGCAGAAGCAGGTGCTCTTTCGGGCGAAGAACTTGAAGCTGCCGAAGAAAAGAACGAAAGCGAATACGACAGACTTGCAAAGATGATCTTCGGTTACGAAAGAACCAAGGTTGACGAAAACGGCAACCCCGTCAATGACGAAGACGGCAACCCCATCGTAGAAAAGGTTAAGCCCGAGATCGTTCTCTCCGATCCCCAGATCGACATCTTCCTTGTAAACAGCGCTTCCAAGTACATCGAACTTGCAGAAAGCGGACGTCTTACAAAGCTCGACGATTACCTCAAGAGCGAAGCTAAGCTTATCACCTCCAACGTTTATCCCACCTTCATAACAGGTGCAACAAGCGTTGCAAACGGACTTTACGGTATTCCCGTAAACAAGGCGATCGGCGAATACGAATACCTCGTTTTCAACAAAGAACTCCTTGATAAGTATGGCGTAAATGCGGATGACCTCAAGACCATCGATGCTCTTTCCGGTTATCTTGCAACTATCGCGGCAAACGAACCCGGTGTTGTTCCGCTTGCTCTCAGCGACGGCGGAGTATCTCCTCAGTTCTACGAGTACTATCAGGAAGATGGCGGAGCTCTCGGTGCAAAGTACAACGTATACGGTGTGTTTGCAAACTCTCCCTTTGCTGAAAATGCAGACGAAGTTGTAAAGACACACTTTGCAAAGATCCGCGAATACAAGCTTGCAGGTTATATTCCCGATACATACGTTGAAGGTACACCTTTTGCTGTTGACGTACGCAAGGGTTATGCTGATTCTCCCGCAAAGTGGGCAGAAGAAGACGGAACAGAATACGTTTGCCAGATCTACAAGAGACCTGTTGCAACCACCGAAAACACTCTTGACTCTGTTTTCGTTGTAAGCTCCGCTTCCAGAAACCCCGCAAGAGCGACTGAGATCATCACTCTCTTCAACACAAACGCAAAGCTTGCAAACCTTCTTCAGTACGGTATCGAAGAAGAACATTATTACAGAGTCACCGAGGATTCCGGCGAAAAGAAGATCAACGTCAAGTCCAACGGCGGCTACTACATGAACAACGATTACACAGGTCACCACTATATCAAGGACATTGTTGTTGGCGAAACCGACAGAACCGAAGCTTTCAAACAGCAGAATCTCGATTCTCTCCTCAGCATGTTCTACGGCTTTGATGCAAACACTCTCATCGAAGAAGAGATCCTTCTCGAAAAAGCAAACAACATCACAAAGCAGTACTACGAAGGCCTTTGCCGCGGTCAGTACGATGTTGATACCGTTTATGCAACAGTAAACGCTCAGCTCGCAGCCCTTACAGTATCCGAAAACGAGATCGCAACTTGGGTTGGCGACGATGCGGTTCGTGCCGAAAGAGCAAAGGGCGAAGGTTATTCAAAGCAGGCTGAAAATGCAGCTGAAACTGCAGAAAAGGCGGCAAAAGAAGCCGAAACAGCAGCAGCCGAAGCAGAAAAGGCTCTTAAGAGCGCAACAAGAGCAGAGATCAGCAAGATCATTGCAGGCGTTGTTAACGATGGCACAAGCGCCGCAACTATCGCAGAAGCAGACGCTACCATCAGCAACTCTCTCGTAGTTATCCAGGCAGCAGCCGCAAAGGCAGAGGCTGCAGCGGCTGAAGCAAAGACCGCAGCAGAAACTGCAAAGAAGGTTGCGGAAGATGCAGAACTCTTTGTTGAAGAATCTCAGTATGCAGATACAGTTGCGGCAAGCGCGGCAACATCCTCCAAGAACGATGCAGATGCAGCAAACAAGGCACAGGTAACAGCAACAAAGGCTGCCAATGATGCCAAGAGAGCAAACGAAAACGTTCAGATGATCGCCACAGGCAAGAGAATCGTAACTGCAGCTGCTGATGCTTCTGCAAACAACGCTTATGCGGCACTCAGCTTCGGCGGTTCCACAGTCTATGCAACAACTCTTCCCGCAGAAACTCCCGAAGAAGAGGAGATCGTTGAAGAAGACGTAAGAGCTGATGACGGCGAAGTTCGCACACCTTACGACGAATTCGTATTTGACTTCGACGCTGATCTTTACGAATACACAGAGGCTAATACAAAGCTTAAGTCTCTCTGGTCTCTCACATACAGATACTTCAACGCCGCAAACGGCAATGAAGAATATGTTGACGACACAGAAGATCCTCTCAAGGTAATCATCCGCGACGAGGACGAAAAGTAATTTTGAATTTTCCCGAAAGAGGTGCTTTGACAGCACCTCTTTTTTCTTATAATTCTTTCTTGTAAGTCGTGTTTTTTTACATATTTATGTATAATTTACAATTGGGTGTTGCTTTTTCGTGTTATCAATGATAAAATGATAAAATAAACAATTAAAAGGGGTTATTATGAGAATTGTAATAAAAGTTGGTACGTCAACCCTTGCGCACAAAACCGGCAGACTTAATATAAGACGAATAGAAGAGCTTTGTAAAGTGCTCAGTGATCTGAAAAACGCAGGAAACGAGATCGTTCTTGTTTCGTCCGGCGCTATCGGCATGGGTGTTGGAAAACTCAGCCTGGGATCTCGCCCCGACGATATCCCAACAAAACAGGCGGCCGCGGCGGTCGGTCAGTGCGAGCTTATGTATACCTACGACAAGCTTTTTACCGAATACAATCACAATGTGGCACAAATACTCATCACCGCTCCCGATATCGAAAGCGAAACGAGAAAGAAAAATTTTCACAACACTCTCGAACGCCTTATCGAGCTTGATACTCTTCCCATTATCAACGAAAACGATACCGTTTCTGTCGAAGAAATCGAAATCGGCGACAACGATACACTTTCCGCCATTGTGACGGCAAGCATCGGTGCAGACCTTCTTATCCTTTTGTCTGATATCGACGGTCTTTATGACAAGGATCCGCATAAAAATCCCGATGCAAAACTTATTGACACCGTAACAGTAATCGACGAGCACATCATCTCGCTCGGAGGCGGCAAGGGAAGCGCTCTTGGCACCGGCGGAATGGCAACCAAGATCAAAGCCGCGCAGATTGCAACAGAAGCGGGGTGTGATATGATTATCGCCAACGGCGAAAATCCTTCTCTGCTTTACGACATTGTTGCAGGAGAAAAAATAGGCACAAGATTTTTGAAAAAGGTACATTGATGAAAACTATTGAACTTGTAAAAATAACAAAAAAAGCATCAGCCTTTGCCGCACTTATGTCATCCGAACAAAAGGATGCCCTCATTCTTTCTATGGCAGATGCACTTGAAGCGGACATGGATGCGATAATAGAAAGCAACCGCTCCGATCTTGAAAAAGCAAAGGGTACTGTTTCTGATGTTATGCTCGATCGTCTTTTTCTCGATGAAAAGCGCATCCGCGCCATGGCATCGGGCATGCGTGAGATCGCAAAGCTTAAATCAACTGTGGGCGAGGATATCAGCGAAACTGTTCGCCCCAACGGACTTGTTATAAAAAAACGCAGAGTTCCCCTCGGACTTGTGGCGATCATATACGAAAGCCGCCCCAACGTCACTTCGGATGCCGCCTGCCTTGCAATCAAAAGCGGCAATTCGTGTCTGCTTCGTTGCGGAAAAGAAGCGTATTCTTCTTGCTTTGCCATTGTCAGCGCTCTTAAAAAGGGAATTGCATCGGCGGGAGCAGACGAAAATATCTTGAATCTTGTGTCAGAACCCGGTCGTGAAAGCGCAAACGTTCTTATGACTGCACAGGGCTACGTTGACCTTCTTATCCCCAGAGGGGGTGCAGGGCTTATAAACGCCTGCGTTGAAAACGCCACAGTTCCGTGTATTCACACGGGCACGGGTATATGCCATATATACGTCGATGAATCCGCAGATCAAGATATGGCTCTCAAAATCGTAAACAACGCAAAAACAAGCCGCCCGTCGGTGTGCAATGCGCAGGAGGTTTTGCTTGTAAACGAAAAAATAGCAGATGACTTTTTGCCAAAACTTAAAAGCCTTATTGTCGATCAAAGGAAAAACGACGGACTTATTCCCGTCGAGCTTCGCCTTTGCGAAAGATCGCAAAAGATAATTGACGGAACACCTGCATCCGACACCGATTTCGACACCGAATTTCTCGATTATATCCTTGCAGTCAAGGTGGTTTCGGACGTGAATGCGGCAGTTTCTCATATTCTTTCCCATTCCACAGGCCACAGCGAGGCTATTATCACAAAAGATAAGAAAAATGCTGATCTTTTCGTTTCCTCAACCGACAGTGCGGCGGTTTACGTCAATGCTTCTACCCGTTTCACCGACGGAGGAGAATTCGGCCTCGGATGTGAAATGGGAATTTCCACCCAAAAGCTCCATGCACGCGGACCCATGGGTCTTGAGGAGCTGACTACGTATAAATATGTGATTGAAGGAAACGGACATATCCGTTAAACGGAGGATTTATTTATGGGTAAATATCTTGCAGGCTTCATCGGCGCAGGAAATATGGGGGGCATCATCGCTTCCGCTGTTTCAAAGCGCGTCGGTAAAGATGCCGTTGCGGTATGTTGCAGCAGCGAGCAAAGCTCGAAAGATGCCGCCCTGCGCATAGGATGCGATGCCGCTTCTTTCGAAGAAATTTGCGATAGCAGATATATTTTTCTCGGTATAAAACCGCAGATGGCGCAAAGCGTTCTTTCTAAGGTTGCCGAATGTATAAAAGACAGAAAAGACGATTATATAATAGTTTCCATGCTTGCAGGTACAACTGTTGATACTCTTTGCGAGCTTTGCAAAACACAAAAGATCGTGCGCATTATGCCCAACACACCGTCAGCGGTTGGCGAAGGCGTTACCCTTGTATGCGCTTCGTCTTTCGTTCCTTGCGATGAAGTGAAGGCATTTTGTGACCTTATCTCGTTCACAGGGAAAACCGACGTTTTGCCCGAAAAGCTTTTTGATGCGGCAACTGCCCTTTCGGGTTGTGGGCCTGCCTATGTTTATATGTTTCTCGAGGCTCTTGCCGATGGTGCGGTAAAATGCGGTCTTCCGCGAACACTTGCCAACGAATATGCCGCCCGTACGGTTTTGGGAGCATCAAAGCTTGCTCTTTTGTCGGACGAGCACACAGGCAAACTCAAGGATGCCGTCTGCAGTCCCGGTGGCAGTACCATCGAGGGGGTTTCGGTTCTTGAAAAAGAAGGTTTCCGCGCTTCTGTCATCGATGCCGTAAATGCCGCCTTTGAAAAGAGCAAAGCCCTTGGCAAAAAATAATCGCGTTTCATCTATTTTCCCAAATTTGCATTTTTATATCATTGCGAAGTTTAAAATATTTTTGTATAATCGTAATATAACGATCGTGCAAAACAAAACAGGAGATTAACATGAAGAAAAGACGCCTTTTGATCTTGGCAGTAGACAGTCTTTGTTACCTTGCGGTGTGCGGAGTATTGTTGCTCGTACTTTTCGGTGAAGATTTTGCAGAAAAAACAAACTGGATGATAAAGCTTGGACACATTGTCGCAGGATATGTATTTCTTATCGGTTCAAGACTTGCATTCAAGGCATACAACAGAGTTTGGAGATATGCAGGCTTTAACGATTATTTCAGATTGCTGTTTTCAGACCTTGTTGCCGGTGCCGCATACAGTGTTTTAAACCTCGTTCTTCGCGCGCTCAATGCGAAATACGAGATGTTTGCCTGGAATCCTTTCCTCGGATTTATCCAGTGCTTCTCCATATACGGTGCAACCTGCCTTTGCTGTCTTGCTGCGCGATTTTTGTATCAGCACTACCGCGAAAAAGGCAAGGATGAGGTGGATACCAGCAAAATATCCATTGCCATCGTCGGTGCAGGCAGTGTGGGCGTGCTTCTTGCAAAGGACCTTCTTTCCAATAAATATTCCAAGTACAGACCTTCGTATTTCATAGATCTTGACACCTCAAAAATCGGCAATACCATTCTTGATATTCCCGTTATCAAGGAAGACGAATACGTGGTCGAAAAGATCAAATCCCTTCCTATTCAGGAAATAGTTATCGCACTTCCTCGCCTTTCTTCTGCGGAAAAAGCAAAAAAATATCAGCTTTATCAGCAGACAGGTCTAAATGTTAAGACCTATGACTATCCTCTCGATGCCGAATCCTGCGAAAAAAGAACTCTTCGCGACGTACGCATCGAAGACCTTCTTTTCAGAGACTCCATAGATTTTTCCGAAAGCAAGGCGAAAAACTTTTATTGCGGAAAAACCGTACTTATCACGGGTGGCGGCGGATCTATCGGCAGTGAACTTTGCCGTCAGATCGCAAAGATTTCTCCCAGAAAGCTCATAATCCTCGATATTTACGAAAACAACGCCTACGATATCCAGCAGGCACTTACAAGAACTTACGGAAAAAGACTTGATCTCTCGGTTGAGATTGCATCTGTCAGAGATGCCAAAAAGCTCGACGAGATATTCGAAAAGTATAAGCCCCAGATCGTTCTCCACGCCGCCGCGCACAAGCATGTTCCTTTGATGGAAAACTGCCCGAGCGAAGCTATAAAGAACAACGTTTTCGGAACTTTGAACGTGGCGAACCTTGCCGAAAAGCACGGTGTTGAAAGATTTATTCTTATTTCCACCGACAAGGCGGTAAATCCCACCAACATCATGGGAGCCACAAAGAGAATGTGCGAAATGATTATCCAGTCGAAAAAAGACAGCGCAACAGATTTTGTTGCCGTTCGTTTCGGCAATGTTCTTGGCTCCAACGGTTCTGTTATTCCGCTTTTCAGAAAACAGATAGAGCAGGGTGGACCGGTTACCATCACAGACAAGCGTATAATCAGATATTTCATGACCATCCCCGAGGCGGCGCACCTTGTTCTCGAGGCAGGCTCTATGGCGGCAAAATCCGAAATTTACGTACTTGACATGGGCAAGCCCGTCAAGATCCTTGACCTTGCCGAAAATATGATAAAGCTTTCGGGCTTTACACCCTACGTTGATATCGACATCGACGTTATCGGTCTTCGCCCCGGCGAAAAGCTTTACGAAGAGCTTCTTATCAAGACAGAAGAACTTGACAAAACCGACAATTCGCTCATCTTCATCGAGCGCGATATCTGCCCCACAAGAGCAGAGCTTGACGAAAAGCTTTCGGTTCTCTCGTCTGCCCTTGAAAGTTGCGACAACGACAAAATGCGGGATGCCCTGATGCAGGTGGTTCCCACCTTCCACAGCGCAGAGGAAGTCAATCGCAACGCCGAAGTTTCGAACGAAATGCAAATGGCGCACGCGTAACGATTAAATCTACGATTTTTTACGAAAAGACAACCTTCTGTGTTGTCTTTTCTGTTTTTTTGTGATATAATGTTCTGTGTAGCAAATTTGCCGGATTATATTCAGATTTATTCACGGAGACAAATATGGCAGTAAAAGCAATAATTTTTGACAAAGACGGAACTCTTATTGATTTTGATTCGTTTTGGATATCGGTTTCGGTTGAAGTAATAAAAGATCTGAAAAACAGATTTGACCAAAACGATGTTCCTGTTTGCGATTTTCTTGAAGCAATAGGAGTAAAAGACGGCGTTTCCGATATAGACGGTGTTCTTTGCAAGGGCACCTACGATGAAATAGCCGAAGCATTTTTGAAGGTGGCAAAAAAACACGGTCACGACCTTGCCCTTTCCGAAATGTCACCGTTTGTCACCCAAAGCTACAACAAAAATTCGCTCCAAGGCGATGTTCGCGGCACCTGCGACAATTTGCGCGGAGTTCTCGAGTCGCTGAAAGAATATGGCATCAGGCTTTTTGTCGTCACCACCGACAATCCCGAAATAACAAGCCTTTGCCTTGAAAAGCTCGGTGTTTCGGATCTTTTCGAAAAGGTGTTTACCGACGACGGTATAACTCCTCCAAAGCCCGATCCATCCTGCGCTTTTAAGATTTCAGAAGAATATTCGATCGATCTTTCAGATATCATCATGGTGGGCGATACCATGACCGATGTGCGTTTTGCAAAGAATGCAGGCATACGCGTTATATCTGTCGGTGCCAACGAAGAAAACAGAAAAAGGCATGCCTCGTATGCCGATTTCGTTTTTGGCGACGTGTCGTGCATTCCCGATCTTGTTTTTGGGGGTGCCTTGTGATAACGGGAATGTTTGCCGGCATCACCTGGGCGCTTGAGACGGTGATTTTGGGTTTTGCGTTGTCATTAAGCCCGTTTGTGTCAAACGCCGCGGCAATTGCCTTTGCACCTTTTGTCAGCACCTTTTTGCACGATGCGGCGTCTGCTGTTATCATGTGGCTGACCTGCGCCGCAAGGGGAAAGGGAAAAGAGCTTTTTTCGATGTTTCGCTCGAAAGAACTGAAATGGCTGGTTCTTGCTTCTGCCATCGGCGGTCCCTGCGGTATGACGGGTTATGTTCTTGCCGTAAATTACATGGGCGCATCGGTCGGCGCCATTGCCAGCGCCATATATCCCGCCATCGGAAGCGTTCTTGCTTTTCTTTTTCTCAAAGAAAAGGTCAGATGGTATCAATGGATATTTCTTTGTCTTACCATTGCGGGCGTGTTTGGCATCAGCTTTTCGCCGGATATTGATATTTCAAACTTCTGGCTCGGATTGCTCGGTGCGTTTATGTGCGCCTTCGGATGGGGTATAGAGGGAGTTATCCTTTCAAAATGCATGAAAGACGATGGTATCAAAAGTGAATACGCACTTACCGTGCGCCAAAGCGTTTCTGCCCTCATCTATGGCATCATAATTCTTCCTTTTCTCGGCGGCTGGGATTTTACCGCAAAGCTTTTTGTCGGAAAAAACGTAAAAGCGTTGCTTTTCGTTTTTGTTGCCGCGTTGTTTGCAACGATTTCGTATCTTCTTTATTACAAAACTATCGCAAAGCTCGGCGTTGCAAAGGCAATGGGATTGAATATTACCTACACCGCGTGGGCACTTGTTTTCTCTGTGGCGATATTTTCCGACCTTTCACTTCTCAATCCGATAACAGTCGGATGCGGAATGGTGGTTGTGGTATGTGGATTTCTTTCTGCCACAGATATAAAAGAGCTTTTTAACAAGAAAAAATAACGTATCCGAAAGGAGTTTTACATATGTCTAATATCTGGCACGATATTTCACCCAAAAGAATAAATTCACAGGATTTTATCTGCGTGATCGAGATAACAAAAGGAAGCAAGAAAAAGTACGAGCTTGACAAGGAAACAGGTTATCTTATACTCGACAGAATTCTTTATACTTCCACCCACTATCCCGCAAACTACGGTTTTATTCCCCGTACCTACGGCGACGACAACGACCCGCTTGACGTTCTTGTTATATGTTCCGAGCAGATCGAACCCATGACCCTTGTCAGAGCTTATCCCATCGGTGTCATCACCATGATCGATAACGGCAGAAACGACGAAAAGATCATCGCCATTCCCTTCAACGATCCCACCTATAATATGTACAAGGACATCAGCGAGCTTCCCGCCCACGTTTTTGAAGAAATGAAGCATTTCTTTACGGTATACAAAAATCTTGAGGGTAAGGATACCGCGGTTGATGAAGTAAGCGGTAGGCAAGCGGCTGTCAAGATCATCGACAACGCCCTTGATAACTACGTTGAAAAGTTTTGCAAATAAGGCATTTGCCAAAGGAGAAAAAATGAAAATATCAACAGAGATCCATTCTGCCTCAAAGCTTGTGGGAGAAGAAAAAGCGGTAGAACTTATAGCCAAAGCGGGATTTGATGCATGGGATTTTTCCATGTTTGCCATGTGCCGCTACGATTGGGCAAGTGACACTGTCAGTACAACAAATCATCCGCTTTCGGGCAAAGACTATCTTTCGTTTGCAAGAAAACTCAAACAGATCGGCCTTGACAACGGAATTGTCTGCAATCAGTCGCACGCACCTTTTCCCACATCAAACGCCGACATACGCTCGTATCTTAAAAGAGCGATCGAATGTACCGCAGAAGCCGGTGGCGAGATATGTATCATCCACCCCGACAACAACAAGAACCCCGAAGAAAACGCGCAGATGTACAACGATCTTTTGCCCTTCGCCAAGACCTGCGGCGTAAAGATCGCCACAGAAAATATGTGGAACTGGGACGGCGAAAAGAACGAATCTTCCTTTGCCGCCTGCGCCACGTCAAAAAGCTTTTGCGATCACATCGACGTTGTAAACGATCCGTATCTTGTGGCGTGCCTTGACATCGGCCATGCCGAAATGCGCGGCTCGGGAGACGGAGTGGTAAATATGATCCGCGCTCTCGGAAATCGTCTTGCGGCGCTTCATATCCACGACAACGACAGATGGCACGACAGCCACCAGATTCCTTTTTCAATGGATATAGATTTTGTTGCAACAGTGGATGCTCTGCGCGAGATCGGATACAACGGCTACTTCACCCTTGAAGCAGACAGTTTTCTTGAGGCGTATTCTGCCGATACAGCTTTTGAAGGTGTAAAAAAGCTTGCCGAATCTGCTCGCCGTCTTGCAGATATGTTTGAGAAAAAATAACGATTTAGGAGATATTCCCCGTGAATAACGATTACAATTCGGATTATACCATCCGCATGCCCAGGGAAAAACTTATTGCAATGATAGCAATCCCCGTGGCAGCGGTTATAATACTCGCTTTGATTTTTTACAATTTCATTCATATTTACCGCGAGTACGACATTGCCCCCGGATGTACCACGTCGGGCGGACATTACAAACAGTGCCGCATCTGCGGCGATGTGGTGCAACTGTCCGAGCAGGAACCCACAGGTCATAAGCCTGCCACAAAGGTGGTAAAAGAGCCCACAGCCGCCACCAACGGCGAAAAAGAGACCCGTTGCACTGTTTGTCAGCAGTTGATGAGCCTTGAGAAAACCCCTGCCAAGCTTTCTCCCATCCCGTCATTAAGACTTATCGGCAGAGGCGCGGGTATGACCGACAAAAATTCCATCTCCGCCACCTTCACCTATACCGACGGCGTTGAGGATGAAATAGTCGAAGCGGCAAAATCAGGCGGTAATCTTAAGGTTCGCCTGATGAACAGCGGCGAAAGGGTGGATGCAAAGCACAGTTATGTGCTCACCGATTTCCACGTTTCCGAGGGCGACCAGCTTTTGTTCGGCGATTTTGGCGATAGCAAGGAGATCAACCTTTATGCCAACAACGACGACCCGACTTTTGCAAGGCGTATTATAACTTACCGTCAATGGAAAGACCTCGTTTCAGAACTTTATCCCGAATACGGAAAGTATATCAAGGTTTCCGATGACACAGAATACGCAGGCTATAATATGCTTCTTTATATCAAGAGTACAAAGCCCGATTATAGCTTTGCAGGTATCTACACCTTGTCCATTCCGTATTCTATCCTTGCCGAAAAGAATCAGTCTGCCGATACAAAATACGTTGTAAGACAGAAAATGACCAAAGACAGCGAAACCCAAGAGTACTCTTCTCAGTACGAATATCTTTTCGGAAACGAAACAGAAAAGTACACTGCAATTTCGTCTCTTTCCACTTTTCTTGATGTCAAAAGCGGCTATCTTGCCTCGGACGAAAAAAACGCCATTCTCACCGATTATTTCGTTTTCTCACTTATAACAGGCAATATCGACGCCTTTTCCGATCTTTATTGGGTAACCTCTGACGGAAAAATGTGGTATCCCGTTCCTGCCAATACCGAACATAGCTACGGTTGTTCGTGGTATACAACACAGCTTTCCGAAACCTCGATCTTTATGTCCGATTTCGGCGATTTTTGGGACGCTTTCTTCGAAAAGAATTATTCAGATATCAAATCCCGCTATCGCGAGCTCAAAGAAACAAGACTTTCTCCCTCCAACATCGAAACAGAATTCCACAGAGCCATAACCAAGCTTGATATCGAGGTATACAAGGAGGATGCGGCAACCTACGGCGCCCCGTATAACAATCCTCTTGATGAAGCGGGAAAGCTTTATTCGTGGTATCGGGAAAGAATTACTGTTCTCGATGGATTTTTCTCAAACAAATAAAACAGGAAGTTAAAATGAAAAAATTTTTATTGTGCTTGTTCCTCGTTTTTACACTTTTTATTTCAGCTTGTTCGCATAGACATTCTTTCGGTGATATAAAGACAACCGAGCCAACCTGCACCCTCAACGGATATCGATACAGGATCTGCAGTTCGTGCAAAGAGGTTGAATATGTCGAAAGCGTTTCGGCCCTTGGACACAAGGTGGACGAGTATTTCAATGACATAAGATTTCAGACAAGCTACGGATACTGCACAGAATGCGATATAAAGCTTTCTGACGGCGAATACGAGCCTCCGAAGGGAATTGACCGCCTTTATATCCAAGGCATTCCCGACGGCACCATGATCCCTGTGGACGTCACATATTTTGACGGCGAAACGCAATATAAGATATACGGCAGTATCTCAAAGGACGGCAACGAGTCAAACGCCTATTCAAAAAAAGATTACGACATATATCTTTTTGCGAATGACGACCGAACCGAGCCGTTTGTTATGAATCCCGATGCATCTCTTTCGCCTTATGACAGATATGCTTTGAAATCCGAGTATGCAGACAAAAGCGCGTCGCGAAATTTGACGGCATCCGCCATCTGGTCCGCCGTCACCGCAACGAGAAATAAAATAGACAAAAACCTTGCTCAACTTCCGGGGTACGGAGCAGATGCGGGTTTTCCCGTGCTGTTTTATACAAACAATAATTACAAGGGCATATATAATCTTTGCAAACCCAATGACGAGACTCTTTTTGGCATCGACAACCCCGAAACGCAGGCTTTGATATATACCTTCCCGTTTTTCGGCACCTTTGATTTCCGATATCAAAAAAGCTCTGACGGATTTGTACCTTGCCAGGTGATTTATCCGAAGGATGAAGAAAAAATGCAAAGCGCCAAACAGCGTTTCCTTGATTTTAGCGATTTTGTGCTCAACTGCGATGATGCCGAATTCAAAGAGCAGATCGAAAATGTGCTTGACGTTGATGCGGCAATAGATTATCTCATTTGTGTCTATGCCTTCGGTGCTGATTTAAACGTGGATCTGTTTTGCAACTGGGTGACCTATGATGGCAAAAAATGGATTCCGTCGATGTATAATCTTACTCACACCTTTGGAATCAAGCAGACGGGCGAATACGTTTCGGCAAACGATTCGGTAAAGCCTTCTTTTTCCGATGGCAAGCTTTTGTCGGGCACAGACAACGCGTTGTGGGAAAAACTGTGCAGAAATTTTTCAAAGGAAATAATCGAAAGATACACATTTCTTCGTCAATCGGTGCTGAATCCCGATAATATAAAGGCCGTTTTTGAAAGCAATGCACTTAAAATATCCGACGAAGTTTATTTGTCGGAATTCGACGAATACCCCGAAAAACATTATTTTTCGGGTAAATATGCTGCACAAGGTGTTTTCGAATGGTCGCAGGAAAGGTTTGCAATTCTTGACGAAGTGCTTTTAAAATAATTTTTTTGTATAATAAAAATTATTTCTGCAATAATAGTTTCAGGACATAAACTCCCGAAAAAGAAAGGAAGAATAAAATGCCTGAAATTACCTGCAGTGCACGAAAATGTGCATATAACACAAAAGGATATTGCGAAAGAGAAACTGTAAAAATCGATGTGGACGATTGCAGCGACTACAACGGATGCACCTGTTGCGACAGTTTTGTTGACGGCGAAAAATCTGCCGACAGAAACTGTTGTTCCTGCACAAACTGCGCGGGCGACCAAGCAGAGGTCGAATGTTTTGCCACCGACTGCATTTACAACGAAAATATGGAATGCAGTGCCGATTATATCAGCATTGAAGGATCGGGGGCAGGGTGTACCACAGATACCTTCTGCGATACCTTCCGAACAAAACACAACTGAATTTTAAAAACAAAAAGACTATGTTGCACATTTTGCAAACATAGTCTTTGTTTTTATTTTTTTCTTAATTGGTTAAGCGAGATGCAGGCAATACCGATGCCTGCCATGCCAAAACCCGAATGTACGTCTGTTTTTCCGAGTATCGAAAGAACAACAAGCGCAACTCCCATGGCAAGGGGAAGTGCCGAAAGTATAAGCCCTACGATATCATCTTTTTTGCCCGTTTGTTGGCAGGGCACGCTTTTTGCACTCAAAAGATCGTCGGTGGAAATCCCAAAAAGCTCTGCTATCTGCGGTATCAATGCCGTGTCGGGGTAGGCGAGATCTCGTTCCCATTTTGAAACTGCCTTGTCTGTGATCCCCAAAATTTCGGCAAGCTCTTTTTGCGTCATTCCTTTTTCTTTTCTCAGATTGCTGATTATCTGACCCATACTTTCTTTCATAAAAAACTCTCCTTGCTTCGTGTATATGCTATATTTTACCGCCTTTTTCTTAAAAAATCAACCGAATCTCGGTAGAGTTTAGTAAACTTTGGGAAGAATAGGGCAAATTTAAAGGCTGACCGCACGGTCAGCCTTTGCTATATAGAATAAAAAAGCAATAACACAAGCAATAACAACCTAAAAATTGCGGGCACTGCTCCCCCTTGTTCAGGGAATAGCGGTGCCTTTTTGCCTGCAAAATAACCATTTGGTCTCCCATAAATAACGAGATTGTTTTTTTCGATATGCTACAATTTATTTGTAAACTC